>DASVFV010000152.1:0-31081 GCA_036379875.1 Burkholderiales bacterium | reverse complement strand
CAGGATCGAGTCGACCTCGTCGACGATCGCGTAGTTGAGGCCGCGCTGGAAGCGCTCCTCGACGTGCATCGCCATGTTGTCGCGCAGGTAGTCGAAGCCGAACTCGTTGTTGGTGCCGTAGGTGATGTCGGCGGCGTAGGCGGCGCGCTTCGCGGCGTTGCGCTGCTCCAGCTCGAGCTCGTGGTACGGCAGGTTCACGCCGACCGTCATGCCGAGGAAGCGGAAAATCTTGCCCATCCAGTCCGCGTCGCGGCTCGCCAGGTAGTCGTTCACCGTGACGATGTGCACGCCTTTGCCGCTCAGCGCGTTGAGGTAGGCGGGCAGCGTGGCGACCAGCGTCTTGCCCTCGCCGGTCTTCATCTCGGCGATCTTGCCGTTGTGCAGCACCATGCCGCCGAGCAGCTGCACGTCGAAGTGGCGCATGCGCAACGTGCGCTTGGACGCCTCGCGCACCACAGCGAAGGCCTCGGGCAGCAGCTCCTCCAGCGTTGCGCCGTCGGCGCAGCGCTTCTTCAGCTGCGGGGTCTTGTCGCGCAGCTCGGCGTCGGAAAGCCTGGCGAGCTCGGCTTCCAGCGCGTTGATGCGGGTGACCGACCCCGCGTACTGCTTGAGCAGACGCTCGTTGCGGCTGCCGAAGATGCGCGCCGGCAGGCGCCAGAGGGCCTCGAGGTTCGAGCGCAGGAATTCCACGGGTGGCGGGTGCGAAACCGCCGATTTTACTGGAAAAACGCGACCTTACTTGGCGCGGGCGACGGCGGAAGGCTGGGGATTCGACACCAGGAACTTGGTGGGGTTCTGCGCGGCGCCACGGAAGCGCACTTCGAAGTGCAGGTGCGGCCCGGTGGAGCGCCCGGTGGTGCCGACCTCGGCGATCTTGCGCCCGCGCTGCACCAGGTCGCCCTCGCGCACCAGGATCTTGGAGGTGTGCGCATAGCGCGTCACCAGGTCGTTGCCGTGGTCGATGTCGACCATGTAGCCGTACTGCGGGTGGAAGCCGGCGAAGATCACCACCCCGGCCGCCGCGGCCGAGATCGGCGCGCCGTACTCGGCGATGAAGTCGATGCCTTCGTGCATCGCCCACTGGCCGTTGAACGGGTCGATGCGCTTGCCGAAGCTCGAGGCGCTGTAGGGCGCCTTGACCGGCATCATGGTCGGCATCATCTTCTTCTTGACCGCCTGCTCGAAGAGCTGCGCCTCGAGCACGCCGAGCATGTCGTTGCGGCTCTCGACCTGGCGCGCGATGGTGAGCAGCTTCTCGCTGAAGTCGCCGAGCGACAGGTTCTGCGGCGGCATCTGGGTCGGCGCGGCGCCGCCCACGCCGGGCGCCTCCGAGCTCTTGAACTCCTGCGGCCGGATGCCGGCCAGCGCCGAGAGGCGCTCGCCCAGCGCGTCCATGCGCGTGAGCTGCGCCTGCATCTCGCCCAGCTTCATCGCCATCGAGTTGAGGTTCTGCTGCACGAACACGCGCTCGCGCTCGGCTTCGGCTTCCTGCGCCGCGGCCACCAGCTGCTGCAGCGCCGGCAGGCGCACCTCGGCGGCGTAGCGCAGCGTGAGCCAGTAAAGCGTGGCGGTGGCGCCGAAGATCAGCAGCAGCGCGAGGAACGCGGTGCCGACCAGGTGCCGCAGCGACATGTGGACTGATCTCGCCCTCGCCAGCCGGTCGGAGATCAGGATAATCTGCACGACTACTACCTCCCTGCGATTCGATGCGTACACCCAAGCTCGGCCGGGTTCTTGCGGCCGAGGCCACGCTGCAACCGGTCCTGGCGAAGGCGCAAGAGCTGCGTGCGCTCGCCGGGCTGCTTGACGGGTTTCTGCCGCCGGAACTGGCGCGCCAGGCCCGAATTGTTAATTACCGGGACGGCGAGGTGGTGCTTTCGGCGACCTCTCCGGCCGCCGCGGCCAAGCTCCGGCTGCTGGCCCCGCCCCTGGTAAATTTCTTTTTAAAACAGCGCTTGCAGGTTAATTCAGTTTCTATACGGGTGCAACCAAACGCATCACGACAAACGGTTGTTGCACCGCGGAAAACTGCCAAGCTGTCCACGCCGGCGCTCGCCAGCCTGAGAAGGCTTTACAACGAAATGCGAAACAGTCCGGCGCGCGACGCCCTAGGGGCCCTGCTGCAGAAGCGCCTCGCCGGCAAATAGCAGCAGGATTCCCGCGATCGCGAACACCGAGTACTTGAACACCCGCCAGCTCAGGCGCCGCCAGCGCGGATCGCCGGTCAGCAGCCAGGCGAGGATGCTCGCGCCGAGCACGATCGCCACGACGACGACGGCGACCCGCAGTACCGCGAACACCTAGCCCGGCTGGGTGGAAAGGCGGGCGATCCCCGCCGGCGCTTCCTCGGCGCGCTCGAACACCACCGTCTCGAGCGCGCCCGCCTCGGCGAGCGCGGCGCGCGCGAGCCGGTTGTTGAGCGCGTGGCCCGACTTGTGCGCGACGAAGGCGCCGAGCAGCGGCCGGCCCATCAGGTAGAGGTCGCCGATCGCGTCGAGCAGCTTGTGCCGGATGAATTCATCGGCGAAGCGCAACCCGTCCTCGTTCAGCACGCCCTGGTCGTCGATGACCACGGCGTTTTCCAGGCCGCCGCCGAGCGCGAGCCCGCTGCCCTTCAGGTCCTCGACCTCGTGCATGAAGCCGAAGGTGCGCGCGCGCGCGATCTCCTTGACGTAGGAGGTCTCGGCGAAATCGACCGTCACCGACTGCGTGCTGCGCTCGATCACCGGATGGCGAAAGTCGATCGAGAACGAGAGCTTGTAGCCGGCGTAGGGCTCGAGGCGCGCCCACTTGTCGCCTTCGCGCACCTCCACCGTCTTTCGCACCTTCAAGAACTTCTTCGGCGCGCCCTGCTCTTCGATGCCGGCCTGCTGCAGCAGCAGCGCGAAGGGCGACGCGCTGCCGTCCATGATCGGCAGCTCGTCCGCGTCGAGGTCGACGTACACGTTGTCGATGCCCAGGCCGCTCAGCGCCGACATCAGGTGCTCGACGGTGTAGACCTTGACGCCGTCCTTCACCAGCCCGGAGCACAGCTTCACGTCGCCGACCAGGTCGGCGCGCGCCGGAATGTCCACCGGGGAGGCGAGGTCGATGCGGCGGAACACCACGCCGGTATCGGGGGGCGCCGGGCGCAGCGCGATGCGCACCTTCTTGCCGGTGTGCAGCCCGACGCCGGAGGCTCGGATCAGGGATTTCAGAGTGCGCTGGCGCAGCATGCAGGAAGAGAGTCTACCGCTTAAGTTCCGCCGCCGCGCTCCTGCAGGAGCTCGCGATAGCGCTGCTCGCTCTGCTTGGCGCGCTCCTCGGCCTGCATGCGCTCGGTGAGGTCCTCGATCACGCCCAGGCGCGCGCGGCGGCCGGCGAACTCGAGGTTGAACGAGGTGACGCGCACCGGGATCACCTCGCCGTTCTTCTTCTTGTGGCGCCACAGGCGCTGGCTGTAGTTGTTGCTCCAGTCGGCGAACGCGCGGCGCAGGTCGTCGACGTCCTCCTCCGGGCGGATCTGGTCCGCGCTCATGGCGAGGAACTCGTCGCTCGAGTAGCCGTACAGCCGCATCGCCGCGCCGTTCACCGCGAGGAACGCGAGCGTGCTCGCGTCCACCACCCACATCGGCTGCGGATGCACGTCGAACAGCGTGCGGTAGCGCCGCTCGCTCTCTTCGAGCGCCTTCTGGTCGCGCGCGCGCTCGGTGATGTCCTTGCCGATGCCGTGGTAGCCGATGAACTTGCCCTTCCCGTCGAACAGCGGCTCGCCGCTTACCGAGAGGTAGCGCAGCTCGCCCGCGCGGTCGTAGCGCAGGAACACGAAGTCGGAGAACGATTCGTGGCGCTCCAGGCGCTCGCGGTGCTGCTGCCAGACCTTGTCCGGCAGGGCGCCCAGGCCGGGGATCTCCCAGCGCCGGCTGCCGATCACGATGTCGGTGTCCTGCTCGTCCTCCGCGCCGGCCACCTCGACGAAGCGGAACTGCTCGTCCTGCACCCAGTACCAGTCGGAGCTCATCTCCAGCATGCGCCGGAAGCGCTGCTTGCTCCTGCGCAGCGAGCGCTTGAGCGAAGAGATGTCGTTCGCCCACAGCACCGTGCATTGCGGCGCGCCGGCGGCGTCGCGCACCACCACGCCGCTCATCTGCACCCAGATGGTCGAGCCGTCCTTGTGCACGTAGCGCCGCTCGCTCACGCGCGGCTTGAGCTTGCCGGAGATGAGCTGCGCGCGCGCCACCGCGGCCGACTCGAGATCCTCCATGTGGATCACGTCGAGGTGGGTCTTCTGCAAGAGCTCCTGCTCGGTGTAGCCGAGCAGCCGGCACAGCGCGGGGTTGGCGCGCAGGAAGCGGCCGCCGATCGAGAACACGGCGATGCCGGCCGCCGATTGCGCGAACAGCGCCTCGAACAGCGGGTCATCCATGGCCAATGATAAACCCCGGGCCGCCCGGCAAGGTGGGCGGCCCGGTCCTGGCGTGATCCGCTAGTCGGCCTGCTTGCGCAGGAACGCCGGGATGTCGTACTTGTCGACGCCGCTCTGCTGCAGCGCCTCGACGGTCGAGGCGCGGTTACGCCGGATCACCGCCGGAACCTGGTCGAGCTGCTGGTAGTCCACCGGTCCCGGTGCGTTGTCGGTTCCGGTCTTTTGCCCGGAAGCATTACTGAGCACGAGCTGCGGTTTCTGCTGGCGCGCCTGCTGGGCGAGGCCAAGGCCCGTCGCGACCACGGTGACGCGCAGGTCATCGGCGAGCGAATCGTCGTACACCCCGCCGTAGATGATGGTCGCGTCCTCGGCGGCGAAGGTGCGGATGATGTTCATCACCTCCTTGGTCTCGCGCAGCTTGAGGCTCGGCCGCGAGGCCGTGATGTTCACCAGCACGCCGCGCGCGCCGGCCAGGTTCACGCCCTCGAGCAGCGGGCAGGCGATGGCCTGCTCGGCCGCGATGCGCGCCCGGTCGATGCCGTTCGCGGAGGCCGAGCCCATCATCGCCATGCCCTGCTCGGACATCACCGTCTTCACGTCCTGGAAGTCCACGTTGACCAGGCCGGGCAGGTTGATGATCTCGGCGATGCCGGCGACGGCGTTGTTCAGCACGTCGTCCGCGGCCTTGAACGCATCTTCCTGCGTCACGTCCTCGCCCAGCACTTCCTCGAGCTTGTCGTTCAGGATGACGATGAGCGAATCGACGTGCGGCTGCAGCGCCTCGATGCCGGCTTCGGCGATCTTCATGCGCTTCGAGCCCTCGAAGGTGAACGGCTTGGTCACCACCGCCACCGTGAGGATGCCCAGGCCGCGCGCCACCTCGGCGATCACCGGCGCCGCGCCGGTGCCGGTGCCGCCGCCCATGCCGCAGGTGATGAACACCATGTGCGAGCCGGCCACCGCTTCCTCGATGCGCTCGCGCTCCTCGAGGGCGACAGCGCGCGCTTCCTCCGGCTTGGCGCCGGCGCCCAGGCCGCTCGAGCCGAGCTGCAGCTGGTTGCGCGCCTTGTTGCGCGCGAGCACCTGGGCGTCGGTGTTGACCGCGATGAACTCCACGCCCTGCACGCCCTGCTCGATCATGTGGTTCACGGCGTTGCCGCCGGCCCCACCCACCCCGATCACCTTTATGACCGGGCCCGTTGCCTGACTGTCGACTATTTCGAACATGTTGTCGTCTCCTTGCCTTTGTTGAGTACTTAGAAATTGCGTTGAAACCACTCCCGCATGCGCCCCAGAACGGCGGTGACTGAGCCGCTCTGGCGCGAAAGCTTGCCCTGCTCCATCTGCGCCACGCCCTCGTACAGCAGGCCCATCGCCGTGGCGTAGCGCGGCGTGCGCAGCACCTCGGCGAGCGCGCCGGCATAGCGCGGCACGCCCACGCGCACCGGCATGTGGAAAATCTCTTCGCCGAGCTCGACCATGCCCTGCATCACCGCCGAGCCGCCGGTCAGCACGATGCCGCTCGAGAGCAGCTCCTCGTGGCCCGACTCGCGCAGCACCTGCTGCACCAGCGAGTAGAGCTCCTCGACGCGCGGCTCGATCACCTCGGCGAGGGTCTGGCGCGACATCGAGCGCGTGCCGCGCTCGCCGATGCCCGGCACGTCGATCATCGCGTTCGGGTCGGCGAGGCCGCGCAGCGCCACGCCATGGCGGATCTTGATGTTCTCCGCGTCGGCGGTCGGGGTGCGCAGCGCCATGGCGATGTCGTTGGTGATCTGGTCGCCGGCGATCGGGATCACCGCGGTGTGGCGGATCGCGCCGTGCGTGAACACGGCGATGTCGGTGGTGCCGCCGCCGATGTCGAGCAGGCACACGCCCAGGTCCTTTTCGTCTTCCGAGAGGACCGCGCGCGCCGAGGCGAGCGGCTGCAGGATGAGGTCGCTCACCTCCAGGCCGCAGCGCCGCACGCACTTCACGATGTTCTGCGCGGCCGACACCGCGCCGGTCACGATGTGCACCTTCACCTCGAGGCGCACGCCCGACATGCCGATCGGCTCGCGCACGTCCTCCTGGCCGTCGATGATGAATTCCTGGCGCAGCACGTGCAGGATCTGCTGGTCGGTCGGGATGTTGACCGCGCGCGCGGTGTCGAGCGCGCGGTTCACGTCGAGCGCGCTCACCTCGCGGTCCTTCACCGCCACCATGCCGGTCGAGTTGAAGCTGCGGATGTGGTTGCCCGCGATGCCGACGTAGGCCGAGGCGATCTTGCAGTCGGCCATCAGCTCGGCCTCCTCCAGGGCGCGCTGGATCGCCGCCACGGTGGCCTCGATGTTGACCACCACGCCCTTTTTCAGCCCCTTCGACTCGTGGCTGCCCATGCCGAGCATGGCGAGCTGGCCGTCGGGGCCGAGCTCGCCGACCAGGCATGCCACCTTGGAGGTTCCGATGTCCAGCGCCACGATCAGGTTCTTGTTCTCTTTTGGCATCTCTCTCTAGCCGTTCCAGTCGGGCACGCGCAGCGCGAATCCGTTCGGATAGCGCAGGTCGACGTAGTCGCTGGCTTTGGTTTTCGGATAGACCTCGACGAATTTCTGCAGCCGCTGCTCCGCCTGGTCGGGATCGCGCCCGAGCATCACGTGCATGCCGTTGCCGAGGCGCAGCTGCCAGGCGTGGCGCTGCGTGAGCACCACGCGCTCGACGCGGGTGCCGAGCGGCGCGACGATCTCCTCGAAGCGCCGGTAGCGGCGCGTCACCTCCGCGGCGCTGCCGCCGGGCCCGGTGAAGAGCGGCAGCGCCTCCTTGGTCTTCGCCATGAAGCGCTCGCCATGCGTGTTCACCAGCGCATCGTCGCCCCAGCGCGCGAGCGCGACGTGCTCCTCGACCGAGACCTCCAGCCGGCCGGGCCACACGCGGCGCACCGTGACGCGCCGCACCCACGGCAGCTTCTCCACCGAGGCGCGCACCTCGGCGAGATCGACGGCGAAGAAGTTTTCGGCCGCGCGCGGCAGGGCGGCGCGGATCTCGGCCGCGCTGGTGTTCTTCAGCGTGCCCTGCAGCTCCACCCCGGTGACCGGAAAGCGCTCGGGCAGCAGCAGCCAGTGCAGCGCGCCCAGGCAGGCGCCGAGCACCAGCAACCCCGAGAGCATGCCGGCGATGAGCGCGAGCCTAGCCGACACGAGCGAGCTCCAGGATCTTCACGCACAGGTCCTCGTAGGAGATGCCGACCGCGCGCGCCGCCATCGGCACGAGCGAGTGCCCGGTCATGCCGGGCGAGGTGTTCACTTCGAGGAGCCAGGGCTTGTTCCGCTTGTCGAGCATGATGTCGACGCGGCCCCAGCCGCGGCAGCCGACCGCGCGAAACGCGCGCAGCGTGAGCTCCTGCAGCTCGGCTTCCTTTTTCTTCGGCAGCCCGCACGGGCAGTGGTATTTCGTGTCGTCGGTGAAGTACTTGTTCTGGTAGTCGTAGTTGCCCTTCGGCGCCTCGATGCGGATGAGCGGCAGCGCCTGCTCGCCGAGCACGCTGGCGGTGTACTCCGGCCCGTCGATGAATTGCTCGGCGAGCGCGATGTCCTTGTACTTCTTGGTCGCCAGCTCGTAGGCGGCCGCGAGCTGGCCGACTTTCGTGACCTTGGTGAGGCCAAGCGTCGAGCCCTCGTTCGCGGGCTTGACGATCAACGGCAGCTTGAGCTCGCGCGCGACCGACGCCCAGTTGTCGTCTTCATTCAGGATGCGGAACCTCGGCGTGGGAATCTTGTTCGCGATCCACACCATCTTGGTGCGCCACTTGTCCATGCCGATCGCCGAGCCCATCACGCCGCTGCCGGTGTACGGGATGCCGAGCATCTCGAGCGCGCCCTGGATGGTGCCGTCCTCGCCGCCGCGGCCGTGCAGCGCGATGAAGCAGCGCGCGAAGCCTTCGCGCTTCAGCTCGTAGAGGTCGCGCTGCGCCGGATCGAAAGCGTGCGCGTCTATACCCTTGGAGCGCAGCGCGCTCAGGACGCCGTTGCCGCTCATGAGCGAAATTTCGCGCTCGGCGGATTTGCCGCCCAGCAGCACCGCGACCTTGCCGAAGTCAGAGGTCATGACGCGGCCTCCTCTCCCACGATGCGCACTTCGGTGGCGAGGTAGACGCCCTTCAGCTGGTAGACGATGCGCTGCACGTGGCGGATCAGCCACTCGATGTCGCTCGCCCTGGCCGCGCCCTTCGGGTTCACGATGAAGTTGGCGTGCTTCTCCGAGACGCGCGCGCCGCCGCGCTCGAAGCCCTTCAGCCCGCACGACTCGATGAGGTGCGCGGCGTGGTGCTTGGGCGGGTTGCGGAACACGCTGCCGGCGTTCGGCAGGGAGAGCGGCTGGGTGGCGATGCGGCGCGCGAGCAGCTCCTTCATCACCGCGCGCGACATGTTGCCGTCGCCGGGCTTGAGGCGGAACCACGCGCCGGCGAACCATTCCTCGCCCGGCACCTTGGGCGCGCAGTGGCGATAGCCGATGTCGAACTCGTCGCGCGTGCGCACCAGCAGCTCGCCGCGCCGGTTGATCACCGCGACGTGGTCGACCACGTCCCAGGTCTCGCCGCCGTAGCAGCCCGCGTTCATCGCCAGCGCGCCGCCCACCGTGCCCGGCACGCCGGCGAGGAATTCCGCGCCCTCCAGGTCGTGCATCGCCGCGAAGCGCGCCACCTTCGGGCTCGCCACGCCGGCCTCGGCGTAGATCTTGCCGTCGCGCAGCTCGGGCCGGCGCGAGGCGGCGTGCATCAGGATCGCGGTGCCGCGAAAGCCGCCGTCGCGCACCAGCAGATTGGAGCCCAGGCCGACGAAGAGCAGCGGCTCGTCCTGCGGCAGCTGGCGCAGGAAGGCCGCCAGGTCGTGCAGGTCGGCCGGCGCGTAGAAGCGGTCGGCGCTTCCGCCGGTGCGCCAGCTCACGTGCCGCCCCATCGGCTCGTCGGTGCGCAGCTCGCCGCGAAGTTTCTGGAAGCGCAGGGGCTCGCTCATGTTCATATCAACTGTGAGGGCACGGCGCCGATCGAGCCCGCGCCCATCGTGATCACCACGTCCCCCGCCTGCGCGGCGTGGCGGATGGCCTGCGGCATCTCGGCGATGTCCTCGACGAACAGCGGCTCCACCCGGCCGGCGAGGCGCACCGCGCGCGCGAGCGAGCGGCCGTCGGCGGCCACGATCGGCGCCTCGCCCGCGGGGTAGACGTCGGCGAGCAGGAGCACGTCGACGCTCGAGAGCACGCGCACGAAGTCTTCGAAGAGATCGCGCGTGCGCGTATAGCGGTGCGGCTGGAAGGCGAGCACGATGCGCCGCCCGGGAAAGGCGCCGCGCGCCGCCTCGATGGTGGCGGCCATCTCGGCCGGGTGATGGCCGTAGTCGTCGATCAGCACGAACTTGCCGCCCACCTCGCCGTAGCTCTGGAATCTGCGTCCCACGCCTTTGAAGTCGTGCAGGGCTTTCCGGATCGCCACATCGGGTACCTGCAATTCCGTTCCCACCGCGATCGCCGCCAGCGCGTTCAGCACGTTGTGCCGGCCGGGCAGGTTGAGCACCACGTCGAGCGGCTTCGCGTCCTTGCGCAGCGCGCGGAAGCGCATGCGCCCGCCGTCGTGCTGGATCGCCTCGGCGCGCACCGAGGCGTCGTCGCCCGTGCCGTAAGTGAGGATCGGTTTCGTGACCTGCGGCAGGATCTCGCGCAGGTGCGGATCGTCGGCGCACAGCACTGCCGCGCCGTAGAACGGCAGGTTCTGCAGGAACTGCACGAACGCCTGCTTGAGCCGCCCGAAGTCCTGCTGGTAGGTGTCCATGTGGTCGGCGTCGATGTTGGTGACGACCGCGATCACCGGCTGCAGGTGCAGGAACGACGCGTCGGACTCGTCCGCCTCGACGACGATGAAGTCGCCGGCGCCGAGGCGCGCGTTCGAGCCGGCGGCGTTGAGCCGCCCGCCGATCACGAAGGTCGGGTCGAGGCCGCCCTCGGCGAGCACGCTCGCCACCAGGCTCGTGGTGGTGGTCTTGCCGTGCGTGCCGGCGATCGCCACGCCCTGCTTGAGCCGCATCAGCTCGGCGAGCATCAGCGCGCGCGGCACCACCGGGATGCGGTGCTCGCGCGCCGCGATCACTTCCGGGTTGTCGGCCTGCACGGCGGAGGACACCACGACCGCGTCCGCGCCGTTGATGTTTTCTTTCTGGTGCCTGGCTTTCACTTTCACGCCGAGGCCGGCGAGGCGCCTGGTGGCGCTGTTCTCCGACAGGTCCGAACCGCTCACCTGGTAGCCGAGGTTCGCCAGCACCTCGGCGATGCCCGACATGCCGGCGCCGCCGATGCCCACGAAATGGATATGCCGGACCTTGTGCTTCACCTGGCAATCTCCATGCAGCGTTGCGCGACTCTGCGCGCGGCGTCCGGCTTGCCGAGGGCGCGCGCCTTCTTCGCCATGTCGAGGAGCTTCTCCCGGTTGAGCGATCGAAGCAGGTCCGCGAGCTTCTGCGTGGACAGATCGCGCTGCTGGATGAGGATCGCCGCGCCGCGCTCGGAAAGGAATCTCGCGTTCGCGGTCTGGTGGTCGTCGACCGCGTGCGGGAACGGCACCAGGATGCTCGCCATGCCGCCCGCGGAAAGCTCGGCGATCGTCACCGCGCCGGCGCGGCACACCACGAGGTCGGCCTCGGCGTAGCGCCGCGCCATGTCGTCGATGAAGGCGACCAGCTCGCCCTGCACGCCGGCCGCGGCGTAGTTGGCCCTGAGCTGGTCGATGTGCTTCTCGCCCGCCTGGTGGACCACGATCGGCTTGTCGTCGAGAAGCGCGAGCGCCTTCGGCATCGCCTCGTTCAGCGCCTGCGCGCCGAGGCTTCCGCCGACCACGAGAATGCGAAGCTTTCCGGTTCGTCCGGCAAAGCGCTGCTCCGGCGGCGCCATCGCCGCGATGTCGCCGCGCACCGGGTTGCCGGTCCATTCGCCGCCCTTGAGCGCGTCCGGGAACGCCACCATCACCTTGTCGCTCACCTGCGCGAGCACGCGGTTCGCCAGCCCGGCGATGGCGTTCTGCTCGTGCAGCGCGAGCGGCCGGTTGAAGAGCGAGGCCATCATGCCGCCGGGAAAGGCCACGTAGCCGCCCAGGCCGAGCACCACCGAGGGCTTGAGGCTGCGGATGTGGCGCGCGCTCTCCCAGAACGAATAGAGCAGGTTCGCCGGCAGCAGCAGCTTCTGCACCAGCCCCTTGCCGCGCGCGGCCTTCGCGCGGATCCACGCCATGCGATAGCCGTGCTTCGGCACCAGGCGCTCTTCCATGCCGCCGCGCGCCCCCATCCACACCACGTCCCAGCCTGCGGCGCGCATCTGCTCCGCGACCGCGAGCCCCGGGAAGATGTGGCCGCCCGTGCCGCCCGCCATGATGAGGATGGTGCTCACGCGTTCAATCCTCTCGAGAGCTGGCGGCTCTCCCAGTCGATGCGCAGCAGGATCGCGAGCGCCACGAAGTTGGCGAGCAGCCCCGAGCCGCCGTAGCTCATGAGGGGCAGCGTCAAGCCCTTGGTCGGCAGCAGGCCCATGTTCACGCCCATGTTGATGAGCGCCTGGAAGCCGAACCAGATGCCGATGCCTTGCGCGGCGAGCGCGGCGAAATGGCGCTCGTGCTGCGAGGCCTGGCGGCCGATCGCGAAGGCGCGCGAGACGAGCCAGGTGAAGAGCGCGATGACGAGCGCCACGCCGGCGAAGCCGAGCTCCTCGGCGATCACCGCGAGCAGGAAGTCGGTGTGCGCCTCCGGCAGGTAGAAGAGCTTCTCCACGCTCGCGCCGAGGCCGACGCCCAGCCACTCGCCACGTCCGAAGGCGATCAGCGCGTGCGAGAGCTGGTAGCCCTTGCCGTACGGATCGGCCCACGGGTCCATGAAGCCGAAGATGCGCTGCAGCCGGTAGGGCGAGAACACCACCAGGAGCGCGAAGCCCGCGGCCAGCATGCCGAGCAGCGCGGCGAAGTGGCGCCCGTTCATGCCGCCGAGGAACAGGATCGAGAACGCGATCACCGCGATCACCACCAGCGCGCCGAAGTCGGGCTCGCGCAGCAGCAGCCACGAGACCAGCAGCATCACCGCCAGCATCGGCAGCAGGCCGCGGCGGAAGCTCTTCAGCACCGTGTGCTTGCGCGCGGTGTAGTCCGCCGCGTAGAGCACCACGGCGAGCTTCATCGCCTCGGAGGGCTGCACGCCGAAGCCCGGCAGGTCGAGCCAGCGCCGCGCGCCGTTCACCTCGCGCCCGAATCCCGGCACCAGCACGAGCGTGATGCCGGCCAGCGCGGCGAGGAACAGCCACGGCGCGAGCTTCTGCCACACCTTCGCGGGAACGAGGAACACGGTGATCGCCAGGGCGAGCGCGATGGCGAGGTACGCGCCGTGGCGCACCAGGAACCAGGACGCGCTGTGCCCCGTATAGCGGCTCGCCTCGGCGGTGGCGATCGAGGCGGAATACACCATCACCAGCCCGATCGCCGCGAGGAGCAGCGCCGCCCAGGTCGCCGAGCGGTCGTACTCGGCGTTCGGCGCGCTGCGTGCGAAGACGTAGGTCTGGCTCACGCGCCCAGCCCTTTTACGGCGGCGGCGAACACCTCGCCGCGGTGCTTGTAGTCGCGGAACATGTCGAAGCTCGCGCACGCGGGAGACAGCAGCACGGCTTCACCCGGTTTTGCGATTTCTGCCGCCTTGCGCACCCCTTGTTCGAGCGAAGCGCAGCGCTCCCCACCGACCGCCTTCTCGATGAGCGGCGCGTCGCGGCCGATCAGCAGCACGTGCGAGGCGAACTGGCGCACCGGATCGCGCAGCGGGGAGAAATCCTGCCCCTTGCCCTCGCCGCCGAGGATCAGCACGCACTTGCGGCCAAGGCCGCGCAGCGCGGCGACCGTGGCGCCGACGTTGGTGCCCTTCGAATCGTCGTACCACTCGACGCCGCGGCGCGTGGCGACGAGCTGCAGGCGGTGCGGCAGGCCCTTGAAGGTCTTCAGGCCCGGCACCGGGTCGACACCGAGCACCGAAGCGAGCGCGCACGCGGCAAGCGCGTTCGATACGTTGTGCAGACCGCGAATGCCGAGCTGGGCGATGGGAAGGATTTCCTTCTCGCCGTGCACGAGCGTCTTTCCACGCACGCCGAAGTCGCCTGGCGCCGGATCCCCGAGGCCGAAGGTCACGACTTTTTTTCCCGGCTGCGCCATCGCCATCGAGCGCGGGTCGTCGCGGTTCAGCACCTGCACCGCGGCGCCAGCGAAGATGCGCGCCTTCGCCGCGCCGTATTCGTCGATCGTGGCGTAGCGGTCGAGGTGGTCTTCGGTGAGATTCAGCATCGCCGCCGCCGCCGGGCGCAGCGACCAGGTGGTTTCCAGCTGGTAGCTGGAGAGCTCGAGCACCCATCCTTTCGGCGCCTTTCCTTGCTCCAGCCTCCTGGAATAGGCCTGCAACACCGGCGGCGCGATATTGCCGGCCACCTCGCAATCCACGCCAGCGCTCCGCAGCAGGTGGCCGGTGAGCGCGGTGACGGTGGTCTTGCCGTTCGTGCCGGTGATCGCGAGCACCGGCTCGCGCACGTACCAGGCGAACAGCTCGATGTCGCCGAGCACCGGGATGTTCTGCGCCACGGCCTGCCGGATCACCGGATCCTCGAGCGACAGGCCGGGACTGATGCACACCACGTCCACGTCGTCGAGCAGCCCGGGAGTGAACACGCCGGTGTGCAGCTCGCCGGCAAAATCCTTCTTTCGCGGCGGGCTGGCGCGGCTGTCGGCGACGCGCGCCTTGCCGCCTTCGCGCTCCACCCAGCGCGCCAGCGAAAGGCCGGTGTCGCCCAGCCCGAGCACCAGCACGCGCCGGCCGACCAGGGGCGTGGGCGCGGGGCGGGGCAGCTGCTGGAAGGCGGGTTCGCGCATCATCGGAGCTTGAGGGTCGACAGGCCGAACAGCACCAGCATCATGGTGATGATCCAGAAGCGCACCACCACCTGGCTTTCCTTCCAGCCTTCCAGCTCGTAGTGGTGGTGCAGCGGCGCCATGCGGAAGATGCGCTTGCCGCCGGTCCACTTGAAGTACAGCACCTGGATCATCACCGACAGCGTCTCGGCGACGAACACGCCGCCCATGATGAACAGCACGATCTCCTGGCGCACGATCACCGCGATGGTGCCGAGCGCGGCGCCGAGCGCGAGCGCGCCGACGTCGCCCATGAACACTTCCGCCGGGTAGGCGTTGAACCACAGGAAGCCCAGGCCCGCGCCGGCGATCGCGCCGCAGATCACCGCGAGCTCGCCCGCGCCCTGGATGTAGGGCAGCCCGAGGTACTTCGAGAACACCGCGTGGCCGGCCACGTAGGCGAAGATGCCGAGCGCGCTGCCGACCATCACGGTCGGCATGATGGCGAGGCCGTCGAGCCCGTCGGTCAGGTTGACCGCGTTCGAGGTGCCGACGATGACGAAGAAGGTGAGCACCACGAAGCCGAGGGTGCCGAGCGGATAGGCGACGTGCTTGAAGAACGGCACGATCAGCTCGTTGAGCGCGGGCATGGTCTGCGTGAGCGAGCCGAGGTAGATCGCCGCCGTCAGGCCGATCAGCGCCTGCCAGAAGAACTTCCAGCGCGCCGGCAGGCCGCGCGGATTGCGGTGCACCACCTTGCGGTAGTCGTCGACCCAGCCGACCAGGCCGAATGCCAGCGTGACGAGCAGCACCACCCAGACCAGGCGGCTGGACAGATCGCCCCACAGCAGCGTGGTGAGGCTCATCGAGACCAGGATCAACGCGCCGCCCATGGTCGGCGTGCCGGCCTTGGTCAGGTGCGAGCGCGGCCCTTCCTCGCGCACCGCCTGGCCGATCTTGTAGGCGGTCAATTTTCGAATCACGTAGGGACCGAGGATCAGCGACACCGCGAGCGCGGTGAGGCAGGCGAGCACCGCGCGCAGCGTGAGGTAGTTGAAGACGTTGAAGAGGCGGACGTCCTTCGCGAGCCATTGCGCCAGCTCGAGCAGCATCAGTGCCCTCCCTCGGACTTGCCGGTCAGCGCCGCCACTACGCGCTCCATCTTCATGAAGCGCGAGCCTTTCACCAGGATGGTCTGGCTTTTCAAGTCGCGGATCAATTCGCCCACGTCGCTGAAATGCCGCGCGCCCTCGCCGAACGCCTCGACCGTGTCGCGCGTCGCATCGCCGAGCGCGAGAAGCTGCGACACGCCTTTTTCGCGCGCGTACGCACCGACCTCGCGATGAAACTCCGGCCCCTGCTCGCCGACTTCGCCCATGTCGCCGAGTACCAGCGCGGTCGGTGCCGGCGACGCCGCGAGGATGTCGATCGCCGCGCGCACCGAATCCGGGTTGGCGTTGTAGCTGTCGTCGATCACGGTGGCGCCGCTCGCCGCCTTCTTCACCTGCAGCCTGCCGGTGTAAGGACGGAACGCGCTCAGGCCTTGCGCAATGGTCCGGGCTGGAATTCCAACGGCGACGGCGCAAGCGGCGGCGGCGAGCCCGTTGCGCACGTTGTGCAGCCCGGGAATGGAAAGCGTGGCGTCGGCCTCGCCGGCCGGCGTCTGCAGGTGAATCTCGCTCGACAAGCGCCCGAGCTTGTAGCGGCCGGTCACCGGGGCGCCCTGCAGCCCGAACTCCACGGTGCGCCGGCCGCCGGCGCGGCTGCGGAACAACGCGGCGTGCGGGTCGTCCGCGTTGATCACCGCCACGCCGTCCGCCGGCAGCGCGTCGTACACCGACGCGTTCTCGGCCGCCACCTCCTCGACCGAGCGCATGAACTCGAGGTGCTCGCGCTGCGCGTTGTTTACCAGCGCCACCGTGGGCCGCGCGATGCCCGCGAGGTAGGCGATCTCGCCCTTGTGGTTCATGCCGAGCTCGATCGCGCACCAGCGGTGCGCGTGGCGCAGCGCGAGCAGGGTGAGCGGCAGGCCGATGTCGTTGTTGAGGTTTCCCCTGGTGTAAAGAACGCTCTCCTCGCCCGCGTGCTCGCGCAGGATCGCGGCCAGCATCTCTTTGACGGTGGTCTTGCCGTTCGACCCGGTCACGGCGACGAGCGCGGGAGCGAAGCGCGCGCGCCAGTAGCGCGCCAGGTCGCCGAGCGAGCGCCGCGTGTCGCCGACCACCAGCGCCGGCAGCGGATATTCGCCGCGGTAGGCGCTGTCGACCATGGCGGCGGCGGCTTTGGGCGCGACGCTCTTCAGGAACTCATGCCCGTCGAAGCGCTCGCCGCGCAGCGCGACGAACAGATCGCCCTTGCCGATTGAGCGGCTGTCGGTGGACACGCCGCTGAAAGTGACGTCGCGCCCGCTCACGCGGCCGCCGAGCACGGCTGCGGCCTCGCTGAGCGGCATCATGCCGGCCTCCGCGCCAGCGCTTTTTTCGCTTGCTCCGCATCCGAGAACTCGCTGCGCCGGCCGCGCACCTCCTGGTAGGTCTCGTGCCCCTTGCCGGCAATCAGCACCACGTCGGTAGAAGCCGCCTCCAGCACGGCCTGTTCTATCGCACGCGCGCGGTCGGCTTCCACCTCGTGCGGCGCGGCGATGCCCCTCTCGATCTGCGCGATGATGGCGAGCGGATCCTCGCTGCGCGGATTGTCGGAGGTGACGAGCACGCGGTCGGCGAGGCGCGCCGCCACCGCGCCCATCAGCGGACGCTTGGTCGGGTCGCGGTCGCCGCCCGCGCCGAACACCACCGCGAGACGGCCGCCGCGCTCGCGCGCCACCGGCCGCAGCGCCGTGAGCACGTTTTCCAGCGCGTCCGGGGTATGCGCGTAGTCGATCACCACCAGCGGCGCCCGCCCGACGGCCTGCATGCGCCCGGGCACGGGCGGCAGGCCGGCGAGCCGCTGCCTCGCCTCATGCAAGGGAATTCCATTTGCCACCAGGCAGCCGAGCACGCCAAGGGCATTCGACACGTTGAAGCGCCCGAGCGCGGGGATGCGCAACCCGGCATCGGCGAGCAGCTTCTGCTCGACCGGTGCGTCGCGCGGCTCGAGGCTGTAGCCGATGGTGCGCACCCTGCCTTTCAGCCGGCGCGCCAGCTCGACGCCGAAGGGATCGTCGAGATTCAGCACCGCGGTCTGGAGGCCGGGCATCTCGAACAGCCTGGCCTTGGCCTCGCCGTACGCCGCCATCGTGCCGTGGTAATCGAGATGGTCGTGCGTGAGGTTGGTGAAGAGCGCGCAGGCGAAGCGCACGCCGTTCGCGCGCCCCTGCACCAGGCCGTGGGATGAAACCTCCATCGCGACCGCTGTTGCGCCTTTCTCCAGAAACTGCCGGAGCAGAAATTGCGTTTCCAGAGCATCGGGCGTCGTATTGGCCGCAGCGGAAAGCTTCCCGGGAAAACCCGCGCCGAGCGTGCCGATCACGGCGCAATGGCCGAGCAGGGCGGCGAGCCATTGCGAGCAGGAGGTCTTGCCGTTCGTGCCGGTCACGCCGCACACCCAGAGCGATTCCGAGGGCTTGCCGTAGAACTCGTGCGCGAGCGCGCCGGCTTGCTGCTTGAGCCCGGCGAGCGGCACGTTCGGCACGCGCCATTCGTCGCGCCAATCGAAGCCTGCCTTCTCCCATACCACGGCGGAGGCGCCGCGCGCGATCGCCTCGCCGATGTGCGCGCGGCCATCGGCGCGCTCGCCCGGGTAGGCGAAGAACGCCACGCCGGGCGCGCAGCGCCGGCTGTCGGACGAGAGCCTGCTGATCATGGCTCCCTGCGCCATCAGTTGGCGAAACACTTCCACGTCACGTGCTCTCCTTCGCTTCGTCGCCCTCGCTGGGCGGCACCAGCGGCGCGTCGTGCGGCACGCCCATCAGGCGCAGCGCGCCCTGCATCACCTGGGCGAACACCGGCGCGGCCACCATGCCGCCGTAGTGCTGGCCAGCCGAGGGCTCGTCGAGCATCACCGCGACCACCAGGCGCGGCGCGCTGACCGGCGCGAGGCCGACGAACGACGAGAGGTACTTGTCGGGGGCGTAGCCGCCGTTTTCCTGCTTGTGCGCGGTGCCGGTCTTGCCCGCCACCCGCCAGCCCATGATGCGCGCGCGCGGGCCGGTGGCGCCGGGTTGCACCGCCTGCTCGAGCATTGCCCGCACCGCCCGCGCCGTCTCGGCCGACAGCACCTTTTCCCCGTTCACCGAACCGCCTGTTTTGACCAGCGTGAGGGGCACCAATTCCCCGTCGCGCGCGAACACGGTGTACGCGCGCGCGAGCTGCGCGAGGCTGAGCGACATGCCCATGCCGTAGCCGAGCGTGGCCTGCTCGACCGGCTTCCAGGTCTTGTAGTCGCGCAGCCGGCCGGCGGCCGCGCCGGGGAAGCCGAGCTCCGGCGGCGTGCCGAAGCCGACCCGGCGCAGGAAGTCCCAGGTCGCCTCGCGCGGCAGCGAGAGCGCGATGCGCGCCGAGCCGACGTTGGAGGAGCGCGCGAGCACCTGGGTGACGCTGAGCGCGGGCGCCGGATGCACATCGCGGATCGTGTACTGCGCGAAGCTCATGCGGCCCGGCGCGGTCTGCACCACGGTGGAAGGGCCGACCTTGCCCATCTCCATCGCGAGCGCGACGGTAAAGGGCTTGAGCGTCGAGCCCGGCTCGAAGAGGTCGGTGATCACGCGATTGCGGATCTGCGCGCCGGTGAGGCGCGCGCGGTTGTTCGGGTTGTACGAAGGCACGTTGGCGAGCGCGAGCACCTCGCCGCTGCGCACGTCGATCGCGATCAGCGCGCCGGCCCTGGCGTGGTTGCGCTCCACCGCGGCCTTCAACGCGCCGTACGCGAGGCTCTGGATCTTGCTGTCGATCGAAAGGGTGAGGTCGGCGCCGTCCTGGCCGGAGCGGATCGATTCGACGTCCTCGACGATATGGCCGAGGCGGTCGCGGATCACGCGCCGGCTGCCCGGCTTGCCGCCGAGGGTTGCCTGGTGCGCGAGCTCGATGCCCTCCTGGCCGGCGTCGTCCACGCCGGTAAAGCCGATTAGGTGAGCGGTTACTTCGCCGCCCGGGTAGTAGCGTCGGTACTCCGGATGGTCGTGAACTCCCTTGAGGCCGAGCGCGTGCACCGCACTCGCGGTCTCGGGCGGAACCTGCCGCTTGAGGTACACGAAGTCCTTGGAGGCGTCGGAGAGCTTCTTTTGCAGCTCCGCATACGGCATGCCGAGCAGCGCGGCGAGCTTGCGACGCTGTGCGCCATTCGCCTCGATATCGCCGGGAATCGCCCACACCGACTTGACCGGCGTGGACACCGCCAGCGCCTCGCCGTTGCGGTCGAGGATGCGCCCGCGCGTGGCCGGGATCTCGAGCAGGCGCGAGTAGCGCGCGTCGCCCTTTTCCTGCAGGAACTCGGTGTGCACGGCCTGCAGGTAGAGCCCACGGCCCGCCAGCACGCCGAAGCCGCCCACCAGCAGGATCAGCACCACGCGGGCGCGCCACACCGGCAGGCGCACCAGGCCCTGCGCCGCGCTGCTCACCGCCCGGCGTCTCGCCCGATGAAGCGAACGCGCCGCGGGTCGGCCGGGCGCAGGCCGAGCGAGCGCGTGGCGAGCCTTTCGACGCGCGAATGCAGGCTCCAGGTGCTGGCCTCGAGCTGCAGGCGGCCGAACTCGGCCTCGAGCTCGCGCCCCGCCGCCAGCTCGCGCTCCAGCTGCGAGAACGCCCGCCTGGCCTTGTGCTGCGAAGTGACGAGCCCGAGCGCGCAGGCGACGAGAACCGCGAGGAGGAGGAGGTTCAGTTTCGCCACCGCGCGCCGGGCTCGATCCGTGTGTTCTGCAGGTTGAAAGGGACCGCGGTGCGCTCGGCGACGCGAAGCGTTGCGCTCCGCGCCCGCGGATTTCTTCTTGTCTCGTCCGGGGACGCACGCTGCGCACGTCCCACCAGTCTGAGTACGGGTTGTGGCATTTCGCTGGCTTTGAGCGGCAGTTCGCGCGGCACTTGCGGGCGCGCCGCGTCCTGCATGAACCGCTTGACGATGCGGTCCTCCAGCGAATGGAAGCTGATCACCGCCAGCCGGCCGCCCGGCGCGAGGCGCGCGGCGGCCTGCGGCAGCATCAGCGCGACTTCCTCAAGCTCCCGATTGAGGTGAATCCGTAGAGCCTGAAAGGTGCGCGTCGCCGGGTCCTGGCCCGGCTCGCGTGTGCGGACCGTCTGACCCACGAGATCGGCCAGTTGGCGGGTACGGACGATTGGCTCGCTGCGGCGAGCAGCAACAATCGCCGCTGCAATCTGTTTAGCAAACCGTTCTTCGCCATAGTCGCGGATCACCCTCCCGATCTCTTTTTCTTCTGCGTTCGCGAGCCACTCAGCGGCGCTCATGCCCGCCTCCGGATCCATGCGCATGTCGAGCGGCCCGTCGTGCCTGAACGAGAAGCCGCGCGCCGGGTCGTCGAGCTGCGGCGAGGACACGCCCAGGTCGAACAGCATCCCCTGGACCTGGGCGGGCACCATCGACAGCTCCGAGAACCGGGCCTTGAAGAAGGTGAAGCGCGGATCGCCGATCGCGCGCGCGGCCTGCGCCGCCTGCGGGTCGCGATCCAAGGCGATCAGCCGACCCGACGCGCCGAGCCGCTCGAGGATCAGGCGTGCATGGCCCCCGCGCCCGAACGTACCGTCCACGTAGATGCCGTCGGGCCGGATGGCAAGGCCCTCGATCGCCTCGCGCGCCAGTACGGGCTGGTGCATCGGCGGGCGTCACAGCGAAAAGTCCTCGATGCCGGCCGGCGGGGTTGCCGTGCCGGCGAGCGCCTGGTCGAGCTTGGTCTTCCACACGCCCGCGTCCCAAAGCTCGAAGTAGTGCCCCTGCCCGACCATCATGGCCTCGCGCTCGAGCTTGCCGTGCTGGCGCAGCGCCGGCGCGAGGAGGATGCGTCCGGAGCCGTCGGGCGTCACGTGTTCCTCGAAGCCGAGCAGCAGGCGCTTCCACCAGCTCGCCTTGGGATCGAAGCTCGGAAAGGTCTCGACCCGCGCGCGCACCGGCTCCCAGGCCGACTCGGGGTAGATGAGCACGCACCCCTCGGGGTGCGCGGTGAGGACCACGGATTTGGCGCCGTCGAGCAGCGCGCTGCGATGGCGCGTGGGGACAGCGACGCGTCCCTTCGCGTCGAGCGTGATGACCGCGGCTCCGTGAAACGCTGTCCCCATATGGCTTCTTGTGCCACTTTTTCCTACCTTTTGCCACTGTACGGGTAAAGGCAGGACCGGTCAAGCGCGAATGTCTAAGTACGACAAGGACTTACGTCGTTTTTCTACGACAGGGAATTCAATGAATAAGCTACATTATAATCAATGGCTTATGCATGGGACTGAAAGTCGAATCTGAGGAGGGGCCAAAAAAGCGCGAGTGACATAATTCACGCCTCCCATGATCAACAAGTTCGTCGCTTCCCCGGAAGCCGCGCTCGCCGACATCCCGGACGGGGCCACCATCATGATCCACGGCTTCGGCAACGCCGGCATGCCGGTCGCCCTGATCGACGCGCTGATCGCGCAGGGCGCCAAGGACCTCACCATCGTGAACAACAACGCGGGCAACGCCGACACAGGGCTCGCCGCTTTGATCGGCGCGAAGCGCGTGCGCAAGATCCTCTGCTCGTTTCCACGCCAGGCCGACTCGTGGCACTTCGACCGGCTGTATCGCGCGGGCGAGATCGAGCTCGAGCTCGTGCCGCAGGGCACGCTCGCCGAGCGCATTCGCGCCGCCGGCGCCGGCATTGGCGGTTTCTTCACGCCCACCGCGTACGGCACGAAGCTCGCCGAAGGGAAAGAGACGCGCCGCATCGGCGAGCGCGACTACGTGCTCGAGCATCCGATCCATGCCGACTATGCGCTGATCAAGGCCGACCGCGGGGACCGCTGGGGCAACCTGACCTATCGCAAGACGGCGCGCAACTTCGGTCCGCTGATGGCGATGGCGGCGAAATGCACCGTCGCGCAGGTGCGCGAGACCGTGGAGCTCGGCGACATCGACCCGGAGCACGTCGTGACCCCGGGAATCTTCGTCCAGAGAATCGTCAAGCACTGATGAAAAAGCTCGATCGCAAGCAGATGGCGGCGCGCGTAGCGCGCGACATTCCGGAAGGCGCCTACGTCAACCTCGGCATCGGCTTGCCCACGCTGGTGGCCGATTTCCTCCCGAAAGGACGTGAAATCATCCTGCACAGCGAGAACGGCGTGCTCGGCGTCGGGCCGAAGCCCGCGCCCGGCGAGGAAGACGAGGACCTGATCAACGCCGGCAAGGAGCCGGTCACGCTGCTCACCGGCGGCTCGTATTTCCATCACGCCGACTCGTTCGGCATGATCCGCGGCCGCCACCTCGACTTCGCGATCCTCGGCGCCTTCCAGGTTTCGGTGGCAGGCGACCTCGCGAACTGGCATACCGGCGGCGCCGACGCGATTCCGGCGGTGGGCGGTGCGATGGACCTCGCGGTGGGCGCGAAGAAGGTGCTGGTGATGATGGAGCACCTCACCAAGGACGGCAAAAGCAAGATCGTCGAGCGCTGCACCTATCCGCTCACCGGCGCGCGCTGCGTGGACCGGATCTACACCGATCTCGCGGTAATCGACGTGAAGCCCGACGGGCTGTACGTCGTCGATGCAGTGGACGGCTTGTCGTTCGAGGAACTCCAGCGCCTGACCGGAGTTCCTCTCAAGAAAACCGCTATTGCGGCCTGATGCCGGCGGCCTTCAGGATCTTGCTCGTCTCCTCGATTTCGTTCTTCACGAACTCGGTGAACTGAGGGATCGTCAGGTTGCCCGGCACGGTGCCGAGCTTGGTGAGGCGCTCGCGCAGGTCGGGGCTGGCGAGCGCGGCGTTCACGTCCTTGTTGATCTTCTGCGCGATGTCCGGCGGCATCTTGGCCGGGCCCCACAGGCCGACCCACAGCGTGTAGTCGAAGCCCGCATAGCCCTGTTCGGCGACCGACGGCACGTTCGGCAGCAGCGGCGAGCGCTGCGCCGAGGAGATCGCGAGCGCGGTGGCCTTGCCGCCGTTCACGTGCGGCAGCGCGGCGTTGAGCGGCGCCCAGTAGCAGCACACGCGGTTCGCGATCGTGTCGCCGATCGCCTCGGGCGTGCCCTTGTAGGGCACGTGCGTGACGTCGATGCCGGCGGCGATCTTCAGCTTCTCGAGGTTGAAATGCGTGCCGCTGCCGATGCCGGCGGAGGCAAAGTTGAGCTTGCCGGGATTTTTCTTCGCCGCATCGACGAAGTCCTTGAGCGCCTTCCAGCCCGATTCGGGGCTGACGATCAGCACGTTCGGCCCGCCGCCGAGCAGCGCGAGGTTGACGAAGTCGCGCATCGTGTCGTAGCGCATGTCCTTGTAGATGCCCGGGTTCGCGGCGTGCGCGGAGGAATTGGCGAGCAGCGTGTAGCCGTCCGGGTCGGAGCGCACCACGAATTCCGAGCCCACCGTGCCGCCGGCGCCGGGACGGTTCTCCGCAACTACCGGCTGGCCCCACATCTCCTGCAGCTTGGCCGCCACCGCGCGGCCGATGATGTCGGTGGAGCTGCCCGGCGTGAACGAGATGACCAGCCGCACCGGCTTGGTCGGGTAGCCCTGCGCCAGCGCGGCGCAGGTGAACAGCGCAAGACACCATCCCAGCAGTCGTTTCATCGCTCCTCCTCGGCGCGCATCATAAATCGCTTCCGATCCGCAATACAGGCTTGACCGTCCGTCCTGCAACGCTGTCGGCCACCGCGCGGTTGACCTCGGCGAACTCGTATTCGGTGATCAGGCGATCGACCGGCATGCGTCCGGCGCGATAGTGCTCGAACAGCGCCGGCAGGAAGGTGTCGGCCGGGGCGTCTCCCTGGATGCAGCCCCTGAGCGTGCGGCCCTGCTGCAGGAACGCCATCTCGAGGGCGACCTCGGTGCCCTTGCGCGCGCTGCCGACCAGGCAGCAGGCGCCGAGCGGCGCCAGGCACTCGAGCGCCTGGCGCAATGCCGCCGGATCGCCGGCCGCTTCGACGCTGTACTGGAAGTCCTTCGCGCCGCGCGTTGCAGCCGCGCCCAGCTCGCGGGCGAGCCGCAGCCGGTTCTGGTGGCGATCGAAGACCTCGATCCTGGCGCAGCCGGCGATGCGCGCCGCCATCACGGCCGCCAGGCCAACCGCGCCGACCCCGAACACCGCGATCGAGCTGCCCGGCTGCGGCCGCAAGACGTTGAAGACCGCGCCGGCCCCGGTGTTGACGCCGCAGGCAAACGCAGCCGCCACGCGCAGGGGCACGTCGGGCGGAACCTTCACCACGTTGCCTTCCGTCGCGAGCGCGTGCGTCGCGAACGACGACTGCTGGAAGAACGCGCCGGACACCGGGCTGCCATTGCGATGGAAAGGCGCGCGGCCGTCGCGCAGGCGACCGCCGAACTTGATGCGCCGTGCGCTTGCGCAGTACCCGGGCAGCCCGCGCAGGCAGGCGACGCAGGCGCCGCAGGACGGCGAGGTCATGACCACGCGCTCGCCGGGCTTCACTTTCCGCACCGCCGCGCCGACGCGCTCGACGGTCCCGGCGCCCTCGTGCCCGAACACGCAGGGAAAGGCGATGCCGAAATAATCGTCGCGGCCGTGAACGTCGGTCTGGCAGATGCCCGACGCCGCGATGCGCACCACCACCTCGTCGGCGGCAGGCTCGGCGAGCTCGAGCTGCTCGAGCCGCCAGTCGGCGTGGCTCGACTCGACGACCGCGGCGGTGATCTGCAAATTACTGCGGCGTCAGGCCCGCGTCGCGCATGATCTTGCCGAGCTCGTGATACTCGCGCGCGATGAACGCGTCGGATTCGGCGGGCGACATGGCCATCGGCTCGGTGCCGAGCTTGGCGAGGCGCTGCTTCACCTCCTCGCTCTGCAACGCGCGGTTCACCTCGCCGTTCAGCTTCGCCACGATCTCGGCCGGCGTCCTGGCCGGCGCGAGCAGCGCGAGCCAGAAGGTCGACTCGCCGTCCGGCAGGCCGGCCTCGCCGAGCGTCGGCACGTTCGGCAGCGCGCTCACGCGCTTGCTGGTGCTCACCGCGAGCGCCTTCACCTTGCCGTCGCGCACCGGGCCCATGCCCGACACCGCGGGCACCATGGCGTACTCGACGCGCCCCGCCATGGTCTCGGACAGGATCGGCGGCGTGCCCTTGAGCGGCACGTGCACCGCCTTCACGCCGGCGGCGACGTTGAACTTCTCCAGGCTGACGTGCGCCCCGCTGCCCACGCCCGCGCTGGCGTAGTTGTACTTGCCCGGGTTCGCCTTCAGCATCGCGACCAATTCTTTCACCGAGTTCGCCGCGGAACCCGGCGGCACGATGAGCACGCTCGGCAGGCTGCCCAGCATCGCCACCGCCGAGAAATCCTTCAGCGTGTCGTAGCCGAGGTCCTTGTAGAGCACATGGTTCACCGCGTGCCCGGAGGACACCAGCACCAGCGTGTAGCCGTCGGGCTCCGCGCGCGCGCCCTCGCGGATGCCGATCGAGCCGCCCGCGCCGGGCTTGTTGTCCACGATCACCGGCTGCCCCCAGGCCGCGTTGAGGCGCTCGCCGACGATGCGTCCCATGATGTCGGTGGCGCTCCCGGGGGTGAAGGGCACGATGATGCGGATGGTCTTGGACGGGTAGGCCTGCGCGCCGGCGAGGGCGCTGAACAGCACGCCGAAAAGGAAAGCGATCGTCCTCATGCGCGCCTCTGCTTGGCCCAGTACTCGGGCGACGATTTGTTCTTCTGCAGCGACGCGGCGTCCTCGTAGCCGGGCGCCATCGAGGCCGCGGTGCCGGCGAGCACCTGGTGGTGCTCGATGTTGAGCAGGCGCAGCCAGCTCTGCTGTCCCATGGTGAGCGCGATGAAGCAGCCGAGCTCGACCAGCTCGGGCTCGCTGTAGTGCTTGTGGAGGCGCTCCCAGAACGCGTCGTCGGTATCGAGGTGCCAGGTGATCGCCTCGGCGTAGGCGAGCGCGGCTTTCTGCCGGTCGGAGTAGCGCGTCGACTTCTCGAAGTTGAGCAGGTCCTTCACGTGATCCTCGATCACGCCCTGGCCGGCCGCCTTGATCGAGCGCTGGTTGCCGCAGTAGTCGCATTGCACGGAGCGCGACACATAGAGCCGGCACAGCTCCTTGATCGCGTGCTCGCACACGCCGTTGCGGAACAGGTCGCGCCACGAGTTGGCGAACGACCAGAACGCGGCCGGCACGTGGGCGCGCACCGCGGAGCTCTCCGGGCGCGGCGTGCCTTCGCGCCGGCAGCGCTCCATCTCCTTCTGCATCTCCGCATCCATCTGCTCGACCGGGAAATAGCTGATACGCTGCTTGGCGCCCATAGCGTCCTCCTCCTCGACGATCAACTATGTACCAGGACCATACGCCGCTGCAAGCCGCCGGGCAGGTCCTGCTCGCGCTTGCGTTCCTCGCCACCGGCGCGCGCAACGCGGGGTGGAAGTTCCGGCAGCACCTCGACCGGATGACGGCCTACGGCGTGCCGCAGGCCAGGCTCGCGCTGCTCGGCGGGTTCGCGCTGCAGTTCGCCGGCGGGGCATTGCTGCTGTTCGACGTGCAGCGTGGCCTGGGGGCCGCGCTGCTGATCGCGTTTACCGTGCTCGCGAGCGCGATTTTCCACCGCTGGTGGCGCATCGCCGACCCGCTGCTTTCGCACCTGCACCTGTCCAGCCTGATCGTGAACTGCGGCGTGGTCGGCGGTTTGCTGCTGGTCGCCGCTATTTGAACACCAGGCTGAGCTGCGGCACGAAGACCAGCAGCAGCGTGACCAGCATCATGCAGATGACAAAGGGGAACGCGCCCGCGAAGATGTCGCGCAGCGCGATGCGCTGGTCGTCGAGCGTGGACTTGACCACGTAGACCGAGATGCCGAACGGCGGCGTGAGCAAGCCGATCTCCACCGCCACCACCGCCACCACGCCGAACCAGACCAGGTCGCCGCCCAGCGCCTTCACCACCGGGATGGCGAAGGGCAGCGTGATCACCATGATCGACACCGAGTCGAGCATGCAGCCCAGCACCACCACCAGCGCGACGTAAAGGAGCACGAACCCGGCCAGGCCGAACCCGGCGCCTGCGGCGAGCGCGGACAGCTGCTGCGGCAGGCCGGACATGGCGAGCATCTGGCCGAAAATGCGCGCGCCGAGGATCAGGAACAGGATCGACACCGTGACGTAGCCGGTCTCGACCATCGTGTCCCACAAGCTGCGCCAGCCGAGCTTGCGCCGCGCGAGCGCGATGAGCAGGGCGCCGAGCGCGCCGGCGGCGCCGGACTCGGTGGGGGTGAACACGCCGCCGTAGATGCCGCCCAGCACGATGACGATCAGCGCCATGATCGGCGCGAGCTTGAGCGCCGCGCTGCGCACGCTCTCGGTCGCATCGAGGGCGAGTGCATCGCCGCCGACCTGCGCCGGCCAGAACGAGGCGATCAGCACGATGGCGAGCGCCATCGCGGCGGCGAGCACCAGCCCGGGCACGATGCCGGCGAGGAACAGGTCGCCGACCGACTGCTCGGCGAGGAAGCCGTAGACGATGAACAGCAGGCTGGGCGGGATCAGCATGCCGAGCACCGAGGAGCCGGCCACCACCCCGACCGCGAAGCGCGGCGTGTAGCCGTGGCGCAGCATCTCCGGCGTGGCGATCTTGGTGAACACCGCGGCCGACGCGATGGAGGAGCCGGTCACCGCGGCAAACACCGCGTTGGCGGCCACCGTCGCCACGCCCAGGCCGCCGCGCACGCGCGCGAGCCCCCAGCGCGCCACGGCGAACGTATCGCGGCCGACGTCGGAGGCGCTGATGAGCAGCCCCATCAGCACGTAGAGCGGCACGACGCCGAAAAAGTAGCTGTTCAGGTACTCGGTCGAGCTCTGCGAGAGCGTGCGCACGCCCAGCCCGGCGTCGCCGCGGATCAGCCAGATGCCGGCGAAGCCGACCACGATCATGGTGACGCCGATCGGCAGCCCGGCGACGAGCAGCAGCACCATGCACGCCACGCCGGCCAGGCCGATCTGCGTATTGCCCAGGTCGGCGAAGGACAGCAGCGCGGCGAGCGCGGCCAGCACGCCGAGCGCGGCGAGGAGCGGCGGCCATTGCGCTCGCGCGCGCCACTCGAGCGCGGCGCGCGCCGCGCTGCGCGCGAATTGCGCCAGGAACTCGAGCGCGGTGACCGCCGCGCCGAGCACGATCACGGCGAGGAACGGCCAGATCAGGAACACGAACACGCCGGGCGTGCCGGTGATCTCGTCGCTCGACCATGCGTCCGCGAGCTTGGGCCAGGTGCCCCAGGTGATCACCGCGAACACCGCGGCGCCGACCAGCTGGTAGAGCGCATTGAGCGCGTATGCGGCGCCCGGGCGCCCCGTCTCGAGCGGCTCGATCAGCAGCTCCACGCGCGTGAAGCGCCCGGCGCGCAGCGTGCTCGCCATCTGCAGGAACACCGCGGCGACGATCGAGTAGCCGACCATCTCGGCCGCGCCCTTGATCGGCGCGCTGAACAGGTAGCGCCCGCCGACGTCGGCGCAGATCAGGAACATCAGCGCGAACACCCAGAGCGTCCCCACGCTGTTCATGCCCAGCGTCAGGGCGCCGAAGCCCCGGCTAAGGGCTGCCGAGCTCAGAGACCTCGATCCCAGTCGCGCAGCGGCTTGGCGCCGTGCGTGCGCGCTTCCTCCATGAAGATCTTCAGCACCTGGCGGCCGGCCTCGCCGTTGCGCCGCGCCCAGTCACCGGCCACGTCGGGCAGCGCCTTGGCCCATTTCGCGCGCTCGGCGGCCGGCAGCTCGGAAATCGTCACGTTCGGCATCTTGGCGAGCGCCGCCCAGGCCCCGGCCTCGCGCTCCGCCACCAGGTCGGCGCACATCTTGGCGTAGTCGCGGCCCAGGCCGCGGAACAGCTCCTTCATGTGCGGCGGCAGCCCGTCCCAGGTGTTCTTGTTCATCGCGAGCGCGCCGGAGAACACCGCGCCCAGGTCGACCTTGGTGATGTAGGGCGCGACCTCGTGCAGCTTGAACGGCAGCACGCCGGTGATCAGGATCACCGCGCCGTCGGCCACGCCGGTCTGCAGCATGTTGTAGAACACCGGCAGCCCGGCGTCGACCGGGATCGCCCCCGTGCCGTGCACGCGGCTCGCGATCGCGCCCGGCGCGAGGAGCTTCTTGCCCTTGATGTCCTCCAGGCTCTTGACCGGGAACTTGGTCACCAGGTGATAGGTGTCGGCCACCTGCGCGCCGAGGAACACGGTGTTGTGCTTGGTCCACTCGGCGGCGAAGGCCGGCACCTTCTCCATCAGCCGGTTCTGCACCTCGACCAGCGCGCGGAAGTCGCCGGTGACGAAGGGCGAGTAGTAGGCGACGTTCTGCAGCGGCTGCTTGGCTGGCTCCCACAGCGAGCCGACCCAGCCGATGTCCGCCAGGCCGTCGCCCACGCCCTCCAGCGTGTTGTTGAAGTCGTAGAGCGCGCCGGCATAGGCCTCGGTCCACTGGATGGTGTCGGAGGAGCCCATCGCCTTCAGGCGCTTGTTCGCCTCCGCCACCACCAGGCTCTTGAGCGGGATGGTCCAGGGCAGCACCGGCGGATGGCTCGAGCCGATGGTCATCTTGTAGTCCCTGGCCTGGGCCACCACCGACGCGGCGGCGAGCAGCGCAAAAACGATCGACTTCTTCATCATCCCTCCCTTTCCACCATGGAAAAGCGTTCGTCGGCCGCGAGGCACGGCGCCTCGGGCAAGCCGCGCTCCTTGCGCACCAGGTTCGTCCCGCGCACGATCGACACCATCTTGTAGAAGGCGTGGCGCCGGCTCATGCCCTCGCGCCCCATGCCGCAGTCGGAGCCGAGGATCAGGCGCTCGGCAGGAATGTGCTCGAGCGCCTTGCGCACCAGCGCCGCCACCTGCTCGGGCGTCTCGACCTGCAGCGTGTGGTGGTCGACGACGCCGATGCATATTTTTTTGTCTTTTATTTTTCCAATTGCTTCCAAATCCATCCCGGCCGAGCTGCACGTCTCGAAGGTGATCACGTCGGCATCGATGCGGCCGAGCGGCTCGATCGCCGGCGCGTAGCTCGGCGTGCTTGCGAACAGGCGCTGAGCAGCCGGGTTGCCCCAGCAGGTGTGGCACCAGATCTCGGTCTTGCTTCTCAACCCGCGCACGGTGTTGTTGAATACCTCGACCATGAAATCCGGGTTGAGCACCTTGTCGACCAGGCCCTTGGCGGCGAGCAGGTGGATCTGCGGCTCCTCCATCTGGATCACCGCGCAGCCCGCGTCGGCGAGCTCGTGCAGCTCCTCGTTCAGCGCGTCGCTGATCGCAAGGATCGCTTTGCGCAGATCCTTGTAGTGCAGGTCGCGCACCGCCATCGCGATCAGCTCGGGCATGATGGTGCCGAACTTGACCGGCTTGGTGGTCTGGCGCTGCGCCGCCTTCCAGATCGCCGTGTATTGCAGCTTGCCGCGCCCCACCGGCCCGACCAGGTCCGGCATCACGCGCGTCTCGAGCACGTCGTGCAGGATGTGGCCGGGCTTGTGCGGGAAGCCGGCCTTGCCGCCGGCGCGATAGAAGTTCGCGCCGTCGAAGCCGCTCATGCGCAGCGGCGCGTAGGAAAACCAGTTGTGGCCGGCGACGTCGGCGTCGAAGCGGCAATCGCCGTCGGTGACGATGTCGAGCCCGGCGACTTCCTGGTCGCGCAGGTAGGTCGACACCGCATCCAGGTACTGCTCGCGGTAGGTTCGCTCGACCATCGCCTCGCGGAACTCGCG
>DASVFV010000151.1:0-27088 GCA_036379875.1 Burkholderiales bacterium | reverse complement strand
GCCTGGTTCGTGCCGCTGGCGAGGGAGCTCACCGTGAGGTCGTTAGCATCCTCGACATCGATCGCCCCGCCGCTCAGGCTGAGCGAGCTGAAGTCGTTCGTCGACTGCGACAGCGTGATGTTGCCGGTGCCCGCCGAGGCGGTCGTCGCCCCAGTGGCGGTGATTGTTCCGGCGGTCTGGTTGATCGCGTTATTGGTGCTTGTGAGCCCCAGCGTGCCGGTGGCCGTCACGTTGTGACCCAGCGAGATGCCGCCATCACCAACCAGCGACACGTCCGTGCCCGAGAGCGCACCACCGGTGCTGAGCACCCCGCCCGCATCCAGCGTGAGCGTCCCCGACGCCGTCGCCGTGGCGGTCAGCGCATTGGTGTCCACTACGTTGATGTTGGCGCCTGTCGCACTGATGCTGCTGAAGTTGTTGGTGGCCGCAGTTAATGTGATGTCGCTGGTACCCGCTCCAAATGTGGATGCGCCCGCGATACTGAGCGAGCCTGATCCTTGCGTAATCGCGCCACCAGCGTTTACGGACAAGCTTCCCGTTCCAGTACCACTCACCCCGCCAAGCGTCGCCGCACCTCCGGCATTGATCACCACGCCTTGCTCGGTGTTAAGCGTGATGTTCGTCAAGTCAACAACTCCACTACCTGCCGTCGTGAAGTTGATCGTCCCCGTTCCACTAGTAGTAATGTCGAAGGCGTTTCCGCCCGCATTTGTGATGCTATTGTTTCCGCCGCCGGCTGTAGTGGCATCGGCATTGAACGCGATGGAGTTATCCGCACCCATCGCAATGCTCAAACTGTTATCAAAATCGATTTGGCCCGCATTGAGGGTGATGCTGGTAAGCAGGCCCGTCGTGTTGATTTGCGTGACTGAGACCGATTCGCTAGCGCCGCCATCCGCGAACGCTATCGAGTTATTCGTAGCGAGCGCCAGGTCGAGGCTGCCGCCCACATTTACGATGTGCAGTACTTCTGGGTCGAGCAGCAACATTCCACTCTGACCCGTAACGGCACTGAGATCCACTAGACCGTAGAACCCAAGATTCTGTTTTCCCGAAACTTCAGCAAATCCTCCGTTGCCGCCTGCAGATCCGCCCTTTGCGCTAATGGAGCCGTAGTAACGCGTCGTCTCGTTCGCCCAGACAATAACCCTGCCGCCGTCGCCCGCAGCAATCGCATCCGCGTTCAGCGTCGCATCGCTTCCAACATATGTGCGCAGCGCATTCTGCTCCGGCCCTTTTCCTTGGAAATTTCCACCGATCAGCGCCGTGCCGCCGCCCGTATTGCCGGAGACATCAACCTTCGCCTCTCCCATTAATCCGACATACTGACCGAGCACCTTAACCGTGCCGCCCGTCGTGCCCGCGTCTTTGCCTGCCGCTTCTAACGTGCCGCTCGCGAGCACCACACCGGCGCCGCCCCCATCCAGGACGATTTCGCCGTTGCGCTCGACCAGCGAATTGGCGCGGATCACGCCCGTGGAGTTGATGACCGTATCGAGCAGCGCGTTCGCGCTGCGCGCCGTGAGGAGGACCTGGCCGCCGTTCGCTTCGATGGTGCCGCTGTTGACGATTGAGGCGTTCATCGCGGCCTGCTCGACGTTGATGCTGATCAGGCCGTCGCCGATCAGGTCGAGCGAGACGCGGTCGGCAGCGGTGAGGGCGACGGTGCCGGCGTGGGCGAGGATGAGGCCGTCATTGATGACTTGCGGCCCAACAAGCGCGGTGTAGCCGTTGGCGGTGACGATCCGACCGTAGTTTTCGACCTTGCCGCTGGCGCTCGCGCTGCCGAGGCGGATCTGGTTCTTGTTGTCTAGGAAGTCCTGCTCGTTGATGGGCAGGGTGGTGGCGAGGAGCGACCCGACCTCGACGCTCGCGGTCCTGCCGAACAGCACGCCGGCCGAGTTGGTGAAGAAGAGGTTGCCGTTCGCGGTGACGCGGCCCCAGATCTGCGAGGTCTGGCCGCTCGTGTCCTTGAAGAGGGCGACGGCTCCGCTGTTCGGCTGCACGACGTTCATGTGCGCGGCGGAGCCGAGCTGGATGGTGCCGGCGTAGCTCGCGCGGTTGGCGTACTGGTCGACCTGCAGGTACGCGCCCTGGGCCGGGTGCACGTAGCCCGAGCCGGCCGGGCTGGCGAGCTGGAGCGTGGGCGTGGTGTTCGGCGCCGGGGGCTGGGCTTGCGCGTGGACGGTGAAGGGCACGAACCACGGCATGAATGCGGTGGTAACCGCGAGCGCGACGATGCGCGGATGGGTGTTCGCGGCTTTGCGAGCGTGGGCCTCGTCGCGCGAAGCGGTGGCGCGCACGTGCGCCGCTTTGTTGTTCTGGGCTTGCTGACGCTTCCTTGTTGCCATGGTTCTCTCCCGCCTACCCCACCATCAAGCAGCGCATCAGCCAGTCTAGAAGTGGCCCATTTCGCTGAATGTCATAAAACTTAATGGGCGGCACAAAGTCACGCCGCTCATCTCAGAACCACTTCACTGCCTGCACCCACACGCGCGGCTCGCGCTTCGCCGTGTCGGCTTGCGGCACTTCGTCGTCGGCGGGCCATGAGGCGCTGCCGCGCACCACGAATTCCCCTTCCCTGCCGAGCGACGCGCCGACGCCGTAGCCGGAGATCGAGCGCCTGTTGTGCACGGTGGTCGGGAGCGGCTTCTCGTTCACCTCCACCTGCCCCCAGTCGTAGAGGCCGAACACCATCAAGTCGCCGTCGAAGACCTTCACGCCCGGCCAGATGTAGCGCAGCTCGGTGGTGATCAGGTTGCCGCTGTCGCCGTTCGCCTCGCCGACCGGATAGGCCCGCACGCCGTTCGGCCCGCCGAGCGACATCTTCTCCGCCGAGGCGAGGTTCTTGGAGGCCGCCTGGCCGGTCAGCGCGAACAGCACGTTCATGTTGTCCGTGACGCGATTCAGGCGCTTGAAGTCGTAGTTCCACTTGCGGAACGTGCCCACGGTGTTCAAGCCGGTCGACGACACGTCCGCCTGCGCGACCGTGGTCGGCGAGATCTTGAGATCGCCCTGCGTATAGGTAATCGAGAAGGCGTTCAGGCCGCCGCCGAGAACCGAGTCGCGGAAGTCGCCGACCGCGCCGCCCTTGATCGAATCGATGAAGCGGTCCTCGACCGTGTTCGTGGCGTCGATGCGGTCGAACAGCCGCTTGTCCTCGTAGGCGAACTGCGCGATCAGGTTGGTGTTGCGCGTGCGGTAGAGCGGATGGAACGCGAACGCGCTCTTCACCAGGCCCTCGCCGCTCGCCAGCAATGGCGCGAAATCCTTGGCGAGGGTGTAGTTGAACTGCGTCACGCTCAGGCCGATGCGCGTGCCGTAGAAGCCGAGCGGCACCAGGTAGGCCGCGCGCCCGAAGTACATCTGCTCGTCGGTGCCGAACACCCGGAACGTGGCCTGGTCGCCGATGGTGAGCGGGTTGTTCATGTTCAGGCTCGCGCCCAGGCGGTACTCGCCGGTGAAGCGGCTGCCGTGGTTGTCGAAGTCGATGTAGCCGTTGAACAGGCCCACGCCCTGGTCGACGTTGACGCGCAGGTCTGCGGCGCCGATGGTGCGGCTCGGCCGGATCTCCGAGGTCACCGCGGCGGTGGGCAGGTCGTTGATGAGCAGCAGCGGCTTTTCGAGGCCGGTCTCGGTGATGATGTCGCCGCTCTTCAGGTGCGCGTCGAGGATGCCGGCGAGCAGCCACTCGGCCAGGCGCGTGGCCGGCCGGCGCTGCAGCTCGACGATGCCGACGCGGCCTTCGATTACCGCGATCTCGACCACGCCGTCGCGGATCGCCTGCTGCGGAAGGTAGGCCTGCGCGAGGAAGTAGCCGCGCTCGCGATGGAACGCGCGCACCTTCGTGGCGGCATCGGTCAGCGCTTCGAAGTCGAGCTCCTTGCCGATGAATTCCTGCACGACGGTTTCGAGCTGCTCGTCGCTGAACAGCGTGTTGCCGGAGAACGTGAAGCGCGTGACCTGCACCTTGAGGGTCGGCGAAACCGGCAGCGCCGGGCGCGGCTCGGGCGGCTTGGGCCGCACGTCGGCGTCGGCCGGCGGCGGAAGGCGCAGCGGCTCGCGCTGCTGCTCGAGGATCTGGCCGGCATCGGGACGCGGCGGCAGCTGCGCAACTGCGGCAGCGCTCGCCAGCGCGAGAACGGCGACGACGATGGGCCGGGCGACACGCATACGCGGCGGCGCAATGCGCGCGGGCGCGTCATGCTCCCTGAGGACGCAAACGCTCATTTCCCTGACTCCCGGATTTCTTGTTTGCGCGGACGCTCCGCGCGCACGCGTTTGTGCGGGCGCGGAACGCGGCTTTTCTGGACCGGATGGAGGCGGCGGAACCTGCTCACCGCGAGCGCGAATGGCCGGCAATAGTCGGCTCACCGCCAGCTCACGGCCCCCCATGCCCCTCGGCATCGATTTTTTTCCTAATTCAGCGGCTTACCGCTTGTTCTGGTCTTCGGCTTCCTAGGGAAGCGTGCGCGGCGAGAATAGCGTGATTTATTTCCCCGGGCAACGAAAGATCTGTGATTAATTGTCTATTTGCGCGGTGCAGAATTGCCGTCGTTTGCAGCCGACGAAAAGTCGACATCGAGATAATCCAGCGACGGGTTTTGCCGGCACAAATTACAACGAGCCGCCTACGAAGCTCGTCCTGACCTTCGCGATCATCGCGGCCGGCCTGGCCGGCCGCTCCGCCCTCGACAAGATCCTCGCTTTGCGCGGCGGCGCCGAGCTGGTCGCGCTCTGGGCGCAGCTTTCCGCGGTGATCGAGATGGTCGCCGCGGTGGCTTCGAGCGGCGTGGGCGCCGGCCTCTCCGTGCTGGTCGCGCAAACCGCTCTGCGGGATCGCCAGCTGCTTTTCCTGCGGCGCGCGCTGGTGCTCGGGCTTGCGGTCGCAGCGCCAGTCGGGTGCGCCGCCGCGCTCGGCGGATGGTGGTTCGCCGAGAGCCTCGGCGGCAGCGAGCTTGCGCGCGGCAGCATGGTTTTCGCCGCGGCGGCGGGCTGGGTCGCGGTGGTCCACGGCGTGGTGAACAGCTTCTGGCTCGGGCAGCAGCGCCGCGACTTGATGCTCGCGCTCGCCCTTGCTGCTGCCGCCGCCGCACTGGCTGCAGGCGCTTTTGCGCCGCGCGGCTTCGTCCTCGAGGCGATCACGCTCTCGCAGGCGCTGCCGTCGCTGGTCGCGGTACTCGTGTGGCGTCGCTCGGACGCGCAGCCGCGCGCCGAAGACCGCGCGCTCGAGCGCTACCTCCTTCCCGGCGTGGTGATCGGCGTGCTGAGCCCGCTGTCGATGCTGGTAGCGCGCAGCGTGGTGGCCGACTCTCTCTCCTGGCACGAAAGCGGCGTACTGCAGGCGCTGTGGCGCATCTCCGACTGGATCGCCGGCTTTGCCGCCGGCGTGCTGAGCCTGCTCTATCTGCCGCGTCTTGCCGCCGCCTATCCTGCGCCGGGAATGGCGCCGGTCCTGCGCCAGTCGGTGATCGCGGTGCTCGCGCCTTGCGCGCTGCTCTTCGTCCTGCTCTTCCTCTTCTATCAGCCGCTGCTCGAAGCGCTCTACGACGAAAGCTTCCGGGCGCCGCCGCTCGCCGCGGCGCTGCTTTTCGCCGGCAGCCTGGCGCGCATCGCCGCGTGGATTCCGCTCTTCGGCCTTTACGCCGCGCGCCGCACGCGCGCCATTGCCGTGGGAGAGCTGCTCTCGCTGCCGCTCTTCGCGGTGCTGGTGGCCGTGCTAGGAGAGCGCCTGACGCTCGACGCGGTCGGCGCGCTGTGGCTGGCGAGCTACCTCGCCTATGGCGCGTTCAACTTCTGGGCGCTGCGGAGGGCTTGACGCCGAAGACGAACAGGTTCGCGATCACGATCGTGAGCGCGAGGAAGTAGAACGTCGCGAGCAAGCCGAAGCGGTCGGCGACCATGCCGCCCAGCAGCGGGCCGATCGCGCCGCCGAGCGCCTGCGCGCCGAACAGCACGCCGATGCTCGAGCCGGCCATGTTCTTCGGCGTGGCGTCGAGCATCCAGGCCTGGATCACCGGCCGGGTGGCATAGAGGAAGAAGCCGAGCACGGCGACCAGCGCCACGAACAGCGGCGAGCCGCCGGCGAGCGCCATCGCCGCGAGCACCACGCCGCTGCCCAGCATCGCGCTCATCAGGATCTGCTTGCGGCCCATGCGGTCGGAAAGATGCCCCGCGAGCGGCGAGGCGGCGAAGCCCGCGGCCTGCAGGGCGAACAGGCACGCCCCCACCCAGAGCGGCGAGTAGCCCATCTGGTTCGCGAGATAGACCGGCAGGAAGGTCAGCAGCGCGCTTTGCGTCATGGTGCGGAATGCCGAGCCGGTGGAAAGCAGCACGAGCGAGCGGCTGCTGAACAGGTCCTTTAGACCCCCGAGGTAGTCGCGGAACGATTGCGTCTCGGCTTCGTGCTTCTTCGAGCCGAGGCGCATGCTGCCGAGGAAGACGAACAGGAGCGCGGCCACGACGAGCCCGGGCGCGACGTTGAGCACCACGACCTCGCGCCATGTGAACGCGCTGAGCGCCGCGCCGATCACGATCGGCGCCACCGCGTCGCCGACGTTGCCGCCCATGCCGTGCACGGACAGCGCCAGGCCCTTGCGCTCGGGATAGCGCCGGCCGAGCGTGGGGATCGCGGTCGGGTGCCAGAGGCTGTTGCCGAACCCGACCAGCGCCACGCACACGAGCAGCATGACGTAGCTGTGGGTAAAGCCGATCAGCAGGTACGGGAAGCCGATCCAGAACAGCGACACCGCCATCAGCAGCCCCTTGCGGCCCACCGTGTCGACCAGCACGCCGCCCGGCACGTTGGCAGTCGCCGAGGCGATGTACTGGCAGGTCATGATGAGGCCGATCTGGCTGTACGACAGACCGAGCTCCGCGCCGATCAGCGGCAGCAGCAGATAGAAGGTCGCAGGATACCAGTGGGTGAGGCCGTGGCCGATGCTGATCAACCACAGCTCGCGCCAGCGCTGCGCCCCCTCCTGCGGTAGTACGACCGCGCTCAAAGCAATTCGATCGGCGATTCGAGGCTCAAGCGGCGTTCAGTATACTCGGCGCAGGAGAGCGATGAGCGTTTACCTCGTGGTTATGCTGTCGGTGCTGACCTCGATCGCTCTGCGCGGCAGCAAGGTCGCGATCTCGCTCTATGCGCTGGAGCTCGGCGCGGGCGCGGCCGCGGTCGGCGTTCTTGCCGCGCTGTTCGCGGCCTTTCCGCTGCTGCTCGCGGTGCAAGCCGGGCGCATCTCCGACCGCGTCGGCGTGCGCGTGCCGATCGCGCTCGGCGCGCTCACCATGGCCGCCGGGCTGTTGTGCGCTTTTTTCACGCGCTCGGTTGCCGTGCTGTTCGTCTGCCCGGCGCTGATCGGGCTCGGGCATATCTTCTTTCACGTCTCGATCCACAACCTGGTCGGCTCGCTCGGCGGCGCGGCGGACCGTACGCGCAACTTCTCCACCTTCGCGCTCGGCGGCTCGATCGCCGCGTTCGTCGGGCCCTCGCTCGCCGGCTTCGCGATCGAGCTGGCGGGCTTTCGCACCGCCTTCATGCTGCTCGCCATCGTGGCTGCGCTATCGGGCGTGTACGTGCTCGTCCACAGGAGCCTGATCCCGGCGCGCGTGCACCACGCGCAAGAAAAGCAGGCGAAGAGCGCCTTCGACCTGCTCGCCATCCCGGCGCTGCGCCGCACGCTCATCATGAGCGGCGTGGCGCTGACCGGCATCGAGCTCTTTTCGTTCTACCTGCCGATCTACGGCCGCTCGATCGGCCTTTCGGCCGCGGTGATCGGCCTGGTGCTGTCGAGCTACGCCGTGGCCGGCTTCATCGTGCGCGCGTTCATGCACCGGCTCGCCGCGCGCTACACCGAGGTGGGCGTGCTGACCGGATCGCTGTTCGTCGCGGCGCTCGCGTACTTCGCGGTGCCCGGGCTCGGCGACGGCTGGCTGCTCGCCGCGGCCGCGTTCGCGCTCGGCCTCGCGCTCGGCTCGGCGCAGCCGCTCACCATCATCCTCACCTACAACCACGCGCCGGCGGGCCGCTCGGGCGAGGCGCTCGGCATGCGCATCATGGCGAACAAGGTGACCCAGATCGCGGTGCCGCTCGCCTTCGGCGGCTTCGGCGCCGCGCTCGGCTCGGTGCCGGTATTCCTCGCGACCGGCGTGTTCCTGCTCGGCGCGGGCCTGGTGTCGCTCAAGGGCGGGGCCGACTGATGAGGCGCTATGGCCTCGCCGTCTGCCTGCCGAAGCACAAAGCGCTGCTGGAAAAGGGCTAACCTTTGGCGCAGCCGTGAGAGCGGAACAGAACGAAATGCTGGTGCGCACCGGGCCGGGCACGCCGATGGGCGAGCTGTTCCGGCGCTACTGGCTGCCGGCGCTGCTCGCTTCCGAGCTGCCCGAAGCCGACTGTCCGCCGGTCCGGGTTCGCTTGCTGAACGAGAGACTCCTCGCCTTCCGGGATTCGCAGGACCGGCTCGGCCTGATCGATGAGTTCTGCGCGCACCGCGGCGTGTCGCTCTGGTTCGGGCGCAACGAGGAGAACGGCCTGCGCTGCGCCTACCACGGCTGGAAGTACGACGTAAGCGGCCAGTGCGTCGAGATCCCGTCGGAGCCCGGCAATCCGAAGCTCTGCGAGCGCATGAAGCTCAAGTCCTACCCGCTGGTCGAGCGCGGCGGGGTCCTGTGGGCCTACCTGGGCCCGAAGGAGCACCAGCCGGCGCTGCCCGAGCACGAGTGGGCCACGGTGTCCGAAGCGCAGCGCTTCGTGTCCAAGCGCTGGCAGGAATGCAACTACCTGCAGGCCATGGAAGGCGGGATCGACTCGAGCCACGTGTCCTTCCTGCACCGCCACACCATGAAGGTCGACCCGCTCTTCAAGGGTGCGACCAGGAGCCATGAATACAACCTGCGCGACCTGCGTCCGCACTTCGAGGTGGTGGAATCGCCCGGCGGGCTCTACATCGGCGCGCGGCGCGACACGGGCGACGGCGGGTACTACTGGCGGATCACGCAGTGGGTGATGCCGAGCTTCACGCTCATCCCGCCGCGCGGCGACCACCCGATCGGCGGGCACTGCTGGGTGCCGATCGATGACGAGAACTGCTGGGCGTGGAGCACCAACCACCACGCCGCCCGCCCGCTCACCGACGAGGAGCGCGACGCGGCCAAGGCGGGCAAAGGCATCCATGCGCCCCTCCTCCCCGGCACCTTCCGCCCGGTCGCGAACCAGGACAACGACTACCTCATGGACCGCAACGCCCAGAAGGAAGGCCGCACGTTCTCGGGCGTGGAAGGCTTCGCGATGCAGGATGCCTCGGTGCAGGAAAGCATGGGGCCGATCCAGGACCGCACGCGCGAGAATCTGGTGCCGACCGACCAGGGAATCATCATGGCGCGCCGGCGCCTGATCGCGGCCGCGCAGGGCCTTCCGAAGGGCGAAACGCCGCCGGGCAGCGATCCCCGCCAGCAGCGCGTACGCTCGGTATCGGTGATCCTGCCGCACGGCGTATCGTTCAGCGAAGCCGCCGCGGACGCACTGATGCCCGGGCCGGGCTCGGCGCACCAGACCGTCTAGCGCTCCTCGCCGAACTGCTCGGCGGCCTGCGCTTTCTTCTGCTGCCAGCCGCGCCACAGCGGCAGCACGAGCGAGAACACCAGGAAGGCCCAGAGCACGTTGCCGATCGTCGAGGAGAACAGGATGCTCAGGTCGCCCTGCGAGAGGCGCAGCGCACGCGAGAGGTATTGCTCGAACAGCGGGCCGAGGATGATGCCGATCAGCATCGCGGTGACGTGGTAATTGGTCTTGTGCGCGATGTAGCCGATCACGCCGAAGACCAGCGCGAGCCCCATGTCGAAGAGATACTGGCGCTCGACGAACGCCGCCACCACCGTGACCAGAATGATGATCGGCGCGAGGTAGGTGGTCTCGATCAGCACGATGCGCGACATGTAGCGCGCGAGCGGCAGGATCGTGAAGATCATGAAGATGTACGCCACCGCCATCGCCACGAACACCCCGTAGGCGAGCTCCGGGTTGGTGGTGAAGAGGCGCGGCCCCATCACCATGCCGTGGTACTGCAGCACGATCATCATCACGGCGGAGGTCGTGCCGCCGGGCACGCCGAGCGCCATCATCGGCACCAGCGTGCCGGAGGTGACGCCGTTGTTCGCCGACTCCGGCGCGATGACGCCTTCGGGGATACCGGTGCCGTATTTCTCCGGGTGCTTCGACCATAGCCGGGACTGCTGATAAGCAACGAAGGCGGCGATGCTCGCTCCCGCTCCGGGAACGATGCCGATGAAGAGGCCCACGAACGCGGTCCAGACGATGTGCCACCAGTGCACCACCGTGAGGCGCAGCCCGTCGAGCGTATCGGCCCACTTGGCGGCCAGCGCGCGCTCGCGCCCTGCCTCGCCGACGATCAGCTTCTCCTCCATCATCACCAGCGCTTCGGACACGGCGAACAGGCCGATCAGCGCCGCGACGAGCGGCACGCCGTCGTACAGCTCAAGGAAGCCGAAGGTGGCGCGCGGCGCGTTGTAGATGTGGTCGGTGCCGATCACGCCGATCAGCAGGCCGAACAGGCCGGAGATCAGGCCCTTCAGCGTGTCCTTGGCGGCGATCACCGCGATCAGCGTGATGCCGAACAGCATCACCACCACCATCTCGACCGAGCGCAGGTACAGCCCGATCTGCGACAGCCAGGGCAGCAGCGCGAGCGTGGCGAGCGTGGTGATCAGGCCGCCGAACACCGAGGCGGTGAAGGACAGCACGATGGCCTGCTGCGCCTGCCCCTTCTGCGTCATCGGATATCCATCGAGCGTGGTGGCCGCGGCGCCGCCGGAGCCCGGGATCTTCACCAGGATCGCCGGCACGCCGCCGGCCAGGTGGTTCGCGCAGTACAGCGACACCATGAACGCGAACGCGTGGTCGACCGGGATGCCGAGCGTAAGCGGCAGCAGCATGATGAGCGTGTTCTGCGGGCTGAAGCCGGGCAGGATGCCCACCACGATGCCGAGCAGGATGCCGAGCCAGATGATCCACCACAGCGAGAACTGCGCGGCGAACTGCCCGGCGATGAACTCCCAGCTCAAGAGAAGAGCTTCTCGACCAGGCCGTGCGGAAAGCCCGCGTCCAGCACCAGGATGAACAGCAGGTAAGCCGCCGCCGCCACGCCGAACGAGATCGCGAGGATCACCGAGGTCTTGCGCACGCCCATCAGCCAGAGTGCCGCCGCCATCGACAGGAAGAGCGACAGCGTCAGGCCGAGCACCTGGAGCAGGAGGATGAAGGCGATCGTGACCGCCACCATGCCGGCGCGCTTGAGCAGCACGTCGCGCGGCTGCCAGAGCGTGCCGGTGCCCAGGTCGCCCCGCCCCTGCGCCACCGCGAGGGCGATGCGCGCGACCTGGATCACCAAGAGCGCGATCAGCGCGATGCCGATCACCACGCCGTTCGCCTTCGCCTCCCACGCCAGGTCGGCGATCGACCAGAAGAAATAGATCGCGAACGCGAGCGCGAGCGCGGGGATGATCAGGTCCGCGCCGAGCGGCGCCTTGTCGCGCACGCTAGCCTTTGCCCTTCCCCTTGCCCTTGCCGGTGAGGAGCGAGCGGTACTCGTTGGCGAGCTCGACCATCGCCTTGGCGTATTTCGTGCAGGCGGCGCGGTCGCCGTACTGGATGGCCTCGACCGGCGCGCCGGTCTTCGCGAACGCGTCCCGGAACGCCGCATCGGCCACCACCTGCTTCGAGGTCTTCTCGAGCAGCGCGAAGCGATCCGGGTATTTCTCGATCGCCTCGGTATGGATCGCCCACGAGCGCGACGACGAGAGCTCGGGCAGCTTGGTGCCGAACACCTTGTTGATGGGCGGCGCGTTGTCGGTCTTCGCCGCGAGCGGGTTCTCGTCGTTGAACACCGCGAGCACCTTCATCTGCTCGCTTTGCGCAATCACGCCGGCCATGGGCAGCGCGCCGCAGTCGGCCTCGCCGTTCAGCACCGCCACCGTGGTCGGGTTGCCGCCGCCGTAAGGAATCAGGTTGAAGCGCGCGCCGAGCGCCGCGCCGAGCGCGAGCATGCCGATCGAGGCCGGGTGCGGCAGGCGGCTCACCGCCACGTTGATCGGACGCTTCTTCGCTTCGGCCACCAGGTCCTCGACGCGCTGGAACTTGCCCTTGCGCAGCGCGAACACCACGCTGTCGTCGATGTCGGTGCGGCAGAAGTACTGGAAGTCCTCGGGGAAGCGGTAGTTCGGCTTCTGCAGGGCGTACATGATCATCTCCGGCCCCATGTTGCCGAACAGCAGGTTGTAGGCGTCCTTCTCGCGCTTGTGCACGAAGGTCTCGTAGCCCACCTGGCCGGCCGCGCCGGCGTAGAAGCTGTACTCGAAATTGGTCTTCAGCAGCTTGGCCCACACCTCGTCGAACGAGCGCGCGAGGCGCTCGGCGCCGCCACCCTGCCCGGTCGGGATCACGACGCGGATGTTTTTCGAGGGAAATGCCTGCGCGCGCACCCCGAGCGGGGCAAGGGCGGCGGCAGCGGTTGCGCCGGCGAGCAGCCGGCGGCGCGTATAGCTTGTCGGTTTCATGGTTCCTCCTGGTGCGGATATTAGAATGCCGCGCGCCCTGGGAGGAATCGCACTTTGAAACGCTGGCTTGCCGTCTTGCTCGTCGCCTGGGCGCCCGGGGTGGTCGCGCAGTGGAACGAGCTCACCTTTGTCGACCCATCGCTCGGCTGGCGCACCCTCGAGACGCGCCACTTCGAAGTTCATTTCCCGGATCGGCAGCGCACCCAGGCGCGCGCAGTCGCCGGGGCGGCCGAGCGTATCCTGCCCGGCCTGACGGCGCTGCTGCGCTGGCAGCCGCGCTCGCGCATCCACGTCGTGGTGCTCGACTCGGCCGACTTCGCGAACGGCCTCGCCTCACCGCTGCCGTTCAACTACACGATGCTGTTCCTCTCGCCGCCCGACGACGGGGAGCTGCTGCAGAACCGCGAGTGGCTCGACCTCGTGCTCACGCACGAGCTGTTTCACATCGTCCACCTCGACAAGGCGCGCGGCGGCCCGCTCAACCTGCGCCGCGTGTTCGGCCGCCTGGCGTTCCTGTTTCCCAATGCGTTGCAGCCGTCCTGGATCACCGAGGGTCTCGCGGTGCACGCCGAGTCCGACCCGGCGCTCGGCTACGGCCGCCTCGGCAACGCGCAGTTCGAGGGCATGATGCGCGCCGAGGCGAGCCGCGGGCTGCGCCGGCTTTCCGAAATGAACGCGGGCGGGCGGGGCTTTCCCCTCAACCGCGACTATCTCTACGGTGGGTACTTCTTCGCCTTCCTGCAGGAGCGCTACGGCGCCAAGGCGGTGGTCGATTTCATCGAGAACTACAGCGGCAACGTGATTCCGTTCCGCGTGCACAGCAATCCGCAGGCGGTCACGCGCAAGAACATGGACCAGCTCTGGGCCGAATACGAAACGTGGCTGCGCGCGCGTTTCGGTAGCGGCCGGGAACGCGTCCAGGAAGGCGAGGCGATTGCGCACGGCTGGCTGCTCAGCAATCCGACCCTGGCAGCGGACGGGACGCGCTGGTACATCGAGGGCGACGGCTATACCCTGCCCAAGCTCAGGCGCCAGTCGCCGGGCGGGAGGCCCGAATCGCTGCACAGCGTCGAACCGGATGCGCGCCTCAGCGCCTCCGCCAATGGCAACCTGGTCGTCAGCCAGCCGGAGATCTGCGGCAACTACAACTATTACTACGACCTGTACCGCATCGCGGCCGATGGCGCCATGCAACGGCTGAGCCGCTGTGCGCGCAATCGCATGGCAGCGGCGCTCGACGATGGCGGCGCCGTCGCGCTGCGCATGGATGGCGGCAGCGCCACGGTCGTGAGCGCCGCGGGCGAGGTGCTGTACCGCGCCACCCCGGGTGAATCGATTACCGGCATCGCGGCCACGCCGTCGTTGACCGTGGTGACCAGCCTGCGCGACGGCCGCTGGTCGCTGATCGCCATCCGGGAGGGCCGCGCCGAGGTGCTGGTGTCGGATCCGGCCATCAAGCATTCGCCGCGCATCGGCGAGCGCGACGAGGTGTTCTTCATTGCCAACTACGGCAACGTGTACGACGTGTGGTCGGTCGGCCACCGGGGCGGCGCGCTATCGCGCTGGACGCGCGCGGCGCACGGGGTGCGCGAGATCAGCGCGCCGTACGGCGGCGAGCTGCTCCTCACCACCATCGAGGCGGACGGCGACGTGCTGCGCTCCTACCGGCTGCCCGATGCGCCGCTCGAGCGTGCCACGATTACCATGGCGGCGCCGGCGAGCAGCGCCGCAAGCCCGGCTCCCGCGGATGCGCCGGACCGACGCTATTCGCCCTGGTCCTCGCTCATGCCGCGCTCCTGGTTCCCGATCATCGAGATCGCGGAAGGCGCGGTCAGCCTGGGCGTCATCACTGACGGGCAGGACGCCCTCGGCCTGCACCAGTACATCCTCGCGCCGCAATACGAGTTCACCCAGAACGAAGTTCTGGGCAGCGCCGCGTACATCTACGACTGGCGCCACGCGCTGCTTGCCGACCGCGTCATGACGGTGCGCGAGACCGAGGACAACGAGGTGCGCGCCTACACCATCGAGGAAGGCGTGCAGTGGGTCTCGACCTGGCGCCACCTCGCGCTGAGCCGGCGCTTCTACTGGGGCGTGGGCGGCGCGCTGGAGCGCGAGACCTTCCACCGCGTCGGGGTCGGCGCCATCGAGGATCGGGACGAGCGCGTGCTCGGGCTGGTCGCGGGCCTCGACACGAGACGCGAGCAGTGGCTCTCCGAAGGACCGAGCCAGGGGCTGCAGATCCGCCTTTTCGCCGAGACTTCGCGCGGCTTGCACGCGGCGTACGAGGGCGACGTGTACCGGGCCGACAGCCGGCTCCACCTTCCTCTCGGGCGGACCGTGCTCGCGTTACGCTGGAACGAGGCGACCGGCGAGTCCGACGCGGAGCCCTTCCAGCTCGGCGGCAGCTTTTCCGACCCGGGCAGCCTGCTGCCACTCATCAACCAGCGCGACTTCCCGCTGCGCGGCTACGGCAGCGGCGAGCCGTCGCTCGCCGGCCACCGCGTGCGCCTGGGTTCGCTCGAATGGCGGGTGCCGCTCAAGGACATCGACCGCCACCTCATGGTGCCGCCCGCCGGGCTGAACCGCCTGTCGCTGAACCTGTTCTATGAGGTCGGTGATGCCTGGTTCCGCGGCACCGATCCCGACTGGCACCGCGGCTACGGCCTCGAGCTCATCTCCGAGATCCGCCTCGGCTACCTGTTCGGCGCGCAGATGCGCCTGGGCGTGGCGCACGGCCCCGACGAAGGGGGCCGCACCAGCGCGTACCTGCGGGTCGGCCGCGCGTTCTAGCTCCTCGAGAAGATCGCGTCGAGGCGCTCGAGGTCGTTGATCACGCGCCACTCCGACGCGCCGGCCGCCACTACGCGCTTCTGCCAGGCTTCGAGCCGGCCGAAATAGCGCCGCGGATCGATGTTGTCGGTATTCAGCTTCACCACGTTGACCGCGACGATGCGGATGCGCTTCAGGTTCATCGGCACCTGCCGCTGCGTGACCTTGTCCAGCTCCTCCTGCATGTCGGAGAACACGACGATGGTCTTGGTGCCGGCGCCGGTCTCGTTGAGGAATTCGGCGCCTTGCAGCAGGCCGCCCGTGATGTCGGTGTAGCGGCTCTGCTTCACGTTCTTCAGGAACGCGTCGGTGGCCTCGCGGAAGGCGCGCTTCTGCGCGTTGGCCTGGCTCGGGCGCGTGTCGAAGGTGGCCTTGGCCACGATGTCCTTCTCGCTGAAGCTGCGGCTCTCCACGCGCGCCACGGCGAGCGAATCGCCCGGCTGAAGCGTGCCGAGCAGGTAGTTGATGATGAGCTGCGCCTTGGCCGCCTCCAGCGCATAGGTGCCGGAGGTGTCGATCAGGACGTACACGGCCTGGGAATGGCTGCGCGGATCGCCGCAGCCGGCCGCGATCAGGACGGCGAAAAGCAGAAGAAGGCGCTTGAGCATGGCTACCTCACCGGGTGGACCGAGGAGTCGTCCGCATCGATTGCGCCGCGGCGCATGCCGAGCCCGGCCTTGGACGCGCGCTCGATCAGGAGCGGAATCACGATCAGCACGTCGTACAGCGTGACCAGCACGCGCGCCATGCGCCGCGCCACGTTCGCCAGCACGCGCAGCGTGAGCGCGAGCGTCGAGACCGCGGCCTGCAGCAGCACGCCGCCCACCGAGCGCGCCGAGTGGATCAGCGACTCGAGCGGAATGGCGATGAACGCGAGCGCGAACGGCAGGATGAAGCCGAGCAGCATCTGCCCCGCGGTCGGGATGCGGCCCACCCAGCCGTCGGTCGGCACCGGCTGCGGCGTGGTGGCGAGCGACTGGAGCAGCGCCTGCTTGTCGGCGATCAGCATGTCGCGCATCAGCGCGAGCGCCGCCTCGACGCCGGCCAGCGTGACCAGCAGCACGAGCGCGATCCACATCATGCGCCGGCGCATGTGGTCGCTGAGCGTCGCGATGCCCGGGAAGAGGTGCGTGATGCGCAGCGCCTCCATGAGGAACAGGCCCATCGACGCCTCGACGAAGATGATCACCAGCGCTGCCACTTCCGAGGTGCGCAGGCTCGCGGTCAGGTAGTCGCCGGCGCCGACCATCTCGGACATCGGCAGCGCGATCAGCTTGAAGTTGATGAACGCGCCGCCAGCTGCGACGGTCATGACGAGCAGCGCGATGGCGAATTGCGTGAAGGCCGAGACCGTCAGCGCATGCTCGGCCTTGTCGGTCTTGGCGTTGATCGCCTCGTACTTGGCCATCAGCGCGTCGACGCCCTTGGCGCTCTCCTGGATGTCGCCGAGCTTCTTGTTCACCTCGGCCATGTTGCGGTCCACCGAGCGCCAGAACGGCATGAAACCCTCGAGGATCTTGTGGCGCGTCTCGTAGGAGCGGCGGTACTCGCCGATCGCCCTGTCGTGGATCTTCGCGATCGAGCTCTTGATCTCCTCGAGGATCTTCTGGACCATCTCGCTGCCGCCGGTCTTGACGTTGGCCATTGCGGTCACCGCCTCGACCCAGTCGGGCGGCGGCGGCGGGACCTCGCCGCACTTCTTGTAGTCCTCTTCGATGCGCGTGATCTCGTCGAGCAGCTTGCGCTGCAGCGCCGGGTAGCCCTGCAGCTCGCGCTTCACTACCGCGGCGAGGCGCTCGAACTCGCGCTCGATTCGCTGGCCGGTCTCCTGCCTGCCGTGCGCGAGCAGCACCGCCTTGTTACGTTCTTTCATCTCGGCGGCGGTCTCGATCAGCCAGCGCGCCGCGAGACGCAGCGGCCCGCCGAGCAGCGCGCCGAGCGCGCGGATCAGGTCGTGCATCGGCTTGCGTGCGGCGTACAGGAACACCATCGCCAGCACTGCCAGCACGAAGATGGAAAGCGCGGGGTTGTCGGGCCACAGCATCCAGAATTGCGTCATTGGCTTTCTCCTTCCCTTCGGGAGAGCCTAGATCATGCCCACGCGCCTCTGGAGACAAACTCTCGCGCGCCGAGCATTAAGTCTCGATTGCTGCGCCCGCGCAGTGAATTTTTGGCGTTACTTTTTTGCCACGAGCTTGCGGTACTGCGCCATGTGACGAATCGCCTCCTGCGGCCGTCCGAGCTTCTCGCAGACCAGCGCGAGGTTGTAGTGGCCATCGGCCATGCGCGGATCGAGCTGCAGCGCCGCCTGGTACGACTCCGCGGCTTCCGCCTTGCGCTCCATGTCCTCGAGGAGGACGCCCAGGTTGAAGAAGACCAGTGCGTCCGGGCCGGCCTCGTCCAGTAACTTGCGGTATATCGATTCCGCTTCCCTGAGCTTCCCGGCCTCGTGGAGGTCGTAGGCGCGATCGATTTCACCGTCGGATGAAACGGCGTCTTCGGCGATGACCTTCAACTGACCCGCGGCCGGATCCCCCTCGAAAGCGAGAAGGTACTGCCCGGACTCGGCCTGCCAGCGGCTCGCGCCCTCCTTCACCACCACCCGGTCGCCGACCGCGCCGATGCTCAGGCCGGAAAGCGGCATGGACTGCGGCAGGCTGCGGCGCAGCTCGCGCAGCGAGCGCGCGATGCGCTTGGCCGGAACGTTGGCCGCCGCGAGCGCCTGCGCGGTGCGCAAGACGATCAGGTCCTGGAACGAGAAGAGATACGATTGGCGCGGGCCGCGCTCGGGGGATACGAAACCGGCCCTGACCAGGCCATGAATTGTCCTGCGCGGCAGGCGCAGGAGTTTCTCGACCTCCCGCACCCCGAAGCGTTGCACCTTATTTCTTGGCGGCCTTGCGCGTCGCGGGCTTGGCGGCCGGCGCTTCGGCCTTCTTGGCGGGCTTTTTCTCCAGGCTCGCCTTGAGCGCCTCCATGAGGTCGATCACCTGGGCGCCCTGCTGCGGCGCCTCGGCCATGGTGATCTCCTGGCCCTCGACCTTCTTCTGGATCGCCGCCTCGATGCGCGCGCGCACGTCGTCGGTGTAGGAGGCGGGATCGAACTTGTCGGTGGATTGCTGCTCGATCAGCTGCTGCGCGAGCTTGAGCTCCTGCGGCTTCACGTCGGTCTTCGGAATGTCGATGTCGTTGATCGAGCGCACTTCCGCGGCGTAGAGGAGCTGCTGCATCACCAGCCCCTCGACCAGGCCGGTGTCGACCGGGCGGATCAGCACGATGTACTGCTTGCCGCGCGCCGCCCAGCGGCCGATCGCGCAACGCCCGGATTCCTTCAGCGCGCGCGCCAGCAGCGCGTACGGCTTGGCGCCGCCCTTGTCCGGCCCGAGGAAGTACGCCTTGTCGAAGAACACCGGGTCGACCGCCTTGGCCGGGATGAACTCGGTGATGTCCGCCGACTGGGTGCCGGCTTCCTCGAGCGCCTTCAGCTCCTCGGGGGTGAACATCACGTACTGGTCCTTGGCGAACTCGTAGCCCTTGGCCATGTCTTCGCGCGCCACCGGCACTTCTTCCTTCACGCAGAAGTACTGCTGCTTGAGGCGCGAGCCGCAGGCCTTGTGAAGCAGGTTGAAGGAAATCGCCCGGCTCGCCTCGGTTGCCGAGTAGAGCTTGACCGGGATAGACACCATCCCGAACGAAATGGTCAGCGATGCAATCGATCTTGCGGCCATGGCTTAGCCTCGTCTAATCAATGCCTTAAGCGCTGTACTTCGAGCGGAAGGTGCAGAGCATACTCCATTATGCCTCCGGGCGTTGCAGAGCCTGCTCGAGGCTCTGCTTCTTCGCCAGCGCGTCACGCCAGCGATCTTCGGACCCGGCGAGAAATTCGATTGCATTCGTAATCCGGAAGTCGAGCGGATGCGCCTTGGCGAGCTCTTCCCAGCTGAGAGGCATGGACACCGGGGCGCCCGCGCTGCCACGCGGCGAATAGGCCACGTTCAGCGTTTTGCCTCGCACGTTCATGTTGTAGTCCATGAAGATCTTGCCGGTGCGCTTCGGCACGCTCCACTCGAGCGTGATGTCCTTCGGGTGCAGGCGCATCAGGTGGCGACCGACCTTCTCGCTTATGTCGCGCGCAGCGTCGAAGTCGATGGTGCGGCGGATCGGCAGGAATACGTGCAGGCCGGTCTTGCCCGAAGTCTTCACGATCGGCTCGAGCGACATGCTGTTCAGCAGCTCGCGCAGCCGGAATGCCACCTCCTTGCCCTTCTCGAAGGCGACGGTATTCAGCTCCGGCTCGTCGCCCGGCTTTTCCTCGCCCGAATAGATATAGGGATCGATATCGAACACCACGTAGTCCGGGTAGTTGAGCACCGACTCCTTCAGGGCATCCAGCGAGCTCGAATAGTCCGTGCTCGTGCTCGCCGCGTCCTTGGATACATTGGCGCGCGAATGCCAGACATGGAATTCGAGCGTTCCGGACTGCGCGAGCCACAGCAGGGTCGGCAGGTTGTTGCACAGCAGGTAATCGTGGCTCTCGTCCTTGTGGTCCGAGAACACCGTGATGGTCCGGGCGAACGCGGGCCGCACTTGCGCCCAGTGCTTCTGGTAGAAGCGCTGGCCGCGGATGCCGTCGGGCATGCGGATCATGGTGAGCGGCCGATCCGCGAGGTGCGGGAGCATGAACGGCGACACCTGCGCGAGGTAGCGCAGCAGGTCGCGCTTGGTGAGCGCCGGCTGCTTGAGCGCCGGGTCCGCGGGCCAGTAGACGCGATCCAGGTTGCTGAGCTTGATCGAATGGCCTTCCACCGAGATCGTGCCGTTCACCTTGCACGCTTCAATCTGGCGCACCACCTCGTCGACTGCAGAGCCGGCGGACGCCTTGGGTTCCACGCCGCGCGTGACGTTCTGAGCCTCGATGTCGTCTCGCAGCCGCAGAAACACGGGCGCTCGCAGCGAGCCGTCCTCCGTCCAGCCCTGGAACTTCACCTCGACGACCGCCGCGGGCTCCACCCAAGTGGTCGGCGCGTTGAGCTCGGGCTTTTCCGCGAACGGATTCGTCTTGCGCTGCAGCGGCTCGAGCCGCGCGCGCACCGCCGCAAGCGAGCGCTCGTCGAACCCGGAGCCGACGTGCGATGCGTAGCGCAGCTTCCTCCCCTGCCAGTAGCCGACCAGCAGCGCGCCGAGCGGGGCGCGCGCGCCCTTGCCTTTCGTGTAGCCGCCGACCACGAACTCCGCGCTGCTGGTGGATTTCACCTTGATCCACGACCCCGAGCGCTTGCCGGGCTCGTACTGGCTTTCCTTGCGCTTGCCGATCACACCCTCGAAGCCGCTCGCCAGCGCCGCGCGGTAGAGCTCGACGCCGTCGTCCGAGGCGTGCACGAGCTGGACGAGCGATGACGGCAGCACACATTGCGCCAGATAGCGTCGGCGGTCGGCGTACGGCGCCTTGCGCAGATCCAGGCCGGCGAAGTGCAGCAGGTCGAAGGCGAAGAACACCACCGGCGTGGCCTTTTCGGCCGCCGCGATCTCGCGCTCGGTCTTCAGTTGGAAGCGGTTCTGCAGCGCGTTGAACGACGGCTTGCCGGACGCGTCGAAGGCGACGAGCTCGCCGTCGAGGATCATGCCGCTCACGCCCTGCTGCGCGATGGCGGCCGCCACGCCCGGGAACGTGGCCGCCAGCTCGAGACCGCGGCGGGAACGCAGGGTGACTTTTCCATGGTCCAGAAAAGCGAGGATGCGGTAGCCGTCGAGCTTCGGCTCCCACATCCAGTCTGGCTTGTTGAACGGCGCGCCGGCCAGCTCGGCGTGCATCGGCTCGAGCTTGTGCGGCACCGCCTCCGGCTTGCCGCTCGGCACCAAGTTCGCCGCGTCGATGCGCTTCACCGGCATGGCCTTCATCTCGTCGACTGCGATACCCGACAGCACCGAGCGGTTGCGCGCCGTGACGTCGTCCTTCGTCACGAAGCGGTCCTTGTGCTTGATGAGCAGCCAGTCCTTGCCGCGCGAGGTGCGCACCAGCGCGAACGAGCCCTTCACCTTCTCGCCGCGCAACGTGATGCTCAGCTTGCCTTTCTCAATTCCCTCCAAGACCTCGCGTTCCGCTGCCCTGCGGTCCTCCACCCACGAGGCAGACTCGTCGGGGGAATAAACACCGCAGTCCCAGACGATCACCTCGCCGGCGCCGTATTGGCCCGCCGGAATGATTCCCTCGAACGAGGCATAGTCGAACGGATGGTCCTCGGTGGGCACCGCGAGGCGCTTGTCGGCGGGATCGAGCGACGGACCCTTGGGCACCGCCCAGGACTTGAGCACCCCGTCGCACTCGAGGCGAAAGTCGTAGTGCAGGCGCGTCGCCGAGTGCTGCTGGATCACAAAAAGCAAAGGCCCGGTGCGCGCGCGCACCGCTGCCGCCGGCTCGGGCGTTGCGTCGAAGCTGCGCTTCTCGGAATACTCGCTAAGCTTGGCTTTCGCCATGTCCCATTCTAAGAAACTGCTCGCCGGCGCGAGCGGCTACTCCTTCAAGGAGTGGAAGGGCACGTTCTACCCCGAGGACATGAAGCCCGACGCGATGCTCGCCTTCTATTCCGAGCGCCTGCCGACCGTCGAGATCAACAACACCTTCTACCAGATGCCCAAGGTGCCGGTGCTCGAAACCTGGGCGCGCACCGTGCCCGCGTCGTTCAAGTTCGCGATCAAGGCCTCGCGGCGCATCACGCACATGTCGCGGCTCAAGGCGGACAGCGCGGCCGACTCGGTGCAGTTTCTTTATGAAAAGCTGAAGACCCTCGGAGAGAAGCGTGGCCCGGTGCTCTACCAGCTGCCGCCGTTCCTCAAGAAAGACCTGCCGCGCCTCAGCGAGTTTCTCGCCCTTCTGCCGCCAGGACACGGCGCGGCGTTCGAATTTCGCAACGACAGCTGGTTCTCGGACGACGTGTACGACGCGCTGAAAGGCGCAGGCGCGGCGCTTTGCCTTTCGGAGCGCGAGGACAACGCGCCGCCGCCGCTGGTCGAGACCGCGCCGTGGGGTTATGTGCGTCTGCGATTGGAGCTCTACTCTGAAAAAGATCTGGAAAGCTGGGCCGCACGGCTTGTCGCCGCCCGGTGGGAGCAGACCTATGTCTATTTCATGCACGAGCCGACCGCCCCGGCGTACGCCCGGACGCTGATGGGCTTTGTAAAATAATTCGCCATGGCCAGCGCCGCGCTCGACGTCACCGACCTCGAAGTGTTCTACGGCGCGACGCAGGTTTTGCACAAGGTTTCGCTCGGCGTCGCGGCCGGCGAGTTCGTCGCCCTGCTCGGGCCCTCGGGCTGCGGCAAGACTACGCTGCTGCGCGCAGTTTCCGGGTTCGTTCCGGTGCATTCCGGAACGATTGCGGTCGGCGGGCGCGACATCACGCACGAGCCGCCGGACAAGCGCGGCATGGCGATGGTGTTCCAGTCCTACGCGCTCTGGCCGCACATGACCACGGCGCAGAACCTCGGCTACGGCCTCAAGCTCCGGCGCGTGGCGAAACCGGAGATCGCGAGGCGCGTGGCCGAGATCCTCGCCATGCTCAAGCTGGACGGCTTCGGCGAGCGCAACGTCACCCAGCTCTCCGGCGGCCAGCGCCAGCGCGTGGCGCTCGGGCGCGCGCTCGCGATCAGCCCGGAGCTCTTGCTGCTCGACGAGCCGCTCTCCAACCTCGACGCGCGCATCCGCGAGGACGTGCGCCACGAGATCAAGGCGCTGCAGCATAAGCTCGGCATCACCACCATCCACGTCACGCACGACCGCGAGGAAGCCATGGTGATGGCCGATCGCATCGCGATCCTGGACGCGGGGCGCATCGCGCAGCTCGGCTCGCCCGAAGAGGTCTATAACCGCCCGAACTCGCCTTTCGTCGCCTCCTTCATGGGCGCCGGCAACGTGCTCGCGCTCGAAGCACGCCCGGCCGACGGCGGGATCCAGATCCAGCCCGGCCCCCATAACGACGCGGTGTTCGTGCAAGGCAATGCGTTGGCGGGTGCGGTGATCGCGCATTTCCGCAGCGAAGCCGCGCGCCTTGGGCCGGCGGACGAAGCGGCCAGCGACCGGCTTTTGCTGCGGGGCCGCATCGTGCAGGCCTCCTACCCCGGCGGTTTCTACCGCTACGCGGTCGCGGTGGGGCAAAATCAGTTCATGGTGGACGATACCCGGCGGCTCGCGGTCGGGGAGAACGTGGGCATCGGCCTGCCGGTTTCGTCGCTGCACATCTTTTCGAGGAGACAAGCATGAGATTCCGAGTTGCCGTCCTGGCGCTCGCGCTGGCCGCAACGCCCGCGGCGGCGCAGAAGATCAACCTGAACGTGGTCACCGCGGGCGACCAGAACATGGTCGACTACGTGAAGGACTTTCTCGCCCCGCAGTTCGAGAAGAACAATTCCAACGTCTCGGTGAAGGCGGTGGGCACCGGACCCGGAGACGCCGGCTCGCAGAAGATCGCCGAGAAGCTGCAGGCGCAAAAGGGCAACGCGGCGTGGGACGTCGACGTCGCGGTGATCCATCAGAAGATGGCCGGCGACCTGGTGCGCGAAGGGCTGCTCGCGCCCTACGTGCGCGACGTGTCGACCGGGCGGCTGGTCACTTCGGAGGCCTCGAAGAACGCGCTCGGCACCAACGTCGCGGGCTACGTGATCCCGATGTTCCAGAGCCAGACCGCGATCGCCTACAACCCGACGCTGGTCAAGAACCCGCCCAAGACCTACGAGGAGCTCGCCGCGTGGGCGAAGGCGAACCCGCGCAAGTTCGGCTACAACGGCATCAAGGGCGGCATGTCGGGCGTCGCCTTCGTGGTCGGCTGGGTGTACGCCAACACGCCGGACAGCGATCGCCTGATGAAAGGCCCGTACGACGCGTCGACCAAGGCGAAGTGGGACCCGGCGCTCGGCAAGCTGAAGGAGTTCAACCGCAGCGTGGTCATCACGCCCGGCAACGCCGGCACGCTCGACATGCTGAACCGCGGCGAGATCTCGATGGGGCCGGTGTGGGTCGACATGTTCTATACCTGGATGGCGGACGGCAAGCTGCCGCCCAACATGCGCCTGCAGCTGATCGGGCCGGGCATGCCCGGGCAGCCGATGTACTACGTGATCCCGGCCAAGGCGGCCAACATGGCGGCGGCGAAGAAGTTCGTCGAGATGGCGACCAGCCCGCAGGTGCAGGCCGAGGGTATCGTGAAGAAGTTCAACTGGTATCCGGGAATCGACGCGCAGCACGTCAAGTCCCAGCTCGACGACAAGACCTGGAACAAGCTGTTCGTCGACGTCACGCCGCAGGACCTCGCCTCGAAGGGCAAGGTGTTCCCGATCAAGCAGTACTTCGACGACATCCTGGAGAGCTACGAGAAGAAGGTCCTGAACTGATCGCGCATGCGCGATAGCGGGAGGCTCGGCCCGCTCCTGGTAGCGCCGGCACTGCTGATGGTGCTGGCGCTATTCGTTTATCCGCTCGGCTACTCGCTCGTCACCGCGTTCGAGCAGAAGGGCGGCGGGTTTACCTTCGGCAACTTCCGGAAGGCGTTCGAGTTCTACAGCGTCGACATCGGCTTCACGCTGGTGATCATCGGACTTTCCACGCTGCTGATCGGGCTTGCTTCGGTCGCGATCGGCGGCTACCTGATGCTGGGCGAGAACCCGCGCGCGGTGGCGATCCTGAAGTGGCTTTACCGCTGGCCGCTGTTCATTCCGTTCGTAGTCGCGGCGCAGTGCATGCGCACCTTCCTGGCCAAGAACGGGCTGATGAACAACACCTTCGTCGCGCTCGGCGTTCTCGAAGTCGACCAGACGGTCGGATTCCTCGACTGGCGCGGCATCGTCATCACGTTCGTGTGGAAGCAGACGCCGTTCGTCGCGCTGCTCGTGGCCGGCGCGATGGCGTCGCTCGACCGCTCGACCATCGAGGCGGCGAGGAATCTCGGCGCCTCGCGGGTGCGCATCCTGTTCGAGATCCTGGTGCCGCAGGTCATGCCCACCCTGGTGGTCGGCCTGATCCTGTCCTTCGTCACCATGATGAGCGTGCTGTCGGTGCCGCTCATGATCAGCGGCGAATCGCCCACCATGATGACGGTCGACATGGCGTTCCGCATCAACAACTACGGCGACTACGGCACCGCCAACGCGCTCGGCTTCATCTCGTACCTGATGACCGCCGCGTGCGCGTGGTTCTACCTGAAGAGGTCGGTCAAGTGACCTGGATCGGTCGCGGCCTGGTGCTCGGTCTCCTCGCGTTCGTGGTGCTCGGCCCGCTCGCCAACCTGGTGCTGTGGGCCGCCGCCGAGCAGTGGTACTTCCCGCACAAGCTGCCGGTCACCTACGGCACGCGATTCTGGGAGCAGGTGTTCAAGCCGCGCGGCGACGCGCTGCAGTCCCTGGTGACGAGCGTCTGGATCGCGCTCGCCACGGTGGCCGCGTCGCTCGCGCTCGCGGTTCCGGCCGGCTACGCCCTCGCCCGCCTGAAGCTGCCGTGGCGCACCGCGGTGCTGCTCGCCTTCCTCATGCCGCAGGCGTTCCCGAGCCTCGCGGTCTACATCAACATCGCGCGCATCTTCTACGACCTCAAGCTGAACGGCACGATGCTCGGCGTGATCCTGGTGCACACGGTGCACGGCCTGGTATTCGGCGTCTGGATCACCGCCGCGGCGTTCGCCTCTGTGGACCGCGACCTCGAGCTCGCGGCGCGCAACCTCGGCGGCTCGGGGCTGCGCACCTTCTTCACCATCAGCCTGCCGCTCGCCGCGCCGGGCATCATGGCGAGCGCCATCTTCGTCTTCCTCGAGTCGCTCGACGAATTCACCGGCACCTTCTTCGTCGGCGTGCCGGACGTGATCACCCTGCCGCTGCTCATGTTCACCGCCAGCATCGCCGGCAACTACCAGATCGCCGCCATCACCGCGCTGGTGCTGCTGGTGCCCTCGGTGGTGTTCATGCTGTTCATCGAGCGCTTCCTCAAGGCCGACGTCATGGCCAAGATCGGCGCCTAGCCACAGGACCCTCTGAACAGCATCTTCCTCGCCCGCGCGCTGCGCGACTTCGGCGACGGCTTCGTCGCCGTGCTGCTGCCGGTCTACCTCACCGCGCTCGGCCTGTCCGCGTTCGACGTCGGCGTGGTCGCCACCCTGGCGCTGTTCGGCTCCGCGCTGCTCACGCTGGCCGCCGGCTTTCTCGCCGCGCGCTACGACGTGCGCGGCCTGCTGCTCGCCTGCTCGGCGATGATGATCGCCACCGGCCTCGCCTACGCCGCGGCCAACGACAACGCGGTGCTGCTGGTGGTCGCCTTCGCCGGCACCATCAACCCGTCGGGCGGCAGCACCAGCGTGTTCGTGCCGCTCGAGCACACCGTGCTCTCGGGGTCCGTTCAGCCGGCCCGTCGTACATGGGCCTTCGCCCGCTATAGCCTGCTGGGGGCCCTGGCCGGCGCCCTCGGCTCGCTTCTGGCCGCGACGCCACAGTGGCTTGCGCCCCTGGGGATGAGCACCGTGGGGGCGATCAAGGTGATGTTCATGTTCTACGCTTTCCTCGGGGTGCTCGGTGGCCTTGCCTACGCGCGCATTCCTCGCGTCAAGAGTACCCAGCGCTCGGCGCCGCTCGGGCCCTCGCGCGGCATCGTCTACAAGCTGGCCGCGCTGTTCGCGATCGATTCCTTTGCCGGCGGGTTCGTGGTGCA
>DASVFV010000150.1:0-11502 GCA_036379875.1 Burkholderiales bacterium | reverse complement strand
GAGAACCGCCCGGCGAGCGGCGCATCGGTGAGCGTGCTGCTGCCGCTCGCCAAGGCCGCGTAGACGCATGGCGCAGATCCTAGTCGTCGACGACGAGATCGGCATCCGCGAGCTGCTGTCGGAGATCCTCGCCGACGAGGGCCACCAGGTGATGCTCGCCGAAAGCGCCGGCGATGCGCGCCGGCTGCGCGAGCGCGCGCGCCCCGACCTGGTGCTGCTCGACATCTGGATGCCCGACGCGGACGGCATCACGCTGCTCAAGGAGTGGGCGGCGAGCGGCCAGCTCACCATGCCGGTGGTGATGATGTCCGGGCATGGCACTATCGAAACCGCGGTGGAGGCGACGCGCATCGGCGCGCTCGACTTCCTCGAGAAGCCGATCGCCCTGCAGCGCCTGCTCGCGACCGTGAAGCGCGCGCTGCGCAATCCCGAGACCGCCGCAGCGCCCGAGCTTTCGCTCGCCGCGCTCGGCCGCGCGCCGGCGCTCGCCGACGCGAAGAAGCGCCTCGCGCAGCTCGCCGGGTCCGGCGCGCCGCTCTTGCTGCGCGGCGAGCGCGGCATGCGCCCGGAGCTGTTCGCGCGCCTGCTCGCGGCGCCCGGCGCGCCGTTCCTGAGCGGCGCCGAGCTCACCCAGCCGCCCTCGGAAGTGCTCGGCAAGGCGGCTGGCGGCATCCTGTTCGTGCCGGATCTGTCGCGCCTCGGGCATGCCGAGCAGCGCAACCTCGAGTTCCTGCTGCCGCGCGCCGAGAAGCACCGCGTGCGGCTGGTGTCTTTTTCGCCGCTCGATGTGCGCAGCCTGGCCGAGAAGTGCGACTTCGACGCGGAGCTCGGCGCGCGCCTGGGCGAGCTCACCTTCAAGCTGCCGGCGCTGCGCGAGTTCGCCGAGGACGTTCCGGACCTCGCCTCGCTGATGCTCGCGCACCTCGTCGAGGCGCGCGTCTGCCCGGCGCGCCGCTTCGCCATCGCCGCGCTCAACGCGCTGCGCCACTACGGCTGGCCGGGCAACCTGACCGAGCTCGAAAGCGTGGTGAAGGACCTGGCGCTGAGCGCGCTCGAGGAAGAGATCCAGCTCGGCGACGTGGAGCGCGTGCTGGGCGCGCGCGGCGTGCCGGGCGCGCTGCCGGAAGTGGCGTTCGACCGGCCCTACCGCGAGGCGCGTGAGGCATTCGAGCGCGTGTATTTCGAGCACTTGCTCGCGCGCGAGAACGGCAGCATGTCGCGGGTCGCCGAGCGCTCGGGACTCGAGCGCACGCACCTCTACCGCAAGCTCAAGGCGCTCGGCCTGCCGGTGGGCCGGCGCGAGGAAAGCTAACCGGTCTTCTTCGGCTTGGGCTGCCGGTGCGGCCGCTTCTTGCCGTAGCTGCCCTTGTAGATCTTGCCGCGCCGAGTGCGCTTATCGCCTTTTCCCATCGAGCGATTATACGGTTTCCAGCTCGTAGGCCAGGTACGGCGCGAGCCACTTCTCGGCTTCGGCGACGCTCACGCCCGAGCGCCGCGCGTAGTCCTCGACTTGGTCGCGCCCGAGCTTGCCGACCGCGAAGTACGCCGCGTCCGGATGCGAGAGGTAGAAGCCGGATACCGCCGAGGCGGGCAGCATGGCGAACGATTCCGTGAGCTTCATCGCCGCGTTCTTTTCCGCATCGAGCAGGCGGAACAACGGGCCCTTGGCGGTGTGGTCCGGGCACGCCGGGTAGCCGGGCGCGGGGCGGATGCCGCGGTAGCGCTCGGCGACGAGATCGGTCTGGGAAAGCCTTTCCTCCGACGCGTAACCCCAGAATTCACGGCGCACGCGCTCGTGCAGGCGCTCCGCGAACGCCTCGGCGAGGCGGTCGGCGAGCACCTTGAGCATGATCGCGCTGTAGTCATCGCCGCGCTTCTCGAGCTCGGCGACGCGCTGCTCGATGCCGCCGGCGCTCACCGCGAACACGCCGACCCAGTCGCGCACGCCGCTCGCCTTGGGCGCCACGAAGTCCGCGAGGCACAGGTTGGCGCGCCCCTCGGGCTTGTGGTTCTGCTGGCGCAGGTTGTGCCAGGTCATGAGCCGCTCGCGCCGCTCCTCGTCGGCGTAGATCTCGATGTCGTCGGAATCGACTTGCGCGGCGGGATAGATCGCGAACACGCCGTTCGCCTGGATCAGGTTCTCGCGCACGATGCGCGCCAGCGTCTCCTGTGCCTCGGCAAAGAGCTTGCGCGCGGCTTCGCCGACCACCGGATCCTGGAGAATTTTCGGATAGGGCCCCGACAGCTCCCAGGCCTGGAAGAACGGTCCCCAGTCGATATAGTCGACGAGCTCGGCGAGCGGGTAGCGGCGCAACACCGTGACGCCGGTCTGCGCCGGCTTCGGCGGCACGTATTTCTTCCAGTCGGTCTTGTGGCCTCTGGCGCGCGCTTCCGCGATCGGGTGCAGCGGCCCGGGACCCTTCTTGTCCCGATGCTGCTCGCGAATGCGCTCGTAGTCTGCGCGCACCTCGGCGAGATACGTTTCCTGCTTTTCCGAAAGCAGGTTTTGCACCACGGGGACGCTGCGTGAGGCGTCCGGTACGTACACCACCGCACCGGAATAGTTCGGCGCGATCTTCACCGCGGTATGCGCGCGCGAGGTCGTCGCGCCGCCGATCAGCAGCGGCAGCTTGACGCGCGTGCGCTCCATTTCCTTGGCGACGTGGGCCATTTCCTCGAGCGAGGGCGTGATGAGGCCGGACAGCCCGATGGCGTTCGCGCGCTCGCGGCGCGCGGTCTCGAGGATGGTCTCGGCGGGCACCATCACGCCGAGGTTGACCACCTCGTAGTTGTTGCACTGGAGCACCACGGCGACGATGTTCTTGCCGATGTCGTGCACGTCGCCTTTCACAGTGGCGAGCACCAGCTTGCCTTTGGAGCGGCCCGCCTCGCCGCTTTTGGCCTTTTCCGCCTCGATGAACGGCACGAGGTGCCCGACCGCCTGCTTCATGACGCGGGCGGACTTCACCACCTGCGGCAGGAACATCTTGCCCGCGCCGAACAGGTCGCCGACCACGTTCATGCCGTCCATCAGCGGCCCCTCGATCACCTCGATCGGCCGCGCATACTTGCGCCGCGCCTCTTCGGTATCGGCGACGATGTGGCTCGAGATGCCGTTTACCAGCGCGTGCGCGAGGCGCTGCTCCACGCTGCCGGCGCGCCAGGCCTCGTCCTTGGTGCTCTCGCGCGCGCCCGCCTTCACGGTGGCGGCGAACTCCACCAGGCGCTCGGTGGCGTCGGGGCGCCGGTCGAACAGCACATCCTCGACGCGCTCGCGCAGCTGCGGCTCGATCTGCTCGTAGACGCCGAGCTGCCCGGCGTTGACGATGCCCATCGACAGGCCGGCACGGATCGCGTGGTACAGGAACGCGGTGTGCATGGCCTCGCGCACCGCGTCGTTGCCGCGGAACGAGAACGAAAGATTCGACACGCCGCCCGACACGCGCGCCTGCGGCAGGTTGGCGCGGATCCAGCGCACCGCCTCGATGAAGTCGATGGCGTAGCGGTTGTGCTCCTCCAGGCCGGTGGCCACCGCGAAGATGTTCGGGTCGAAGATGATGTCTTCTGGCCGGAATTGGGCTTTTTGAACCAGCAGCTCATACGCACGGCGTGAGACGGCGGTGCGCCGCTCCAGCGTGTCGGCCTGTCCCTTCTCGTCGAAGGCCATCACCACCACCGCGGCGCCGTAGCGCTGGCACAGCGCCGCTTGGCGCAGGAACTCGGCCTCGCCCTCCTTCATCGAGATCGAGTTCACGATCGGCTTGCCCTGCACGCACTTCAGGCCGGCCTCGATCACGCTCCATTTCGAGCTGTCGATCATGACCGGCACGCGCGCGATATCCGGCTCGGCGGCGACCAGGCGCAGGAAGGTTCCCATCGCCTTCTCCGAGTCGAGCATCGCCTCGTCCATGTTGACGTCGATCACCTGCGCGCCGTTCTCGACCTGCTGGCGCGCCACGGCGAGCGCGCCGGCATAGTCGCCGGCAAGGATCAGGCGCGCAAACGCCTTCGAGCCGGTGACGTTGGTGCGCTCGCCGATGTTGACGAACAGCGAATGCTCGTCGATGTTGAGCGGCTCGAGGCCGGCGAGGCGCAATGCGGGCGATTTCTCAGGAATGGTTCTGGGTGAAATGCCGCGCAAGGCGTCGCCGATCGCGCGGATGTGCTCGGGCGTGGTGCCACAGCAGCCGCCGGCGATATTCAGCCAGCCCTGGCGCGCCCAGTCGGCGGCGTGCGCCGCCATCGATTCGGGGGTGTCCTCGTACTCGCCGAAAGCGTTGGGCAGGCCGGCGTTCGGATGGCACGACACGTGGGTGTCGGCGATGCGCGCGAGCTCCTCGACGTAGGGCCGCAGCTCCTTCGCGCCGAGCGCGCAGTTGAGACCCACGGCGAGCGGGCGCGCGTGGCGCACCGAGTTGTAGAACGCCTCCGCGGTCTGGCCCGACAGGGTGCGGCCCGAGGCGTCGGTGATGGTTCCGGAAATCATCACCGGCAGGCGCTGGCCGCTCCTCGAGAAGCCCTCCTCGATGGCGAACAGCGCGGCCTTGGCATTCAGCGTGTCGAACACCGTCTCGACCAGCAGCAGGTCGACGCCGCCCTCCAGCAGCCCGGCGATCGCTTCGCCGTAAGCGGCGACCAGCTCGTCGAAGCTCACCGCGCGGAAGCCCGGGTCGTTCACGTCGGGCGAGATCGACGCGGTCTTGTTGGTCGGGCCGAGCACGCCGGCGACGAAGCGGGGTTGATGCGGATTCTTCGAGCACCATTCCCGCACCGCGTCGCGCGCCAACGCTGCGGCGGCGCGGTTGAACTCGCGCGCGAGCGACTCCATGCCATAGTCGGCGAGCGCGATCGAGGTCGAGTTGAACGTGTTGGTCTCGATCACGTCCGCGCCGGCCTGCAGGTATTGGGCATGGATGTCGCGCACCAGGCGCGGCTGGGTGAGCGAAAGCAGATCGTTGTTGCCGCGCAGCTCGCGCGGCCAGTCGCGGAAGCGCGCGCCGCGGTAGTCTTCCTCCGCCAGGCGGGCGCGCTGGATCATGGTGCCCATCGCGCCGTCGAGCAGCAGGATCTTTTCGCGCAGCAGCGCTTGCAGTGGGTGCGTCATCTAAATGAAAAAGCCCGCTCGGCTTGCGCAGAGAACGGGCTTCGGAGCGCGTGGGATTCTGCCCATCATTGCCTTCTCTGTCAACGGCTTATAATCGATTCGATGAGCGAGTTCCGGTCCATCGTCGGGCGCTTTCCCTGCGAGGTCTACTGGGGCGACTGCGATCCGGCCGGAATCATCTTTTACCCGACGTACTTCCGCTGGATGGATGCCGCCACCTGGGCGTTCATGGCCTCGGTGGGCTACGGCGCGAAGCGCATGCGCGAGGAGCATCTCGCCATGCCGCTGGTCGGCGCCGACTGCGAGTTCCTCGCGCCCGCGCTGCACGGCGACCGCTGCGAGGTGCGCTCGCGCATCGCGCGCTTCGGCGGCGCTTCGTTCGCGGTGGCGCACGAGATGGTGCGCGCCGACGGCACGCTGCTCGCCAAGGGCAACGAGAAGCGCGTGTGGGGGCGCTTCAGGAACGGACCGGGCACGCCGATGAAGGGCGAGCAGATTCCCGAGGACGTCAGGGCGCTGTTCCGCGAGAAGTAATCCAGTCCGCGAGCGCGCGCTCGACCATCGCGCCCGCAGCGCCGACCGACTCGCGCTCATGACCCTTGAGCAGCGACTCGAGGTTGGCGCGCATCGCTTTCTCGTTCACTTCGAGACCTTCCAGCGCCTCGGCCATCGCGGCGGTGCCGCTCGCGGTGTCGCACGCCAGGCTGCGCAGCGTGAACCACTGGCTCTGCCATTGGCCAAGGCCGCGCTCGTGCTCGGGCGCGAGCTGCGCGAGCAGCGTGGCGGCGAGGCCGGGCGCGCGGTGCGCCGCCTCGAGCGCGAGCATGGAAAGCGCGGGATTGCGCTTGTGCGGCATGCTCGAAGAGCCGCCGCGGCCGGCCTGCGCGCCTTCCGACGCTTCGCCGACTTCCGGCTGCATGAGAAGCGACACGTCGCGGCCGATCTTGCCGGAAGCGCCGGCGAGGATGGCGAGCTCGGCGCCCAGGCGCGCGAAGCGGTCGCGCGCGCTGTGCCACGGGACGAAGCTCGCGGGCAGCTCGAGTTCCTCGGCGAGCGTCGCCATCACGGCCTCGCCGTGGTCGGCGAACGAGGAAAGCGTGCCGCTCGGTCCGCCGAACTGGAGCGTGCAGGCAGCGGCGCTCGCGCTGCGCAGGGCGGGCAGGCTGCGCGTGAGCACGGAAAGCCAGACCGCGGCCTTCCAGCCGAAGGTCACGGGGAGCGCCGGCTGCAGAAGCGTGCGCGCCGAGGTGCGCGTCTCCTTATGGCGGCGCGCCAGCGCCGCCGCCGCGTCGCCCAGGCGCACGGCGAGCTCGGCCACGCGCGCGCAGGCGGGCTTCAGGCAAAGCACCGCCGCGGTGTCGATCACATCCTGGCTGGTGGCGCCCGAGTGCACGTGGCGCGCGGCCTCGAGCGATTGCGCCGCGACCTGCGCGGTGAGCTGCTTGACGAACGGAATGACGAGCGTGCCGGCGCGCCCCTCGCGCGCCAGCGCCGCGGGATCGAAGCGCGCGCGCTCGCAGACGCGCGAGATCGTTTGCGCGTGCGCGGCCGGCACGAGGCCGTGGCGCGCCGAGGCGCGGGCCAGCGCGCCTTCGAAGCGCGCCATCGCGCCCAGCAGCTTCTCGTCGGACATCAGCGCGGCGCAGGCTTCGTCCGCGAACAGGAGCTCGAGGCTCACCGAAGGTTCAAATGAGCGCTCAGGTGTCGAAAAACACCGTTTCGTTGCTGCCCTGGAGAACCACGTTCCACTCCAGGACGCCGTCGCTGCGCTTTTTCGCGATCAGCGTGGCGCGGCGCTCCGCGGGAACCAGCTTCAGCACCGGGTCGTCGGCGTTCGCCGGATCATCGGGGAAGTAGATGCGCGTGTGCAGATGCTTGAGTAGCCCGCGCATGAAGATCGTCACCGTGAGATGCGGCGCCTGCGGCTTGCCGTCCGGCCCGGGTACGCGGCCGGGCTTGATGGTGCGGAAGCGAAATGCGCCGGCATCGTCGGTGAGCGAGCGGCCGTAGCCGCGGAAGCCGGGCTCGATCGCCTTGTCCTGCGGGTCCTCGGGGCTCGCGTACTTGCCCTGAGCGTTGGCCTGCCAGATCTCGACCGCGGCGTCGTTCACCGGCTTGCCGTCCGCATCGAAGACCTTGCCTTCGATGCGCACGCGCTCGCCGGCCACGCCCTGCGGCGCAAGGTCCTCGATCACCATCCATTCCAGGCCGATGCGCAGGTACGGCCCGATGGTCTGCGAGGTGCTGGCGCGCAGGCTCATCGGCGATTCTCCATCGGCGTGGCATCGCGCCCGCGCAGCACGATGTCGAAACGGTAGCCGAGCGCGAACTCCGGCATCGTGGTCTCCCAGTCGAACGTCGAGACCAGGCGGTTGCGCGCCTTGACGTCGGGCACGCAGGTGAACATCGGGTCGTAGTCGAGCAGCGGGTCGCCGGGGAAGTACATCTGCGTGACCAGGCGCTGCACGATCGCCTGCCCGAACAGCGAGAAGTGGATGTGCGCCGGGCGCCACGCGTTGTAATGGTTGCGCCAGGGGTACTCGCCCGGGCGGATGGTCATGAAGCGGTAGCGGCCCTCGGCGTCGGTGAGCACGCGGCCGGCGCCGGTGAAGTTCGGATCGATCGGCGCGTCGTGCTGGTCGACGCGGTGGTTGTAGCGCCCCGCGGCGTTCGCCTGCCAGATCTCGATCAGCACGCCGGGCAGCGGCCGGCTGTTCTCGTCCAGCACGCGCCCGCTCACCACGATGCGCTCGCCCTGCGGATCGCCCTTGTGCTGCTTGGTGAGGTCGCTGTCGGTGGGCTTGATGTCGCCGTAGCCAAAGACCGGCGCAGTGAGCTCGGACAGCGTCTGCGGCAGCACGACGAGCGGCTGGGACGGCGCGCGCCTCACGGTCGAGGCGTAAGGCGGGAACAGGTACTCCGGCTGGGTGTCGCGGTAAGGTCGGCGGTAGCTCATTCGGCGTCGGGCTGCTTGGCGGGTTGGGCGGTGTCGAAGGCCTCGAGCTTCATGCATTGCTCGAACACGTGCATGGTGCGCGGATAGGGCGCGAGGTCGCAGTTGTAGCGCTTGGCGTTGAAGATCTGCGGCACCAGGCAGCAATCCGCCATGGTGGGGCTCTCGCCATGGCTGTACTTGCCCGTGCCGCCGGACAGTTCCGCCTCGAGCTTCGCCAGACCGTCGGCGATCCAGTGGCGGTACCAGGTGTCGATCTGCTCCTGGCTCTGCCCGAGCGCATTCTTGAGGTGCTGCAGCACGCGCAGGTTGTTCAGCGGATGGATCTCGGAGGCGATCAGGTACGACAGCGAACGCACGCGCGAGCGGGCGAGCGCATCCTTCGGCAGCAATGCCGGGTTGGGATGCTTTTCCTCCAGGAATTCGATGATCGCGAGCGACTGGTTGAGGCGCGTGCCGTCGTCGAGCTCCAGCGTCGGCACGAGCGCCTGCGCGTTCACCTTCGCGTATTCGGGCTTGCGGTGCTCGCCCTTCGCGAGATGGACGAACACCGGCTGGTACTTGAGCCCCTTCAGGTTGAGCGCAATGCGGACGCGGAACGCTGCGGAGCTGCGGAAGTACGTATACAGCTTCACAAGGCGGGCAGGATCTTCACCTTGAGTTCGCCCACGCCGTCGATGCCCGCGTGCAGCTCATCGCCCGGCTTCACCGGACCGACACCGGCCGGCGTGCCGGAGTAGATGAGATCGCCCGGCTCGAGGGTGTAGTACTCCGAGAGGTAGGCGATCTGCTCGGGCACCGACCAGATCATGTCGCCGAGGTCGGCGCGCTGGCGCTGCTTGCCGTTCACGGTGAGCCAGATCGCGCCGCGCGCCGGGTGGCCGATCTTGGTCGCCGAGACCAGCGCGCCGCACGGCGCGGCCTGGTCGAAGTCCTTGCCGAAGTCCCATGGCCGCCCGTGGTCCTTGCCCCATTGCTGAAGGTCGCGGCGCGTCATGTCGAGTCCCACCGCGTAGCCGAACACGTAGTCGTTGGCGCGCTTCGCGTCGATGTGGCGCCCGCCCTTGGCGAGCGCGACCACCAGCTCGGTCTCGTAGTGGTAGTTGGAAGTCTTGGCCGGATAGCGCACCTCGCCGCCGTTCGGCACCAGCGCGTGCGCGCTCTTGATGAAGAAGAAGGGCTGCTCGCGCCCGTCGCCGCCCATCTCTTTCTGGTGCTCGGCGTAGTTGCGCCCCACGCAGAAGATGCGGCGCACCGGGAAGCTGTCGGAGGTGCCGGCCACCGGAAGCGACGGCGGGCTCCAGAGGGGAATTGCGTAACCCATGAAATCCTCGAAAAGGCGGAATTCTAGGCGTAATCCGGCGCCACGCGGATGGCGAATTCGCCCACGCGCTCGATGCCGGCGCGGATCTCGTCGCCGGGCTTCACCGGCCCGACGCCTTCGGGCGTGCCGCTGAAGATCAGGTCGCCGGGGTGCAGCGTATAGAAGCTCGTCGCGTACTCGATGAGGCGCGGCACGTCGTACACCATGCGGCTGGTGCTCGAGCGCTGGCGGGGCTCGCCGTTGACCGTGAGCCAGAGCTCGAGCTTGCCGGGATCGGGCACTTCGTCGCGCGTCACCAGCCACGGCGCGAGCACGCTGTAGGTGTCGATCGACTTGCGAAAGCTCGGCAGCTCCGGGCCGCGCAGCGTCATATCGAGGCCGATCGAGTAGCCGCACACGTAGTCGAGCGCCTGCGCGCGGCTCACGCGGTTCGCTGCGCGGCCGATCACCACCGCGAGCTCGACCTCGTGATCGTTGCGCCGCTCGGGAAAGCGCAGCCGGATCCCCTGGCCCGCGCCGGTGAGCGAGCTCGGCGATTTGAGGAACAGCCCCCAGTCCGCGATGGTCTTGATCTCGCGGCCGTGCGCGATGCCCTGGTCGCGCTTCGCCTCGTCGATGTGCGCCTGGTAGTTGATCGGCGCGTTCACGATCTTGGAAGGGTTCGCCACCGGCGGCAGCAGCTTTACTTCGGCGAGCCTGCGCCGCGGCGCGCGCGCGGCAAGGGCCTTCGCGCGCTCCAGCACCGCCGGCAGATTGGCGATCAGCGCGTCGCCGTGCCGGTAGGGCCAGTTCTGCGGCGGGATCGCGCCGAGCGCTTCCGTCACGTCCAGCACTTCGCCGGCCTCGACCAGGCCGAGGCGGTCGTTATCGAATCGGCAGATCTTCATCGGTATCGATGCGCCGGATCACGGCGCCGTCGCTGACTTCCGTACGGCACGCCAGCACGATGCCGCGCGCGCGCTCCTCGGCGGAAAGCGCTTGCCGCGAATACTCCAGCTCGCGCACTTCGCCCGCCACCAGCTCGCACTTGCAGGTCCCGCAGTTTCCGCTCTGGCAGGAAAACGGAAACGGCAGCCCGGCTCGCAGCAGCGAAGCGAGCAGCGTCTCGCCCGCCTGCACCGCGACGGGTTGCGGATGACCGAGCAGAGTGATTTGCATGGCCTGCGTGGAGAATCTACGATGGTAGCAACCGTTTGCATCCCAAAGAAACCCTGCGCCCGGGCCCGCTGCCCGGCCTCCTCGGCTACCGTCTGCGGCTCGCGCAGCAGGCCGTGTTCCGCGATTTCGGCGCCACCGTCAGCGACCTGCCGCCGGGGCGCGTCGGCATCCTGCTCCTGATCGAGGCCAATCCGGGCGTGACGCAAAGCCGGCTCGCGCAAGCGGTGGGTCTCGATCGATCGACGCTGGTCGGCGTGCTGCATGCCTTGCAGGCGCGCGGGATGCTCGAGCGCCGCCGCGGCGAGGATCGGCGCACCAACGGCCTGTGGCTTACACGTAGCGGCCGTACGCTGGTGGCGAACCTGAAGCGGCGCATCCGCGCGCACGAGCGGCGCGTTGCGGCGCGGCTTACCGCCGGGGAGCGCGAGCAGCTTCTCGAGCTGCTGGAGAAGCTCGCCCAGAAATAAAAAAGGGCGCCGCAGCGCCCCTTTTTAGGTTAGTAACTCCTTACATCCGGTAGGCGGCTTCCCCGTGCGCTGCGGTATCGAGGCCTTCGCGCTCGTCTTCTTCCGCGACCCGCAGGCCGATCGTCAGGTCGACCAGCTTGTACGCGATGAAGGCGACCACGGCGGACCAGATCACGGTCAGACCCACCGCCTTGGCCTGTACCCACAACTGCTCGCCGATCGAGCTGAAACCGGTCTGCGCAGTGACCCAGTCGGTGACGAAACCCGGGCCGCCGAGCGCCGGCGAGTTGAACACGCCGGTGAGCAGCGCGCCAAGGATGCCGCCGACCGCGTGCACGCCGAACACGTCGAGCGAGTCATCCGCGCCCAGCATCTTCTTCAGGCCGCTCACGCCCCAGAGGCAGACGATGCCGGCAGCGAGGCCGATCACGAATGCGCCGGGAATTCCGACGTTGCCGGCCGCCGGTGTGATCGCCACCAGGCCGGCGACCGCGCC
>DASVFV010000149.1:0-3022 GCA_036379875.1 Burkholderiales bacterium | reverse complement strand
CTGCTGCATGAGCTCTACTTCGCCAGCCTGGGCGGCGACGGGCAGCCCACCAAGGGCATGTCGCAGGTCCTCGCCGAGCATTTCGGCTCGCTCGAGCGCTGGCGCTCCGAGTTCCGCGCCATGGGCTATGCGCTGGGCGGCGGCTCGGGCTGGGTGCTGCTGACGTACGTGCCCCGCGACGGGCGGCTCATCAACCAGTACGCCTCGGAGCATTCGCAGGCGGTCGCGAGCGGCGTGCCGATCCTCGCGCTCGACATGTACGAGCACGCCTACCACATGGACTTCGGCGCCAATGCGCGGGCGTACGTGGACACCTTCTTCCGCAACATCGACTGGGCGGCGCTCGAGATGCGCTACGAGGATGCGCGCAAGGTCGCGCCGCCGCGGCCGCTCGAGCAGCCGGAGTTCGGCGAGGTCCAGGGCATCGCGGTGGAGGAGGTGCGGGAGATGCTCGCGTCGGGCAAGCCGGTGCAGGTGATCGACGTGCGGCCGCGCCATTTCGTCTCCCGGCAGCAGGACATCGCGGCCGACATCCCGTGGCGCGATCCAGAGCAGATCCAGAGCTGGATCGGCGAGCTGTCGAAGTCCGAGCCGGTGGTGGTGTACTGCGCTTACGGCTTCCACATCGGCTGCAAGACCGCGATCAAGCTGCGCGAGGCGGGCTTCGACGCCAAATACATGAACAGTGGCCATTCCGGCTGGCGTGCAGTCGGCGGGCCGGTGAAGCTCTTTCCGTAGAGGGCGCCGATGGCGGCCGGGCTGATCGATTTCCACAACCATTTCGTCGGCGGCCTGCCGTCGCAGGCCGCGGCGAAATGGCCGCTGCTCGCGGATGAAGCGGCGCTGGAGGGCTCGCTCGGAGCGCTGCAGGCGCGCGTCGTCAGCACGCCGCTCGAGTTCGTTCCCGGCGTACCGGCGCAGCGGATCAACGATTCCATCGCCGCGCTCGCGAGCCGGCACCGCGGCGTGGTAGGCCTGGCGAGCGTGGACGCCTATGGCGGCGCGCCCGCGGCGCAGGAGCTGACGCGCGCGGTGAAGGTGCTGGGCGTGCGCGGCGTGTTCGTCGAAAGCGCGAAGGGCGAGCTGCTGCCCGACTGCGAGCAGGCGCAGCCGCTCCTCGCCGCCGCCGCGTCGCTCGGCGTTCCGGTGTTCCTGCATCCGGTGCCGGACCTGCCGCTGCGCGGACGTTTCAGGAACGAGCGGCTCGCGCGTGGCACGATCAACGCAGCGGCGATCCTGGCGATGATCGGCGCCGGGATGTTCGAGGCGCACCGCGGCCTGAAGGTCGTGGTGACCGCGCTCGCGCTGGGCGGGCTGCTGCTCGCCGATCGCCTGCCCGACGGTGTCTACATCGACACGACCGGCATGAAGCCGGCAACGCTGCGCGGCGCGCTCGAGTTGCTCGGCCCCGGGCGCGTGGTCGCCGGGAGCGACTGGCCGGTGGTGCAGGAAAGCGACCTGGCGCAGCGCCTGTCGTCGATGCTTGGCGGGTTTGGGCTGCCGGGCATCGACCGCGAGCGGGTCGTGGCCGGCAACGCGAGCGAGCTGCTGGGAATATGAACGCGACACTGCTGCTCGGTCGCGAGGACGTCGAGCGCTTGCTGACGCATGGTGCCTGCATCGGCGCAGTCGAGGACGCGTTTCGCCGGCTCGCGCTCGGACAGGTCCCGCCGCCGGGAATCCTGGGCATGCACGCGCGCGACGGCGGCTTTCATGTGAAGGCGGGTTTCCTCGGTTGCTATTTCGCCGCCAAGATCAATGCGAACTTCCCTGGCAACACCGAGCTGCCGACCATCCAGGGCGCGGTGATCCTGTTCGATGCCACGAACGGCAAGCCGCTCGCGATCATGGACTCGATCTCGATCACCGCGCTTCGCACCGCAGCGGCGAGCGCGGTTGCCGTCAGATACCTCGCGCGGCCGGACTGCGACACCGCACTGATCTGCGGCTGCGGCGGCCAGGCGGCGGCGCAGCTCGAGGCCTTGCGGCAGGTCCGCACGCCGCGGCGCGTTCTTGCCTATGACCGCGAGCCGGGCAGGGCGGCCGCGTTCGGACGCGGCACGATGCCCGTGCATGACCTCGGGGAAGCCGTGCGCGCGAGCGACATCGTCATCACGTGCACCACCGCCACGCGCTATTTCATCGAGCGCGACACGGTGCGCGCGGGCACCTTCATCGCGGCGGTCGGCGCCGACAACGAGCACAAGCAGGAGATCGACCCGCGCCTGCTCGCCGAGGCCAAGGTAATTACGGACCTGACCGAGCAGGCCGCCCGCATCGGCGATCTGCATCACGCCATCGAGGCGGGGGTCATGACGGCGGCCGACGTGCATGGCGAGCTCGGCGAGGTGGTCGCCGGGCGCAAGCCCGGGCGCGAGCGAGCGGACGAGATCATCGTGTTCGACTCGACCGGCACCGGCCTGCAGGACGTCGCCGCGGCCGTCGCCGCCTATGAGCATGCGACCAAGGTCCGATATTCCGAGCGCGCCGGGGCTGCCTAACATCGCCGGGTGACGCGCCTTCTCCTTGTGCTCGCGCTGTCCGCGACGCCGGTATGGGCGCAGCAGCTCGAGCCGCGCGCCTATTCCAACGTGCCGGTGGGGCTGAACTTCCTGGTCGCGGGCTATACGTATTCGACGGGCGGCCTTGCGACCGACCCGGCCACGCCGCTGCAGAACGCCGCGCTCGAGATCCACGCGCCGCTTGTCGCGTATGCGCGCTCGTTCGACGCGTGGGGCAAGTCGGCCAAGTTCGACGCGGTGCTCGCGGCGGGATGCCTGTCCGGCACGGCGGAAGCGGACGGTGTCCCGGTGTTGCGCGACATCTGCGGCGGCCTGGACCCCGCGTTCCGCGTCACGGTGAACTTCTACGGCGCGCCGGCGCTCTCGCTCGCCGAGTTCCGCAGCTACCGCCAGGACCTGATCGCCGGCGCGAGCCTGCAGGTCATCGCGCCCTACGAACAATACGATCCGGAACGGCTGGTCAACCTGGGGACCAACCGCTGGACGTTCAAGCCGGAGCT
>DASVFV010000148.1:0-11292 GCA_036379875.1 Burkholderiales bacterium | reverse complement strand
GAATTGAAGCCAGTTCGCACGAGCAACCAGGACTTCCGCAGCAGCTACAGCCCGGCCGACGTTGCCGTACCGGCCGAGGGCCAGAAGGTCCTGCGCAACACCTATCTCCTGCTTGCCCTGACCATGGTGCCGACCGTGATCGGCGCCTGGATCGGCATGGCGACGAGCGGCATCATCATGGCGAGCCCGATCATCAGCACCGTGGTGATGCTCGCGGCGGTGATCGGCCTGCAGTACGCGATCGCGGCCAACCGCAACAGCGGCCTGGGCGTCGCGCTGCTCCTGCTGATGACCGGCCTGCTCGGCTGGTGGCTGGGGCCGATCCTGAACGTCGCGCTGTCCATGAAGAACGGCATGGCGCTGGTCGGCTACGCCGCGGTCGGCACGGGCGTGATCTTCTTTGCCATGGGCGCGGCTGCGCAGACCATCAAGCGCGATCTCTCGTTCATGGGCAAGTTCCTGTTCGTCGGCATGATCGCGCTGCTCGTCGCCATGCTGGCCAACATGTTCCTGCAGATCCCGGCGCTCGCGCTCACCATCTCCACGCTGGTGATCGTGGTGTTCTCGATGTTCCTGCTCTACGACCTGCAGCGCATCATGCGCGGCGGCGAGACCAACTACGTGATGGCGACTACCGGTGTCTACATGAGCCTGTTCAACATCTTCGCCAACCTGCTGCACCTGCTGCTCGCGCTGGCGGGCGATCGAGACTGAAGTCATCCCCGCGAAGGCGGGGATCCCATCTCCAAGGGCGCCTACGGGCGCCCTTGCTTTTTCTGCAGCTCGCTCTCGAGGCGCGGGCGCGCCGACTGCGCGGTGACGCGCGCCGCATTGAAGAGGTCGAAGGCGGCGCTGCGCAGCTCGCTCACGGACTGGTCCGCGCCTGAACTTGGCAACTTTCAGGCCGCCGGACAGGCGCGCAGCTCGTATATTCCGATCGAGTACAGGTCGTTGCCGCTGCGCGCTTTCTGCACGCCCCAGTTGAAAGCGAAGTGGCGCGCCTTGTCATACTGCGGAAAATCGGCCGCGATTGCTTTGCGCGCCGCCGCTTCGAGCGCCTTCAGCTCGTCGGGCCCGGAATACGCGTACGCCTGCGCCGGCGCGCGGCCCATCGGCAGCGCGACTTCGCGCGCGCTCGGCAGGTAGCCGCGCCCGAACAGCAGCAGCTGCTTCGGCAGATACGGCGGATAGTCCGCGGCCACGCTGCGCGAGGGCCGGCACGGATATCTCGCCCGATGCACGGTCAGCTGGCCCGCTGCCTTGGCCGTCACCGGCGCAGGGCCCGCGTGCAGGCGGCATTTCGCCGCGTCGAGCGCGAGAGCCGGAACGTCGCCGAACTCGAAGCTCGCGCCGCCGGCGTCGAAGCGCACCTCGACATGGCCGAGGTCGCCGGGCTCGATGTTGCGCAAGCCGCCCGCGGACAGCCATTGCGCGAGCATCTTGCTTCCCTGCCGCCACGACACGCTCGCGGGCAGCACCCGGCCGCCGTCCATCTGCGCGAGCGGCGCTTCCACCGCGCCGGCCGGCCCGAGGTAGCGCACGCGCAAGCCGATGGTCAGCGCCGCCCGGCAATCCAGGCTGTCGACCGCGATGCTCCAGTGGCGCCCGCCGGCCGCGAGCGCTTCGCCGCAGAACAACAGGAGAAGCAGCAGCCGCATCAGCGATCGAACAGCGCCACGCTTTCGACGTGCGCGGTGTGCGGGAACATGTTCGCCACGCCGGCGGCGGAGAGCCGGAAGCCCTGCGTGTGCACGAGGATTGCGGCGTCGCGCGCGAGCGTGGCCGGATCGCACGAAACGTAGACGATGCGCCGCGGCCACTGCGCCGGCAGCGCCTTCACCACTTCCACCGCACCCTCCCGCGGCGGATCGATCAGGATTTTGTCGAACGGCCCGAACGCGGCAATCCCATTCTTGAAGAGATCCACCGCCTCGAACTGCGCGACCAGTCCGTTCGCCGCGGCGTTCTGCCGCGCACGCTCGACCAGCTCGCGGTTGCCCTCGAAGCCGATCACCTGCGCGCCCCGCCGCGCGAGCGGCAGCGAGAAATTCCCCAGCCCGCAGAACAGGTCCGCGACGCGCTCGCCGGGCTGCGCGTCGAGCAGGCGCAGCGCGCGCGACACGAGCATGCGGTTCACCGCGAAGTTCACCTGCGTGAACTCGGTGGGCCGGAAGCCGATGCGCACGCCGAACTCGGGCAGCTCGTAGTAAAGCTCGCTGTGCGCCGGCTCGAAGGGCCGCGCGCTCTCGGGCCCGCCGGGCTGCAGCCAGACGTGCACGCCGTGGCGCCCGGCGAATTCCTTGAGTATTTCCTGGTCGGAAAGGTCGAGCGGCAGCAAATGGCGGAACACCAGGACGGTGGCGTTGTCGCCGACCGCGACCTCGATCTGCGGCAGGCGCTCGCGGATGGACAGGCTTCCCACCAATGATCTCAGGGGGACGATCAGTTGCGAAACCGGTTGCGGCAGGACGTGGCATTCGCGCATTTCCGCGACGTGCGTGGAGCGCCGCTCGCGAAAGCCGACCATCGCGCCGCGGCTCGCCAGGTGGCGCACCGAGAGGCGCGCGCGATGGCGGTAGCCCCACTCCGGCCCGTAGAGGATCGGCAGCAGCGTTTCCGGCTTGACCTTGCCGATGCGCTCCAGGCAGTCCTCGAGCCAGCGCTGCTTGGCCGCCATCTGCGTGCGCTCGTCGGCGTGCTGCGTGGCGCAGCCCCCGCACGTGCCGAAATGCGGGCAAGGCGGCGCGCGCCGGCCCGCGGAGGATTCCAGGATCTGCAGGGCGCGGGCGGTCTCGAATTTGCGCTTCTTGTTGAAGACGGAAACGGCCGCGCGCTCGCCGGGCAGCGCGCCTTCGACGAACACCACCTTGCCGTCCGCGTTGCGCGCCACGCCGCGCCCCTCGGCGTCGAGCGCGTCGATGCTGAGGATCAGGTCTTCCAGAGCCGGAGGAACTCCTGCCAGTGCGGCTCGGCGCGCTTCTCCAGCGCGGCGCGCAGCACGCCGCACTCCTCGGCGTAGCGCGCCGGGTCGAGCACGCAGCGCATGAGCTGGAAGCGCAGGTAGATGAGGTAGGTGTTCACGCAATCCGCCTCGCAGTAGTTGCGGATCGCCGCGAGCTCGCCGCGCCGGTAGCTGTCCCACACCGCGTTGCCGCCCACGCCGAGCTTGCCGGGGAAGCCCGCCAGGCGCGCCACGTCGTCGAGCGGCGAGCCGCGCCCGCCGTAGAGCGCGAGCACGTCCATCAGGTCGAGGTGGCGGTCGTGGAAGCGGTTGATGTAGTTGTTGAAGCGGAAGTCCTGGTTGTCCTTGCCGGTGTCCCAGAAGCACGCCGCGCCCACGCCGTGCTGCAGCGCCCGGTTGACCAGCACCGGCAGGTCGAAGCCGCGCCCGTTCCACGACACGATCTGCGGCAGGTACTTGTCGATGCCCTCGAAGAAGCGCTTGATCGCCGCCGCCTCGCCCGTCTCCGGCTCGCCGATCGAGAACACGCGCACGCCCTCGTCGTTGCGCAGCACGCAGGAGATCACCACCACGCGCTGCAGGTAGTGCGGCAGGAAGTCGTTGCCGGTCTGCACGCGGCGCTTCTGGAACGCGAGCTCGGCCACGTCGGAATCGGGCAGGTCCTCGGGCAGGTCGTGCAGGCGGCGCAAGCCCGCCACGTCCGGCACGGTCTCGATGTCGAAGACGAGGGTGGGGGTCAATCCGGAAACACCCCGGTCGTCAGGTAACGGTCGCCGCGGTCGCAGATCACCGAGACGATCACCGCATTCTTCAGTTCCTTGGAGATTCTCAGCGCCACGTGCACGGCGCCGCCGGAGGAGATGCCGGCGAAGATGCCCTCCTCGCGCGCCAGGCGCCGGGTCATCTCCTCGGCCTCGGCCTGGCTCACGTGCTCGAGCCGGTCGACGCGCTTGCGGTCGTAGATCTTGGGCAGGTAGGCGTCGGGCCACTTGCGGATGCCGGGGATCTGCGAGCCCTCGGCGGGCTGGCAGCCGATCACCTGGATCTTCGGGTTCTTCTGCTTGAAGAAGCGCGAGCAGCCCATGATGGTGCCGGTGGTGCCCATGCTCGAGACGAAATGCGTGATGCGCCCCTCGGTGTCGCGCCAGATCTCCGGCCCGGTGGTCTCGTAGTGCACCAGCGGGTTGTCCGGGTTGGCGAACTGGTCGAGCATCACGCCCTTCTTGTCGCGCACCATGCGCTCGGCGAGGTCGCGCGCCGCCTCCATGCCGCCTTCCCTGGGCGTGAGCACGATCTCGGCGCCGAACGCGCGCATGGTCTGGCGGCGCTCCACCGACAGGTGCTCGGGCATGATCAGCACCATGCGGTAGCCGCGGATCGCCGCCGCCATGGCGAGCGCGATGCCGGTGTTGCCCGAAGTCGGCTCGATCAGCGTGTCGCCGGGCTTGAGGCGCCCGCGCCGCTCGGCGTGGCGGATCATCGAGATCGCCGGGCGATCCTTCACCGACCCGGCCGGGTTGTTGCCCTCCAGCTTCACCAGGTGCAGGTTCCTGTCTTGCCCCGGCAGGCGCTGCAGCCGCACCAGCGGCGTGTTGCCGATGAAATCCTCGACCGTCTTGTTCATCTCTTCTGCAGCTCTGCCATGTAGGCGGCGACGCCCTCCTCCACCGGCTTGAACTCGCGCGCGTAGCCCGCTGCGCGCAGCTGCGTGAGATCGGCCTGCGTGAAGCTCTGGTATTTCTCGACCAGCCCCGGCGGGAAGGTGATGTACTCGATCAGCCCTTTCGCGGCCAAGTCCTTCGGGGAAAGATGCGTGCCCTGCGTCACATTGATGACGGCGGCGGCGAGCTCGTTGAAGCTCTGCGCTCGCCCGGTGCCGCAATTGAACACCCCGGACACCTGCGGGTTCTCCAGCAGCCAGAGGTTCACCTCGACCACGTCGTCCACGTACACGAAGTCGCGCTTCTGCTCGCCGTTTCCATAGCCGCCGGAGCCGACGAAGAGCTTCACCTTGCCGCCGGCGAGAAGCTGGTGATAGGCATGGAAAGCGACCGAGGCCATGCGCCCCTTGTGCTGCTCGTTCGGGCCGTAGACGTTGAAATAGCGCAGTCCAGCAACTTGAGAAGTTTTCTCCTCTAAAAGCCTTCTTACGTACTGGTCGAACAGGAACTTCGAGTAGCCGTAGACGTTGAGCGGCTTCTCGCAGCGGCGCTCCTCGCGGAACTCGGGGCCGGCGCCGTACACCGAGGCCGAGGAGGCGTAGATGAAGGGCACCTCCTCTTCCTGGCACCAGTGCAGCAGGCGCTTGGAGAACTCGTAGTTGTTGTCGAGCATGTAGCGCCCGTCGCTCTCCATGGTGTCGGAGCAGGCGCCCTGGTGGAACAGCGCGCTCACCTCGCCGTCGAAGCGCTCGAGGCGGGCGATGAACTCGGCGTGGTCCAGGTAGTCCGCGATCTCGCAGTCCGCGAGGTTGCGGAACTTGTCGGCGTGCGCGAGGTTGTCGACCGCGATCACGTTGGTCATGCCGCGCCGGTTCAGCCCGGCGACGAGGCGCGAGCCGATGAAGCCCGCCGCCCCGGTGACGATCATGTAGCTCATCGCTTTGCGCTCATTGTTTCCCGAACAGCTCCCGGTGCGTGGCGGCCGCGGTGCCGAGCTTGCCGACCACGATGCCGGCCGCGCGGTTCGCGATGCGCACCGCGGCCTCGAGCTTCGCGCCGGCGGCGAGCATCACCGCGAGCGTGGCGATCACCGTGTCGCCGGCGCCGGTGACGTCGAAGACTTCCCGCGCTTCGGCCTTGATGGTCGTGATTTTGGTTTTTTGAAATAAGGACATTCCATCCTCGCCGCGCGTGAGGAGCAGCGCCTCGAGGCCGAGCTTCGCCGCGAGGGCCTGCGCGCGGGCCTTGAGGTCCTTCTCGTCCTTCCAGGTGCCGACCACCTCGCGCAGCTCGGCGGTGTTCGGCGTGATGATGCTCGCGCCCTTGTAGCGCGAGTAGTCGTCGCCCTTCGGGTCGACCAGCACGCGCTTCTTCGCGCGGCGCGCGGCGCGGATCATCTCGGCGATGTGCGTGAGCCCGCCCTTGCCGTAGTCGGACAGGATCACCACGTCGGTCTCGCCGAGCGCGCGCTTGAACTCCTCGAGCTTGGAGGCGAGCACCTCGCGCGACGGCGGGCGCTCGAAGTCGATGCGGATGAGCTGCTGGTGGCGGCCGATCACGCGCAGCTTCTGCGTGGTGTTCAGGCCGCCGTCGCGATGCAGGCTGGCCTCGATGCGGTTTTCCTTCAGCAGCTTCTCGAGCGCGCGGCCCGGCTCGTCCTTCCCCACCACCGACAGGAGACGCGTGCGCGCGCCGAGCTCGCGGCAGTTCCACGCCACGTTGGCCGCACCGCCGAGCCTTTGATCTTCCTTGTTGATCAGGACCACCGGCACCGGGGCCTCCGGCGAGATGCGCGACACGTCGCCGAACCAGTAGCGATCCAGCATCACGTCGCCGACCACCAGCACCCGGGCCTTCGACGTATCTATGTTTTTCTCCCGATCGGGAAGTACTCGATCCCGTGCCCCTTCACCACCGTCGGATCGTACAGGTTACGCCCGTCGAAGATCGCCGGGGTGCGCAGCGTGTTCTTGATCGCGGCGAAGTCCGGGCTGCGGAACTCCTGCCACTCGGTCACCACCGCGAGCGCGTCGGCGCCTTCGAGCGCCTCGAGCGCCGAGCGCGCCACGTGCACGCCGGCCCTGGCGAAGGCCTTGCCCGCCACCGGATCGTACGCGCGCACCCTGGCGCCGGCGGCGATCAGGTCGTCGATCAGCGCAAGGCTGGGCGCCTCGCGCATGTCGTCGGTGTTCGGCTTGAACGCGAGGCCCCAGACCGCGATGCATTTGCCTTTCAGGTCTCCCAGCCGGTTCTTTATTTTCTGCCCGAGCACATGCTTCTGCGCCTCGTTGACCTCGTGCACCGCGTCGATGATGCGCAGCACCCGGCCCGCGTCCGCCGCGCTGCGACGCAGCGCCTTCACGTCCTTCGGGAAGCACGAGCCGCCGAAGCCGGCGCCCGGGTAGAGGAACTGGTAGCCGATGCGCGGATCCGAGCCGATGCCGCGGCGTACTTCCTCGATGTCGGCGCCGATCGCCTCGGCGAGGTTGGCGAGCTCGTTCATGAACGAGATGCGCGTCGCGAGCATCGAGTTGGCGGCGTACTTGGTGAGCTCGGCGGAGCGCACGCTCATCACCATGACGCGCTCGTGGTTGCGCTGGAACGGCGCGTAGAGCTGGCGCAGCAGCGCGACCGCGCGCGGATCGTCGGCGCCGATGATGACGCGGTCCGGGCGCATGAAGTCCTCCACCGCGGCGCCCTCCTTCAGGAACTCCGGGTTCGACACCACCGAGAAGTCCTGCCTGGTGACCTGGCGCATCGCCTCGCGGATCCGATCGCCGGTGCCGACCGGCACCGTGGACTTGGTCGCGACCACCTTGTGCGAGTTCATGTGCTTCGCGATGGCTTGCGCCGCGGCGAGCACGTATTGCATGTCGGCCGAGCCGTCCTCGCCGGGCGGCGTGCCGACGGCGATCAGCTGCAGCTCCGCGTGCGCCACGCTCGCCGCCACGTCGGTGGAGAACGCGAGCCGCCCCGCCTCGCGGTTGCGGCGCACGATCGGCTCGAGGCCCGGCTCGAAGATCGGGATCCTGTTCTCGTTCAGCAGCGCGATCTTGTTCTCGTCCACGTCCAGGCAGAAGACATGGTTGCCCGCGTCCGCCAGGCAGGCGCCCGTGACGAGGCCGACATATCCGGTGCCGATCACGGTCACGTTCATGCGAGCTTTCTCATGGCGTCAGCTCGAATTCTTCGGTGCGCCGCGGCGGATACGTCTCCCAGCCGCCGCAGGCCGGGCACTGCCAGTGGAACTGGCGCGCCTTGAAGCCGCAGGCCTCGCAGCGGTAGCGAGCCAGGCGCCGCGTGTGGCCGTGCACCAGATTGCGCACCAGCTCCAGGTCGCGCCGCTTGTCGGGCGAGCCGGCGGCGATGATTTGCGCCTCGAGCAGGCGATCGAGGCCGAGCAGCGTCGGGTTGCGCTTCAGCTCGTCGCGCACCATCGCGTAAGCCTGCTCCGGCCCCTTCACCTCGAGGGTCTGCTGGAACACCGTGTCGAGCAGATCGAGCGACGGATAGCGCTCGAGATAGTTGGCGAGCAGCGTGAGCCCCTCCTCCGCGCGGCCCGCGTCGCGGTAAGTCTCGACCAGGCGCTGCGCGACGAGCGCGAGGTAGGCCGGGTTCTGCGACTCGATGCGCATCCAGTGCTCGATCGCCTTGTCGGGCGCGCCCTCGGCCTTCTCCAGGTCGCCGAGCTGCAGGCTGGCGCGCACGCACTTGCGGTTCTCGTCGAGCGCCTGTTCGAGGTGGCGGCGCGCCGCGTCGGGGCGCGACTGGGCGGCCTCGGAGGCGGCGAGCTCGCACAGGTACTGCGCGAGCGCGCGCGGGTCGGTCTCGACCTGCTTGGTCATCTCGATGGCGCGCGGCCAGTCCTTCTCCTGCTCGTAGATCTCCAGCAGGTGGCGGCGCGCCACCATGCTCTGGCTGGTTTTTTCCAGCCTGGAAAAAACCTCCTCGGCGCGGTCGAGGATGCCGGCCTTGAGGTAGTCCTGCCCGAGCTCGACCTGCGCCTGCAGCTTCTGCTCGGGACCGAGGTCGGCGCGCTCGAGCAGGTTCTGGTGCATGCGGATCGCGCGGTCGTACTCGCCGCGCCGGCGGAACAGGCTCCCCAGAGCGAAATGCAGCTCGACGGTCTCCGGGTCGACCTTCACCACCTCGATGAAGGCCTCGATCGCCTTGTCGGGCTGCTCGTTCAGCAGGAAGTTGAGGCCCTTGAAGTAGGAGCGCGGCAGGGTGCGCGACTCGGTGACGATCTGCTTGATGTCGATGCGCGCCGCCATCCAGCCCAGGCCGAAGAAGAGCGGGAAGCCGAGCAGCCACCAGTATTCGAACTCCATGGCTAGATCGGCGGCGGCGGAGGAAACGCCGCCGCGGACGGCTCCTCCACCGGCCGCTTCAGGCGCGAGATCTCGCGGCGCAGGCGCACCACCGTGCCGACCAGCGCGAGCACGCCGAACAGCGCGCCGAGCGCGAACGCGCCCAGCAGCGCGAGCACCAGCGGGGACTGCACCTCGAGGTTGAAGAAGAAGCGCAGCGGCACCGGCTCCACATTCTTGGCCGCGAACGCGATGAGCAGCAGGAACACCGCCACGCGGATCGCCCAGGTGAGGAGTCTCACCGGGCGGTCACCGGACCGGCTGGGAAGCGCGCTCCTGTTGCGCCGCCGGCGCGGGGGCGGTGGCGGAGTCGACCCGCTCGCGCAGCTCCTTGCCCGCCTTGAAGTGCGGCACGTACTTCTCCGGCACCTGCACCTTCTCGCCGGACTTCGGGTTGCGCCCGGTGCGCGGCGGCCGGTAGTTCAGGCCGAAGCTGCCGAAGCCGCGGATCTCGATGCGATGGCCGCCGAGCAGGCTGTGCGTCATCGCGTCGAGGATCATCTTCACCGCGTACTCCGCGTCCTTCGCCACGAGCTGCGGATAGCGCTGCGCGAGGCGCGCGATCAGTTCCGACTTGGTCATGGCAACCATTTCCCCCCTTTAGATCTGTTATTGCTGCGGGTTGCCGTCCTTCTTGTCCAGCTTCGCCCTGAGCAGCGCGCCGAGGTTGGTCGCGCCGGCGCTGGCCGCGGCGTTCTCGGTGCGCAGCTGCTTCATCGCCTCGGTCTCTTCGGACAGATCCTTCGCCTTGACCGACAGATTGATCGAGCGGTTCTTGCGGTCGACGTTGATGATCATCGCCTGCACGCTGTCGCCCTCCTTCAGGTGCTTGGTGAGATCGTCCACGCGGTCGCGCGCGAACTCGGAGGCGCGCAGATAACCCTCGGCGCCGCCGATGTCGACCACCGCGCCCTTGGCGTCGACCGACTTCACGGTGCCGGTGACGATGCTGTTCTTCTCGTGGCCGGCGATGAAGTTGGTGAACGGGTCGCCCTCGAGCTGCTTGATGCCGAGCGAGATGCGCTCGCGCTCGATGTCGATCGACAGCACCACCGCCTCGACCTCCTCGCCCTTCTTGAAGTTCTTCACCGCCTCCTCGCCCGCCGTGCTCCACGACAGGTCGGAGAGGTGCACCAGGCCGTCGATGCCGCCAGGCAGGCCGACGAACACGCCGAAGTCGGTGATCGACTTGATCTGGCCCTTCACCTTGTCGCCCTTCTTGTACTCGCGGGCGAAATCTTCCCAGGGGTTGGGCATGCACTGCTTCATGCCGAGCGAGATGCGGCGACGCTCTTCGTCGATCTCGAGGATCATGACCTCGACCTCGTCGCCGACCTGCACCACCTTGGAGGGATGCACGTTCTTGTTGGTCCAGTCCATCTCGGACACGTGCACCAGGCCCTCGATGCCGGACTCGACCTCCACGAACGCGCCGTAGTCGGTGAGATTCGTGACCTTGCCGAACAGTCGCGTGCCCTGCGGGTAACGGCGAGCGATGCCGACCCAGGGATCTTCGCCGAGCTGCTTCAAGCCCAGCGAGACGCGGTTCTTCTCGGAATCGAACTTGAGGACCTTGGCGGTCACTTCGTCGCCGACGTTCAGCACTTCCGACGGATGCTTGACGCGCCGCCAGGCGAGGTCGGTGATGTGCAGCAGGCCGTCGATGCCGCCCAGGTCCACGAACGCGCCGTAGTCGGTGATGTTCTTGACGATGCCCTTGACGGTGGCGCCTTCCTGCAGCGAGGCGAGCAGCTGCTCGCGCTCGGCGCCCGCGGTCTCCTCGAGCACCGCGCGGCGCGACACGACCACGTTGTTCCGCTTGCGATCGAGCTTGATGACCTTGAACTCGAGCTCCTTGCCCTCGTACGGCGTGGTGTCCTTCACCGGGCGCAGGTCGACCAGCGAGCCCGGCAGGAACGCGCGGATGCCGCGCGCCATCACGGTCAGGCCGCCTTTCACCTTGCCGGTGATCACGCCCTTGATCTTCTCGCCCGACTCGAGCGCCTTCTCGAGATCGAGCCACGCGGCCATGCGCTTCGCCTTGTCGCGCGACAGGCGCGTCGCGCCGTAGCCGTCTTCCAGCGCCTCGATCGAGACGCTGACGAAATCGCCGGGCTTCACTTCCACCTGCCCGGCGACGTTGCGGAATTCGTCGACCGCGATCACGCTCTCGGACTTCAGCCCCGCGTTCACCACTACGAAGTTTTCATCGACGCTCACCACCTCGGCGGTGATGACCTCGCCGATGCGCATCTCCTTGCGATTGAGGCTCTCCTCGAACAGCGCCGCAAAGGATTCG
>DASVFV010000147.1:0-14164 GCA_036379875.1 Burkholderiales bacterium | reverse complement strand
TGCTGCATGTGGCTGTCGCCGAAGAACAGCACCGCCTTCGGCGTGTCGCCCGCGATCACCTTGTCGCCGCGGTAGCGCCAGTCCTCCGCGGCGCGCGAGATCTCGCCCACCATCGGCACCGACGCCGAATGCGGCTCGATCGCCCCGCGCAGCGCCATCGCGCCCGCGATGCCCGCGAGCACCATCGCGGTGGCGAGGCCGGGCACCGCGATGCGGCGCAGCTTCACGCCGAAGCGGATCGGTTTCTCGAGGAACTGGTAGGTGGCCCAGGCCAGCAGGAAACTCAAAGCCAGCAACCCGATTCGGGTTGCCGCCGGGATTTCTCCCTGTTGGACGATTCGCGCGAAAGAAAGGAGCGGCCAGTGCCACAGATAGAGCGGATAGCTGATCAGCCCCACCGCCACCGCCGCCGGGTGGGAAAGCACCGTGCGGTTCAACCACGCCTGCGGCCCGGCGGAGATGAGCAGCGCGGTGCCGACGGCCGGAAGCAGCGCCCACGCGCCGGGGAAGGCGCGCTCGCCGTGGATCAGCGCGAAGCCGGCGACGACGAGCACAGCGCCCGCTATGGCTTTGACATGGGAAGCATCTTTTGTGGAAACGACGGCGAGGTAGCTGCCGATCAAGAGCTCCCAGAAGCGCGTGAACGGCAGGTAGAACGCCGCCGAGGGCGCAACCGCGGTCATATAGAGGTTGAGGGCGAATGAGGCCACACCCATCGCCACGATGAGCGCGAGCGCGTGGCGGCGGAACGCGTAGAGGAGAAGAGGCCAGGCGAGGTAGTACTGCTCCTCGACGCCGAGCGACCAGAGGTGCAGGAGCGGCTTCATCTCCGCCGCCCAGTCGAAGTAGCCGGCCTGCATCCACAGCGCCACGTTGGCGAGGAAGCCCGCGCCGGCCGCGACCTGGCGGCCGAGCTGCAGGTACTCGTCGGGCAGCAGCACCACCCAGCCGATCGCGAGGCACGCGGCGAGCACCAGGACGAGCGCGGGGAAGATGCGCCGGATGCGCCGCCAGTAGAAGTAGGCGACGCTGAAGCGGCTGCGCTCGATGTCGTCGAGGATGATCCCCGAGATCAGGTAGCCCGAGATGACGAAGAACACGTCGACGCCGGTGAACCCGCCGGGCGCGAGCGACGGGAAGGCGTGGAAGGCGAGCACCGCCAGCACCGCGACGGCGCGCAGCCCGTCGACGTCGGGACGGTAGCTCGCGCTCAAGCGTGCAGCATCCTCAGGCGCCGCCACTCGCGCAGCACGATGCGGCCGAACGCCATGTCGTCCACCAGGTAGCGCCTCCAGAGCCGGCGCGGCTCGCGCGCCAGGCGCCACGCCCACTCGAAGCCGGTGCGGCGCAGCACGCGCGGGGCGCGCGACAGCGTGCCGGCGGCGAAGTCGATCGCCGCGCCGATGCACAGCGCGACGCCGAAGTCGAGGCTCCTGCGGTGCGCCGCGATCCACAGCTCCTGCTTCGGCGCGCCGAGGCCCACCACCAGGATGTCGGGGCGCGCGCGGTTCACGATCCCGGCGATGCGCCGGTTCTCGGCCGGGTCGCGCTCGAAGCCCATCGGCGGGCTGTACACGCCGGCCACGCGCAGGCCGGGATATTTCGCCGCGAGATTGCGCGCGGCGAGCTCGGCCACGCCTTCGCGCCCGCCGAGCAGGAATATCGAGCGCCCGTCGCGCGCCGCCATCGCGCAGGCGCGCGGCAGGAGATCCGCGCCGGTGACGCGGTCCTTGAGCGGCTTGCCGAGCACGCGGCTCGCCCAGACGAGCGGCATGCCGTCGGGCAGCACGAGCGAAGCGCCGGCGTACGCCTGGCGGAACGCCGCGTCGTTCTCCAGCCGCACCACGTGGTCGACGTTCGGCGTTACCACGTAGTGCTGGCCCTTGCCCGAGTCGAGCAGGCGCCGCAGCGCCTCGACGGCTTCGTCGTTGGTGAGGTTGTCGATGCCGATGCCGAACAGAAGGACGCGGCTCATTTGGTCCCCACGATGTGCGAGGCGAAGCGCTGCGGAACGCGCCAGCCGCCGGCGTAGCCGCGCACCGTCGAGAAGCCCATTTCCGTCATGGCGTTGTGGATGCGAAGGGTCGAGCAGACGTACTGGCCGCCCGGCGCGAGGATGCGCAGCACGCTCTTCAGGTGCTCGCGCAGGTCGTCCGCGTGCAGGTGGGCGGTGAACGCGCCGCTCCAGGCCAGGTCCACGCAGGCGTCGGGCACCGGGATGCGCACCCCGTCGCACAGCACCAGGCGCAAATTGACCGGGGCGAGCAGGTTCTGCACGAAATGCCCGGACACGTCGATGGCGTAGACGCGCTCGACGTACGTCGCCGCCTTCAGGGCGAGCGCGCAATCGGGCGCGCCGACGTCCATGAACACGGTGCGCGGCGTCCAGCGGCGCTCCAGGAAGCGCAGGTCCGATTCGCTGCCGGCACGATGTTGTTGAAAACGAAAGGGCAGGCGTAACGCGCCGCCGCTCGACACCGTCTGCATGGCGGCAGGATGCGGCAATTTTCTTGAGCCCATTGCCGCGCCGCGGAGCGCCGCCGTAGTCCGGCTGGCGATGATCCGCATGGACCGGCGCGATGGAATGGGTATTGCCCCGGGATTACAACGCTACGGGAGCAATTCGATGCCGACGCCGCGCGCCTTCGTCCTCACCCACCGCTCGCACGGCGACCCCGCAGGCTATACCGCGAGCTTCCAGGCCCTCGCGATTGCGCGCTCGCTCGGCCGGCGCGGCGTCCCGGTGGTGCGCGTGCACCCGGGCACCCGCGAGCTGAGCCTCGCGTCGCGCTACTGCACGGCGCTCGAGCAGTCGCCGAACGTGCACGACTCGGAAGAAGCCCTGCTCGAGTTCCTGCTCGGCCTCGCGCCGAAGTATCCCGGCGAGCGCGTGCTGATCCCCGCCTCCGACGACACCGCGTTCTTCGTCGGCCGCCACCGCGAGGCGCTGCTCGCCGCGTACCGGGTGCCGTCGCCCGGCCGCGACACCATCGAGACCATCATGGACAAGCAGCGCCAGTACGAGGCTGCGCGCGCGCTCGGCGTGCCGATTCCCGAGACCTACTATCCGTCCAGCCCGGCCGAGGTCGCGGCGCTGGCGCCGACGCTCAAGGGCTATCCGTACATCATCAAGCCGAACGTGGCGCACAAATGGCGCCTCGCTTCGGTGCACCGGCAGTTGCGCGCGGTCAAGGCCGTGCTGGTGCACGACGCAGCCGAGCTCCTCGCCGAGTACTCGCGGATCAGCGCGGTCGATCCCGCGGTGATGATCCAGAAGGTGATCCAGGGCGGCGACGAGCGGTTCTACTGCTTCTACGGCTACTTCGACGCGCGCTCGCAGCCCCTCGGCTACTGCGTGCGGCGCAAGCTGCGCCAGATGCCGGCGCGCTTCGGTTACTCCACGCTGATGGAGTCGTGCGAGAACCCGGCGGTGGTCGAGCACTCGCTGCGCCTGTTTCAGGGCCTCGGCTACCACGGCATCGGCGCGATCGAATGGAAGCACGATCCGGATACCGGTGCGCTGCGCCTGATCGAGATCAACGCGCGCGCCACCAACGCCGCGGCGCTGCCCACCGCGTGCGGCGTGGACCTGCCGTGGATCGCGTTCGCCGACGCGATCGGCGAGCCACCCGCGCCGCTCACGCGCTGGGAAAGCGGCGTGAAGTGGCTGTGGTTCACCGAGGACCTGTGGGCGGCGCGCGAGCAGTACCGGCGCCGCGAGCTCACGCTCGGGCAGTGGATCGCGTCGCTGCGCGGCCGGAAGTCCTACGCGGTGTTCGCCGCCGACGACTGGCGGCCGTTCCTGCTCGAGTGCTGGATGTTCGCGAAGGGCGAGCTCGAGCGCCGGCTGCGCCGGCTACGCCCGCTGCACGTCTTCGACCGCGGCGCGCAGGCGCGCTAGCTCGGCGCGCACGCTGGGCGGCAGCTCGTGCGCGCCGCGCGACTCGAGCAGAGCGCTCATCAGGCGCATCGCGAGGTTGGCCACGCGCCCGTGCGGCGCTTCGCGTGCGATCGAGATCATATGATGGCCCGCGCGCTCGAGGTGCCCGGGCGACAGGGGCGGCTCGAGCAGGCATTCGACTTCCTCGAGCTGCGCGAGCAGCTTCTGGGTCTTGGGCTCGTCGGGGCGCCGCTCCGCGGCCTTGCCGCGCGGCTGGAGCTCCTCGAGGCCGACGGTTTTCAGGATGGCGATGGCCTGGCGCAGGTCCAGGCGCTTGATCGTGGCGCTGGAAAAGCTGCGCCCGTCGGCGAGCACGAGGATCGTGGCGCTGCGCCGGATCGTCGCAGTCTCGAGTTCGGCCGGCGTCAGCGGGCGCGGGTCGGCGGCGGCCGCATCGCACACGTAGATCGGCGCTACCCTGGAGAGCGCGCGCGCCACCACGTCGAGCATCTCGCTCATGTGCTGCGCGTCGTAGACGTTGAGCGGATCGGGCACCAGCTGGGTGCGCGCGAGGTGCGCCGCCACGGACAACGCGAGGTGCTGGCCGGCAATGCTGGTGGTGAGCTGCTGCGTTTTGGATCTCCTGCCCACGCGGAGAGTCTATCCTCCCCGGCCGCACGGGAAATTAACTATTACTGGATCTCGATCTCCGTCCGCAGTCGGTAATTCCCCGACACGCGCGCCTGCCAGACCAGAGTCGGCGCTGGCACTCTCACGTCGAAAGTGCGAGAACGCCAGCCGTGCAGCGGCGCAAGGTTCCCGCAGTAGATCCGCGCGCTCGCTTTTTCCGCCTCGGGGAGCTTGATCCTGACGTTCACGCCGTCCTGGCTCGCGACGAACAGCCCGTCGCCCGCCGGATCGACGCGGCACAGCTCGCTGAAATGGAAGAACAGCTCGACGTCGTGCTCCTCGCCCATCTCGAGCGTGTCTTCGACCACCACGCGGCGCGCGATCTTGTCGAGCTCGATGAGGCGGCGGTGCTTCACCGGGTCCTCGAGCCGCATGTAGCCGTCGTGCCAGCCTTCGAAGGTGTCCTTCTCCGGCGAGGAAAGCCACAGGCTGCAGCCGGCGCGCGCGCGCTTCAGCCAGCGGAAGCGGCACGCCGCGACCGACTGGTCGAGGCCGTCGATGCGCAGCGCGTTGTGCGCCGCGGTGCCGCGGAAGTAACGGCGCCAGGCCTGCTGCGTGTAATAGGCGTAGGTGCCCGGGTCGACGAGGAACTCTCTTCCACCGACCGAGAGCGTGAAGGACAGCGCGTCGGCGTGGCCGTGCGTCGCCGCCGCGCGGTAGCCGAGCGCGCCGGCATCGGCGACCACGCGAATCTCCTGCGGGGTGTCGAACGCGCAGCCGGCGATGAAATAGCCGCCTTCCGGGAAGGCCTGGCGCAGCGGCAGGCGCGTGCCTTCCACGTCGAGGGCGGCGAACTGCGCGTCGGCCTGCGCGCCGAGCAGCCAGCGCGCGCGGTCGTCGAGCGCGCGCGCTTTCAGCTTGAAGTCGCCGCGCTTGAAGAGGATCGCGCCGGTGGCGAGCAGCGAGCGCGGCAGCGCGGCGTCCTCGGTGTCCGAGTCGCCGAACATCGGCACGTGGCCGCCGGCGTCCATGATCGAGGCGAGGAAGTCGAGCATCGCCTCGATGCGCGACTCGAAGTCGGGCGAGAACCACTGGCCGTTGCTCTTCCCGGCGAGCAGGCAGGTGAGCGCGAGCTTGAGCACGAACTGCTGCGCGCCCATCGACTGCTCGCGGTTCACGCCGTCGGGCGCGGTCTGCGCCACCAGCTCGCGCTCGAGGACCGCTTTCGCGGTCGCCGCCCAGGCGCGCGACGCCTTCCAGTGCGGCCAGGTGAGCGCGGCGAGGAACAGGCCCGCCGCCTCGCCGATCAGGCGGTGGCCGGCGGAGGCGTGCAGCGTGAACCAGCCGCGGATGAAGGTGCAGTGCTGGTAGACCGATCCCAGCCAGCGCTGCTGGAACTCTTTTCTCTTCTCGAAGATCTCAGGACCGAGAAGCTGGTACACCGCCGACCAGTTGGTGAGCCGGATCGCGACTTCCAGCGCGCTCGACCAGTTCGGCCCGTGGCCGTACGGGCAGGCGATGAACCAGCTCTCCAGGTGCTCCTGGATCACGTCGAGGTAGGCGCGCTTGCCGCTCAGCGCGTACGCCTTGGCGAGCATGACGAGGTGGCGGTGGCGGTTCGGCTGCCACAGGTACTTGATGTCGCCGACCAGGTCGGAGTCGCCGGTGTCGAGCAGCTTGCCGAACACCGCCGGCGCCTCGATGCCGCTCTTCGGGTCGCGGTTCCAGCGCGGCGGCGAGCCGATGTCCACGCGGCGCAGCGCGTAGACATCGAGCCAGCCCTCGGCGATGCGGTCGGCCGCGGCGATGCACGCCGGCTTGTTCACCTTCGCATCGCGATGCAGCCAGGCATTCCCGGCGAGCGCGAGGTCGGGCGGCGGCACCTCGCCGCCGGTGCGCGAGCGCTCGAAGCGCGCCTGCAGCAGGCGCAGCACGCGCCATGCCGCCTCGGCGGGCGTCATGCCGCGCACCCGCTCGAGCGACTCGGCGAGGCGCGAGCGAAGCGGCCGCTTCAGCCGCGCAGGAAGGTCCGGTGCCAGATTTCGAGGTTCAGAAGCGTCCAAAGAACGGTCTCGTTGTTTCTCTTGCCCGCCAGGTGCTCGTCCAGCACGCGGTCGAGGACGCGCGGCTCGTAGTAGGCGCGCGTGAGCGAGCCCTGCCCGCGCAGGTGCTCGAGCACGTAGTCGCGCAGGTCGCCGCGCAGCCAGGCGCCGGCGGGAATGGCGAAGCCGCCCTTGCGCGGCTTCAGCTTCGGCAGGAGCGGCCGCGCCGCCTGGCGCAGGATCCACTTCGTCGACAGCCCGCGCACGCGCAGGTCGTCGGGCAGCGTGGAGACGAACTCGACCAGCCGGTGGTCGAGAAACGGCGCCCGCGCGTCGAGCGAGGCGGCCATGGTCGTCATGCTCACCTGGTCGTAATAGAGCGCGCGGCGCAGTCGACTTGCCTTCGCGTCCGCCTCGAATGAAGGCAGTTCGTTCTTGCCGGGAAAAAGCCGATCGCGCTCGTCGAGATCGACGGCGCCTGTCCAGCGCACATAGCGCCGCGGCCAGTCCGGCGTGCGCAGGCTCGCGAACGCGGCCTGCCACTGCGGTCTTCCGCGCACCAGCGGCTGCGCGAGGAAGAGCAGCGTCGGCATGCTGCGGAAGATCCAGTCGTAGCGCTCGGCGACGTGGCGCCGGTAGCCGCCGAGGATCTCGTCCGAGCCTTCGCCGGTGATCAAGGCCGGCGAGCTGCGCGTGGCCTCGCACGCGAGGAAATGGAGAGCCACATCGGCGGGCCGCGAGACAGGGCCGTCGCGATGCGCCACGACCTGCGGCAGGCGCGCCACCACGTCGCGCGGCGCGAGCACGATCTCGTGGTGCTCGGTGCCGAAATGCTTCGCGACCTGCGCGGCGCGCTCGAGCTCGCTCGCGGCGTCGTCGGCGAACGCGGCGGAATAGGTCTTCAGCCTGGCGTGGCGGCTGCCGAGCGCCACCAGCGCGGCGGAATCGAAGCCGCCGGAAAGCAGCACGCCCGCCGGCAGCTGCAGCTTCACCGCTTCTTCGAGCTTTTCCGTGAATTCGTTGACCGGATCCGCTGAAGGCTTGGCACTCAGGGGTCTCTGGTCGGGAAGAACCCAGTAGCGCACCTCTCTCGAGCGGCCGAACTGCCACAGCGCGTAGCTGCCCGGCGCGATCTTGCGCACGCCGCGCACCAGCGTGCGCGAGCCGGGCACGTAGCGGTAGGCCAGGTAATCGCGCAGCGCGGTCGGGTCGGCCTCGGCTCGCACGCCGGGCATGCGCAGCAGCGCCTTGATCTCCGAGCCGAAGAAGAACGCGCCCTGCTCGCACACGTAGAGCGGCTTCTCGCCCAGGCGGTCGCGCGCGAGCATCAGGCGCTCCTTGCGCGCGTCCCACAGCGCGAACGCGAATGCGCCGCGCAGCTGGTGCACCACGTCCTTGTCCCAGTGCTCGTAGGCGCGCGCGAGCGTTTCAGCGGGGTTTTCGCCCGCGAACGCGTACCCACGTTTGACCAATTGATTTTTCAGCTCGGCACGGTTCGCGAGCGCGCCGTCGAGCGCCACCGCGATGCCGGCCGCTTCGTCGAACCAGGGCTGGCCGAGCGCCACGCGGTGGCCGTTGTCGGTGCGGTAGGCGAACAGGCCCTCGCCGCTCGCGCCGCGATGCGCGAGCGCTTCCAGCGCCGGGAGCAGCGCGGCTTCGTCGGGAGCGCTGCGCCCCGCGACCCAGCCGGCGATCGCGCCCACTAGGCCGCCTTTCCGACCAGGCGCTCGGAGTGCACGCCGAGCGCGGCGTAGATCTCCTCCAGCCTGGGGAGCGCGCGCTCCGGCGCGTAGCGCAGCCGCACGGTCTCCCGCCCGGCCGCGGCGACGCGCGCGCCGAGCCCGCGGTCGGCGAGCAGGTTCTTCAGCACGCGCGCGAGCGACGCGCTGTCCCCCGGCGCGACGAGGAAGCCGCTCACGCCGTCCACCACCACCTCGGGAATCCCGCCCACCGCCGCGGCGGCGACCGGCACGCCGGCCGCCATCGCCTCGAGCATGCTCATCGGCAGCGCCGCGTCGTAGGACGGCGCGGCGAGCACCGCGGCGCTCTCGAAGAGCGCGCGCTTGCCCGACGGGCCGACCCAGCCGGTGAACTTCACCGCCTCGGCGATGCCCAGGCGCTCCGCGTACGCCGCGACCGCGATGCGGTCGCCGTCGCCCGCGCACACCAGGCGCAGGTCCGGCACCGCGCCGCGCACCGCCGCGACCGCCTCGAGCAGATCGAAGATGCCGCGCTCGGGCGCGAGGTGGCCGAGGAACAGCACCAGGTTCGGCCGGTAGGGATCCTTCACCGCCGGGTCGAGCGGCACGGGGTTCGGCAGCGTGACCACGTGCGCCTGTCTTGCGGCGAAGCGCGTCCAGGCGCGCACCGACTCGCACGGCACCAGCACGCCGGCGGCGCGCTCGAAGAGCGTGCGCATCAGCGCGCGCGTCAGCGCGTCGCAGCGGTCGTGGAAGCGCTCGAAGCCGGTGCCGTGCAGGTGCACGAGCACCGGCGCGCGCGCGGCGAGCGCGGCGCCGGCGAGCGCCGCGTCGCGCCAGAAGCCGCGCACCGAGAGGTGCGCGTGCACCGCCACCGCGCCGTGCGCGAGCTCGGCGGCGAGGCCGCGCGCCGCCTTCAGCGCGAGGTTGTTGTTCGTCGCGAGGTAGCGGATCGGCCAGCGCTTGAACAGGCCGTGCGCGCGATAGGCGTCGACCACCGCGGCGATGCTGCCGCGCGTCTCCGGCGCAGCGCCGAGCATGACGAGGCGTCTGTCTCCCATCGCGCTCGATTATGTGGGCGGTGCGTGAACGCGCCGTGATACGCGGCTAGGCAAGGCGGCGCCGTCGGGTGAAGGCGTCGACGACCGTGAGCTCGGCGCAGTAGTTCAGCGTGCGCACGCCCGGGATGGTCTCGACCAGGCGCTCGGCGTACTCGTGCGGCGTGAGCCGCAGCACGCGGTGGAGCGCCACGCCCATCGCCTCGCGCGGGGCGTTGACGAGCGCCGGGCGGTAGAGCGCGCCGTTTCGCCAGTAGAGGCGCCCGGCCGGCTGCGCGCCGCGCGCGTCGGCCTTGACCGGGTTGCGCGCGTGCGGGATCCACGGCCCGGCGAGCTTCGCCGCGTGGAACAGGTTGAGCTCATCCTCGAACTCCCCGGTGGCGAACAGCCACCAGCGGTCCGAGGCCCGATGCAGCGTCGCGTAACTCGAGAACTCGACCAGCTGGCGCTGGAATTCCCACTGGAGCGGGAATTCGACGCAGCGGTACAAGCTCGTGTCGGAGCTGAGCAGATAGCGTATTCCCTGCTCCTCGACTAGCGAGGGAAACGCTCCCTCGAAAAGCATCACCGGCTCGATGCCGGGCCCGAACACGCCGATGCGGCCGCGCTCCTCGAAGAAGATGTGCCGGCCCGCCGCGAACGGCGCGCGCCAGCTGCCCGGCAGGCGCGTGAAGCCCTCCAGCGCCGGCGTGATCGGCCCGTTGGCCGGGCGGTGCGCGATGAAGCCCTGCTCGGCGTACTTCAACGTCGAAACCAGGGACGCACCACGGTTTCGGGCGAGGGTGAGCAAGGCCCGTGAAGGCTTGATGATCGACTGCGATCTTTCCGGGATCGCGCGGCACTGCTCCAGCCAGCCGCGGCCGTAGCGCTGCGCGTCGCGCAGCGCGCGCGCGGCGAGGCCGGTGGCGCGCGCGAGCACGCGCTCCCGGTTGCGCGCGATCGACAAGCGCTCGGTGCGCGTCCAGGCCTGCGCGGCGATGCGCGGCTCCTCGCCGGCGGCGAGGCGCACCCGCAGGCTGCACGCCGTCAGCGGCGCGCCCTCCACCACTTCGCGCACACCGTCGGCGTGCAGCCGCCACACTCCCAGCCGCGCGATGCCGTCGAGCGCGCAGTCGTCGTAGCCGCCGAGCGCGAACGCCACGTCGAGGTCCGCGCCGCGGCCTTGCTCGATGTAGCGGCCCAATTCCAGCAATTCATCGCGCGGAGCGCGAAACGGCCAGCGCGCCGCCGGCGGCGGCGCAGCGGGCGCTTCGAGCGCGAAGACCTCCGCGTGGCCCGACGCCGCGACCTTCATGAACGCCTCGACGACCCAGCGCGGCTGCAAGGCGCTGTCGGCGAAGATTCCGACACGAAGCTTCTGCGGCTGCGGACTGCTTGCGGGCGATAAAGAGCCTGAGCCCCTGACTACAGCCGCCACACGCGGATCCCCTCCTTGCGGTACGCCTCGGCGTCGAGCGCGGCCTTCACGTCGACCAGCACGCCCTGGCGCACGATCTTCTTCAGCATTTCGGCCTGGGGAGATTCGAGGAATTGCCGGTGCGAGACGGCGAGCACCATGGCGTCGGCCGCCGGCAGCGTGTCCCAGTCGCACAGGCGCAGGCCGTACTCGTGCAGCGCGTCCTCGTGCGAGGCGAGCGGGTCGTGCACGTAGGTCTCGACGCCGAACTCGTGCAGCTCGCGGATGATGTCGATCACCTTCGAGTTGCGGATGTCGGGCACGTTCTCCTTGAACGTCAGGCCGAGGATGTTGACGCGCGCGCCCTTGATGTTGCGCCCGGCGTGGATCATCTGCTGCACGGTCTTCCGCGCGATGTGCGCGCCCATGCCGTCGTTGATGCGCCGCCCGGCGAGGATCACCTCGGGGTGGTAGCCGGCGAGCTCGGCCTTGTGCGTGAGGTAGTACGGGTCGACGCCGATGCAGTGCCCGCCCACCAGGCCGGGGCGGAACGGCAGGAAGTTCCACTTGGTGCCCGCGGCCTGCAGGATCTCGAGCGTGTCGAGGCCGAGCTTCTCGAAGATGATCGCGAGCTCGTTGACGAACGCGATGTTCAGGTCTCTTTGCGTGTTCTCGATCACCTTCGCCGCCTCGGCGACGCGGATCGAGGGCGCGCGGTACACGCCCGCGGTCACCACCGAGCCGTACAGGCCGGCGACCTTGTCGAGCGTCTCGGCGTCGTCGCCCGAGACAATTTTTCTTATTTTTGTAAACGTATGTTGCTTGTCGCCCGGATTGATCCGTTCCGGCGAGTAGCCGACGTGGAAGTCCTGGCGCCAGCGCATGCCGGAGTGCTTCTCGAGGATCGGCACGCAGACCTCCTCGGTGCAGCCGGGATAGACGGTCGACTCGTAGATCACGATGGCGCCGCGCTTCATGTGCCGGCCCACCGCCTCGCTCGCCGACTCGAGCGGCTTGAGATCGGGCTGGCGCGCCGCGTTGATCGGCGTGGGCACCGCGACGATGATGAAGTCGGCCTTCTCGAGCTCGCGCGCGTCGGTGGTCGGGCTGCAGTGGCGCGCGGCGATCAGCTCCGCGGTCGACACCTCGCCCGTCACGTCCACCATGTGGCGCAGGTTCTCCACGCGCCGCTTGGAAAGGTCGTAGCCGATGGTCGGGCGCTGCTTGCCGAACGCGACCGCGACCGGCAGGCCGACGTAGCCCAGCCCGACGATGGCGACGGTGGCGAGAGCAGCCTGCTTTTCCTGTTTCTCAAGAAGAATCTCAGACATTGGCCACCTTCCTGGTCTCGGGCTGCGACAGGTTGGCGATGTACCAGTCCATGGTCTTCTCCAGGCCGTCCATCAGCTTCACGGTCGGCTGGTAGCCGAGCAGGCGCTGCGCTCTTCCGATGTCGGCCTTGGAGAGCTTCATGTCGCCGCGGCGCGGCTCGCGGTGCACCGCGCGCACGCCCTTGAGGTGCGGCAGGCGCTTGCCGAGCACGCCGCGGATGATCTCGAACAGCTCGCTGAGCGAGGTGATTTCGCCGTGCGCCACGTTGTAGGGCTGGTTGAGCGCGGCCTGGTCCTCGGCCATCGCGGCGCGCAGGTTCATCTGCACCACGTTGTCGACGTGGCAGAAGTCGCGCGCGCACGAGCCGTCGCCGTTGATGTAGGCGGTCTGGCCGCGCAGCAGCGCGCCGATCCAGGCCGGGATCACGGAGGCGTACGGGCCGTCGGGGTCCTGGCGCGGGCCGAACACGTTGAAGTAGCGCAGCCCCACCCACTCCATGCCGTAACAGTAATTGAACACGTCGGCGTACAGCTCGTTGATGTGCTTGGACAGGCCGTAGGGCGAGGCGGCGCGGCCGATGCGCTCCTCGACCTTGGGCAGCACCGGGTCGTCGCCGAACACCGCGCTCGAGCTCGCGAACACCAGGCGCGGGATGCCCGCGTCGCGCGTCGCGACCAGCATGTTGAGGAAGCCGTTCACGTTGTTGTCGTGCGTGGTGAGCGGCCGGTCGATCGAGCGCGGCACGCTGCCGAGCGCGGCCTGGTGCAGCACGATGTCCGCGCCCTTCACCGCCTCGCGGCAGGCGTCGAGCGAGCGGATGTCGCCCTCGATGAATTTGATTCTGTTATTCAAATTTTGCCGCTTGCCGGTGGAGAAGTTGTCCAGCCCGACCACGTTCTGGTCGAGGCTGAGCAGCGTCTCCACCAGGTTGGAGCCGATGAAGCCGGCGGCCCCGGTGACCAGCCAGGTCCGCTTGCGCGACCTAATGCGCTCCCGCAGTTCTTTGTAGGTTTCCACGTCGATTCCTCTCGGTTTCAAGTTCCTGCAGCAAGATTTCGTAGCCGTCGACCATCGCGCGCTCGGAGAAGCGCCGCTCCACGCTGGCGCGCGCGGCGCGGCCCATGCGCCGGCGCTCGCGCTCGTCCGCCAGCGCGGCGAGGCGCTCGATGAGCGCGCGCGTGTCGCCGACCGGAAACAGATAGCCGGTCTCGCCCGGCAGGGTCATCTCGGCGGCGCCGCCGAGCTCCGACTGCACCACCGGGCGCGCCAGCGCCATCGCCTCGAGCGCCGCCATGGAGAAGGTCTCCACCGCGGTCGAGCACAGCACCATCGCGTCGGCCGCGCCGACCAGCAGGCGCACGTCCTCCTGGAAGCCGGTGATCATCACGTGCTCGGCGATGCCGTGGCCGCGCGCGCGCGCCTCGACCGCGGCGCGCATCGGCCCGTCGCCGATCAGCAGCGCGCGCGCCGGCACGCCGCGGCTTCTCAGCGCCGCCACCGCATCGACCAGCTGCACGTGGTTCTTCTCCGGGCGCAGCACCGCGGAGAGGCCGATCACGAAGTCGCGCGGCGCGTAGTCGAGCGCCGAGCGGATGCAGCGGCGCGCCTCCTCGCTCACCGGCTTCCACTGCTCGAGGTCCACGCCGTTGTAGATCACCGCGCTGCGCCGGCCGCGCAGCCCGCGCTCAACCCAATAGCGTTTCTGCCCCTCGCACACGTAGACCAGGCACTCGGAGGAGCGGAACAGCGGCTTGTAGTAGGCGAGCTGGATCTTCTCCTTGAGCGTCATCAGCACCGTGGTGTGGAACGTCACGGTGAGCGGCGCGAGGGAGGCCGCCAGGCGCTTCGCCATCCAGGCGTAGAACAGGCCGTACTGGTTCATCGCGACGATCTGGGTTGGCTTCTCTTCCTGGATGCGCTTCGCGAGCGCCCGGAGGGCAGCAGGGTCCAGATAGCGCCTCGCGTTCAAACAGAAGGCGGGAACGGCGCTGCTCAGCCGCTCGAGCTGGCTCGGCTCGTCCTTGATGTAGGCGAGCTCGCAATCGTGGCCGCGCTCGGCCAGCCGGTTCGCGAGCGTGATGGTCTGGCGCTCGGCGCCGCCGTAGGCGAGCCAGGGGGTGACGAAG
>DASVFV010000146.1:0-5627 GCA_036379875.1 Burkholderiales bacterium | reverse complement strand
TCGCAGGCGGAGCCGGGGATCGACCGCATAGTAGAGGAGATCGACCACCAGGTTGATCACGACGAAAAAGAGCGCGATCAGGCACAGGTAGGCTGCCATCACCGGTACGTCCGCGACGCTGACCGCCTGGATGAACAGCAGTCCCATCCCGGGCCACTGGAACACCGTTTCGGTGATGATCGAGAAGGCGATGATCGCGCCGAGCTGCAGCCCGGTGATGGTGATCACCGGCACCAGGGTGTTCTTCAGCGCGTGGCCGAAGTGCACCGCGCGGTCGGTGAGGCCGCGCGCGCGCGAAGCGGATGGAGTCGGTGCGCAGCACTTCGAGCATCTCCGAGCGCACCAGGCGCTGGATCAGCGTCATCTGGAAAAGCCCGAGCGTGATGGCGGGCAGGACCAGCGCCTTCAGGCCCGAGGCGGTGAGCAGCCCCGTGCTCCACCAGCCGATCTGCACCACGTCGCCGCGCCCGAAGGAGGGCATCCAGCCGAGCCAGACCGAGAACACCAGGATGAGCAGGATGCCGATCAGGAAGGTCGGCAGCGACACGCCGGCGAGCGAGACCGCCAGCAGAACATGCGAGAACCAGGAATCCTTCTTCAGCGCGGTGTAGACGCCCATCGGGATGCCGAGCGCGAGCGCGAGCAACGCGGCGACGATGGAGAGCTCGAGCGTCGCGGGCAGCCGGTCGCTGATCAGGCGCGAGACCGGCTGCACCTGGCGCAGGCTCAGGCCGAACTCGCCTTGCAGCGCGTTGCCGACGAAGCGCAGGTACTGGACGTAGAACGGCTGATCGAGGCCGAGCACGCGCGTCACCTCGATCCTCTGCTCGGGCGTGGCGTCCTGGCCGAGCATGAAGGTCACCGGGTCGCCGACGAAGCGGAACAGCGAAAACGCGATCAGGCCCACGGTCAGCATGACGAGGACCGCCTGGGCGAGGCGCCGCAGGATAAAGGCCGTCATTTTGAGAGAATGGTACCCGATGTCCTTCGCGGAAAAGCTCATCGCCTGGCAGCGGCGGCACGGCCGGCGCGGGCTGCCGTGGCAGGGCACGCGCGACCCTTACCGCATCTGGCTCTCGGAAGTCATGCTGCAGCAGACCCAGGTGTCCGCGGTGATCCCGTACTTCAACAGGTTCATCGACAAATACCCGACTGTCGAGGCGCTCGCGGCCGCTTCGGAAGACGACGTGCTCAGGCTATGGGCCGGGCTGGGCTACTACGCGCGCGGCCGCAATCTGCACCGCGCGGCGCGCCAGATTGCCGCCGCGGGGTTTCCGCGCAATTCCCTCGAGCTTCAGGAGCTGCCCGGCGTGGGCCGCTCGACGGCAGCGGCGATCGCCGCGTTCGCGTTCGGCGAGCGCGCCGCCATCCTCGACGGCAATGTCAAGCGGGTCTTATCAAGAGTGTACGGAATCGAAGAACCGGGGGAATTGTGGCCGGTTGCGGAACGCCTGCTGCCCAGGCGCGGCATTGAAACCTACACGCAGGCGCTGATGGACCTCGGCGCGACGGTGTGCACGCGCACGCCGGCGTGCGGCGGCTGCCCGGTGAAGGCGCGCTGCGTGGCGCGCAGGAGCGGGCGCGTCGCCGAGCTGCCCGCCGCGCGCGCCCGCAAGCCCTTGCCGCTGCGCGAAGTCGATTGGCACGTGTACCGCGACGGCGGCAAGGTCCTGCTCGAGCGCCGCCCGTCGCCCGGCATCTGGGGCGGGTTGTGGTGCTTCCCGGAAAAGAAAATCCTTCCGGGAAAAGGAAAAGTGCTGCCGGTGATCGAGCATGGCTTCACCCACTTCCGGCTGCGGATCCGGCCGCTCCTCCACGAGGTGAAGGCGCAACGGCGCGGAATCTGGATCGACATCGACGACGCGCTGGCCGCGGCGATCCCGGCACCGGTAAAGAAACTCTTACAGGATTTGCAGAGAAACGCGACACCACGCATACGTGCGCCGCGATAGCGCACCGTGCGGGCGGGTGTGAGAATGATCCCAGAAAGACGAAGGGCGCAGCCGCTAGCTGCGCCCTCCGGGATTGCCTCTCAAGCGACGATCGGGCAGCGACTACACTTTGTTTGGCCCTACCGTGGACCCTCAGGTTGCGAGCGTGGGTCTCTCGGATGGGGCTGTTAACAGCGTGACGATCGTTGTTCGTCGCGGTGTAGATCATGCGCTACACGCGTCGAAATTTCTGTCGTGTCCCCTAGTCCGTTCGGACCAGCGCGCCGAGGCGCTCGAGCCGCGCCCGCGCGTCGTCCATCTCCAGTAGCGCCTGCTTGGCCTCGAGCGGCAGCGGCAGCAGCTCGGCGAGCCGCGCGCTCACCCACGCGCAGGAATCCAGGCGGTGCGGGCGCTCGAGGAGCTCGGGATGCTGCTCGACCACGCGCTCGAGCAGCTTCACCGTACTGGACAGGCTGGCAGGAACAGGTTGGTCGGCCTCGTCGGCGAGGAACTCGACTTTCCCCACCGACAACCCGTCCGCTTGCACGCGGCGCTCGACAATCCGGAAGCGCCGCTCGCCGCGCGCGCTGACGTGCAGCACGCCGAGCTGCGGCATGTCCCAGCTCGCGATGCGCGCCAGCGTGCCGACCTCGCTCGGCGTGGCGGGCGCGCCGACCTCGGCGCCTTCCCGGATCCGGCAGACGCCAAACGGCGTTTGATGCCGGATACAGCTTTTCGCCATGTCCATGTAGCGCACTTCGAAGATGCGCAGCGGCAGCCGCCCGCCCGGGAAGAGCACCGTATGCAGCGGGAAAAGCGGCAGCTCTTCTATGGGGCGCTCTCTTCGTTCGCCAGGCCGCGGTGGCGCACCAGCACCTTCCACTCGCCGCGGAACGCGGCGGCCAGTTGCTCCGCCAGGTACACCGAGCGGTGGCGCCCGCCGGTGCAGCCGATCGCCACGGTGACGTGGCTGCGGTTCTCGCGCGCGATCTGCGGCAGCCAGCGCGCCAGCAGGGTGCGCGTGTCCTCGAGCCACTGCTGCGCGAGCGCCTCGCGCGACAGGAACTCCACCACCGGGGCGTCGCGCCCGGTGAGGGGGCGCAGCTGCGCGTCGTAGTGCGGGTTGGCGATCATGCGCGCGTCGAGCACCCAGTCGGCGTCGAGCGGGATGCCCTGCTTGTAGGAGAACGACTCGAAGAGCAGCGTCATGCCGCCGCCGCCCAGGCCGAGCAGGTCGCGGATCCAGTTCTGCAGCACGCGCGGCTGCAGGTCGCTGGTATCGAGGCGGCTGCCGAGCGGCGCGACGCCGGCGAGCAGGCTGCGCTCGCGCTCGATCGCCTCGGTCAAGGTCATGCCGCCCGACAGCGGATGGCGGCGCCGCGTCTCGGAGAAGCGGCGCAGCAGCGTCGGCGTGTTCGCCTCCAGGTACAGCACGCGGCAGTCGAAGCCGCGGCTCTTCAGGCGCTCGATGGCGTCGGGCAGCGCCGGCAGCGCGGCGCTGCGCGCATCGACGCTCACCGCGACGCGATCGTGCCCGGCCTCCAGGGTGAGGAAGTCGGCGGTCTCGAGCAGCAGCGTGGCAGGCAGGTTGTCGACGCAGTAGTAGCCCGCGTCCTCCAGCACCTTCAGGGCAATGCTCTTGCCCGAGCCGGACAGGCCGCTGACGACGACTATGCCTTTGGCCACCGCGTTACTTGTCGCCCTTGGACATTTCGCTCGATTGGCGCGCCAGGAACTCGGCCATCGAGTCGATGCCGCGCAGCTTGAGGATTTCGTTGCGCACCGCGGCCTCGACCAGCACCGCGAGGTTGCGGCCGGCCGCCACCGGGATGGTCACCTTGCGGATCGTCACGCCGAGGATCTCCTCGTTCTGCTCGGCGAGCGGCAGGCGCTCGCTCGGGTCGCGCACGCCGGGCGCGGGGCGCGCGAGGTGCGCGACGAGGCGCAGCTTCATCTTCCGCCGCACCGCGGTCTCGCCGAAGATGGTGCGGATGTTGAGCACGCCGAGGCCGCGCACCTCGATGAAGTCCTTGAGCATCGGCGGGCAGCGGCCCTCCAGCGCGCCGGCCGCGATGCGCGACACCTCGACCACGTCGTCGGCCACCAGGCCGTGGCCGCGGCTGATGAGCTCGAGGCCGAGCTCGCTCTTGCCCACGCCCGACTCGCCGGTGATCAGCACGCCCAGGCCGAGCACGTCCATGAACACGCCGTGCAGCTCGACCGACTCGGCGAGCAGCTTGGCGAGATAGCGCGCCAGGCGCTCGATCACGCGCGGGGCCGGCAGCGGCGAGGTAAACAGGGGCGTGCGCGTGCGCGTGGCGGATTCGAGCAGCTCCGCGGGCGGCGCCACGCCGTCGGCGACGATCACTGCCGCGGGGTGCGACTCGAGCAGGCGCTCGACGAAGTTGCCGACAATGCCGGCCTCGTAGGCGCCGATGACTTGGATCGAGTTGGGATGGGTGAGGTTGAGGTGGCCGATCAGCGCCGCCGCGGTCGCTGCCTCGCGGCGCACCGCGGTGCCGCCCTCCCTGCCGGCTACCCAGGCGAGGGCAAGCGCCTCGCGGTTGTCGTCATGCAGCCGCGCGACGTTGACCTGAAGCATCCGGCTGCCATGCGGCGATCAGCTCGTAGAGCGCGGCGGCGTCGGGCGCGCGGCTCATCGCCTCGCGCAGCGCCTTGTCGGAGAACATCTGCGCGAGCTCCGAGAGGATTTGCAGGTGCTTCTCGTTCGCCTTCTCCGGGACCAGCAGCACGAACACCAGGCTCACCGGGTTGCCGTCCGGCGCGTCGAACGGCACCGGCTGCGCGAGGCGCACGAAGGCGCCGAGCGCGTCCTTCAGGCCCTTGATGCGGCCGTGCGGGATCGCCACGCCCTGGCCGAGCCCGGTCGAGCCGAGCTTCTCGCGCGCGAACAGGCTGTCGTACACCACGCTGCGCGCGATGCCGTCCAGGTTCTCGAACAGCAGGCCGGCCTGCTCGAACAGGCGTTTCTTGCTCGAAGCCTGAAGGTCGAGCGAAACGTGCGACGGGGTGAGGATTTTCGAAACGAGGGTCATACGCTCCAGGTCATGCCCGGCGGGTCTGGAGTTTATCCTTGTATTTCAGAACCTGCCGGTCCAGCTTGTCCGCCAGCACGTCGATCGCCGCGTAGAGGTCGCCGTCTTCGCACTCGCAATGCAAGTCTTTCCCGGGTACGTGCAGGGTCACCTCCGCCTTCTGGTTCAGCTTGCTGGCGGTAAGGATGACGTGCGCGTCGATCACTTGGTCGAAGTGCCGCTTCACGCGGCCGATCTTCTCCTGCACGTAGCTCCTCAGGGCCGGCGTCACTTCCAGGTGGTGACCGCTCACGTTCAGGTTCATAGGGCCTTTCGTTGGTTGACCGGAGGAATCTGCAGCGACTCGCGGTACTTGGCGATGGTGCGGCGCGCCACCACGATGCCCTGCTCGCCGAGGATCTGCGAGATGCGCGCGTCCGAAAGCGGCGCCTTCGCGTCCTCAACGGCGACCAGCTGCTTGATCAGCGCGCGGATCGCGGTCGAGGAGGCGGCGCCGCCGGCATCGGTGGCGACGTGGCTGCCGAAGAAGTACTTCAGCTCGAAGGTGCCGCGCGGCGTCGCCATGTATTTCTGCGTGGTGACGCGCGAGATGGTGCTCTCGTGCAGCTCGAGGGTCTCGGCGATCTGGCGCAGCACCAGC
>DASVFV010000145.1:0-2968 GCA_036379875.1 Burkholderiales bacterium | reverse complement strand
CGCATTGGTGTTGTCATACCAGTTGCGCTTGTTCCCCGACACGCCGTACACGATCTCGAACTTGATGTCGGGGTGGTCGATGCCGATCGACACCAGCTGCGCGATGTCGCGCGGGCTGATCCACAGCGAGAGGCGCCGCTTGTCGAGCGGCGCGGGGTTCACGTTGCCGATGCGCACCATCAGGAATTCCATGCCGTACTTGTCGGCGTACAGGCTGCCGAGCGCCTCGCCGAACACCTTCGACACGCCGTAGCGGCTGTCGGGCTTCGGGTAGACGCGGTGGTCGATGGTCTGGTCGCGGCGGTAGAAGCCGGTGGCGTGGTTGCTGGTCGGGAACACGATGCGCTTCACCTTGTTGCGCCGCGCGGCCTCGAACACGTTGTAGCAGCCGATGATGTTGGCCTGCAGGATCGACTCCCACGGCCCTTCCACCGAGTAGCCGCCGAGATGGATGATCGCGTCGACGCCCTTGGTGATGCGCAGCGCTTCGGCCATCTTCGAGATGTCGGCCTTCACGAAATTCTTCGCCTTGAGCGGACGCTTGTCGGAGAGCCTGAGCTTGTACTTGCCGGCCAGCTCGCGCGCGAGGTGCGTGCCGACGTCGCCGGTGGCGCCGGTGATGAGGACGGTCTTCAAACGATTCTCCCTATGAGCTCATTGAACTTGGCCGCGCGCTCGAAGTACACCGAGTGCCCGGCGGCTGGAACGCGCACCGCGCTGCCTTTCGGCGCGAGCTTGGCGAACGCCGGCCCGGCGGCGGGCGGAAATACCCAATCCTCGTCGCCGGTGATGAAAAGCACCGGCATCGGCAGCTTCGCCAGCAGCGACGGCGATTCCTTGCGCACCTCCCGGATGCGCGAGCGCACCTCGTCGCGGAACGAGGCGGGTGCGAGCTGGGAGATCTGCGCGTAGAGCTGCGCGAAGGCGGGCTGCTCGCGGTACAACCGCTCGCCGCCCGCCGAGTGGATGCCGCGCCGCTGAAGGTCCGCGAGCACGGACGGCGAGCGCTTGGACCATTCGTCCACTTCGGCATCTTTCAGCTGCGAAAAGTCGAGCTTGCCGGAGGTCGACGCCATCACCAGCGCGCGCACCTTGCCCGGCTCGCGCAGCGCGTAATCGAGGCAGGTCCAGCCGCCCATCGATTGGGCCACGAGAGCGACATCTTTCAGTTGCAGTTGCTCGATCAACGCCGAAAGATCGTCGGCGTAGGAGTCCGGCGCCGAATTGCCGGGCGCCGGGCTGGAAGGCGGGAAGCCGCGGTGCGCGAACACCACGCAGGTACGGCTCGGCGCGAAGTGCGCGACCTGCTGCCACCACGACAGGTGGTTGCCGCCCAGGCCGTGGGCGAAGATCACCGCCGGCCCCTTGCCGAACACTTCGTAGTAGATCTCCGCTCCGTTACGGGCAACGCGTCCAGTGCTGTGCATTCACGGAACCTTTGGGTGCACGACCTTGGACAATCTCCGCCGCCTGCGCCACCGTCTCCATCGACTGGTGCTCGATGGCCGGCACGGTGAGCCCGGCGGCGTGCGGCGTGGCGATCACGTCCGGGCGCGCCGCCAGGCGCGGGCTCGGCATCTGGTCGGGCGCGCGGCCGACATCCACCGCGGCGCCCGCCAGATGGCCGGAATCGAGCGCCGCCTCGAGTGCCGCCTCGTCCACCAGGTTGCCGCGCGAGACGTTGATCAGGTAGGCGCCGCGCTTCATCAATTTCAGGGTTCTTTCGTTGATGAGGTTCTCGGTCTCGGCGGTTGCGACGGCGAGCGGGACGACGTAATCCGATTCGCGCAGCAGCTCGTCGAGGCCGACTTGGTCGACTTTCTGGTACGGATCATGGATCAGCACGCGCATGCCAAGCGCACGGGTGATGCGAACCAGCTCCTTGCCGATGGCGCCGTAGCCGATCACGCCGATCGTGCTTCCCTTGAGCTCTTTTCCGGTCGCGGCCTGAGGGACGCGCCCTGCCCGGTATTCCATGGTGGAACGGGTGATGTTGCGAGACAGGTCGACCAGGACGCCGAGCACCATCTCGCTCACCGAGGTGACGAAGCCGGCGCTCGCCTGCGTGACCAGCACGCCGGCCTTGCTCGCCGCGGGCACGTCGACGTTGCGGATGTCGATCGCGCAGCGCAGGAAGGCGATGAGCTTCGGCAGGCGCTCAAACACCGCGGCCGGGCCGGGCGACTGGCGGTAGGAGACGATGAGCTCGCAGTCGGCTGCGGCGGCGATCAGGTCTTCGCCCTCCAGGGAGGAAGCATGGTTGTTCAACTTCACCTCGCCGACTTCGCGCAAGCCGGCGAGCGCGCGCTCGCCGTAATACAGCGAGCGGGCTTCGGGCGAGTGCGTTAAGAGGATGCGCAAATGAGAAAAATGGGGTCCGTCCCCATTTATTTAGGCGGCTTTTTTCTGCTCGCTGGCGAGCTTGCGGTAGCGCTCGAGGGAGCGCGTGAGGTGGCGGCGCATCGCCTCGCGCGCGGCGCGCGCGTCGCGCTGCTCGATGGCCTGGTAGATGCGCCGGTGCTCTTCCTGGATGAGCGCGAGGTAGGCGCGCTCGCCGCCCATGCGCTCGGTGAGGCCGCTCACGGTGCGGCGCGGGATGAGATGCCGGCCGATGAACTGCAGGAAGCGCGGGAACTCGGCGTTGCCGGTCGCTTCCGCGATGGCGCGGTGGAATTCCAGGTCCTCGTCGACCGCCGAGCGGCCCTCCTGCGCGGCGCGCTCGATGGCTTCCAGCGCACCGCCGATGATTTTCAGCTGGCTGCGGCTGACGCGCTCGGCGGCCAGGCCGGCCGACTCGATCTCCACGCCCAGGCGCAGCTCCATCACCCCGAGGATGTCGTTCAGGGTCTGCATGCGCTCCGGCTCGATGCGGAACGGCGCGCGCTGCGGCTCGGCCGACACGAACGCGCCGACGCCCTGGCGCGTCACCACCAGCCCCTCGGCGCGCAGCGCCGCCACCGCCTCGCGC
>DASVFV010000144.1:0-5427 GCA_036379875.1 Burkholderiales bacterium | reverse complement strand
GATCTTCAGGATTCCGAAGATCATCGAGTACGTCTCGACCTGGACCACGCTCGTGCCCGGCGACGTGCTGGTCACCGGCACGCCCGGCGGCGTGGGCTCGCGCCGCACCCCGCCGATCTGGATGAAGCCCGGCGACAAGGTGGAGGTCGAGATCGACAAGGTGGGCATCCTCGAGAACACCATCGGCGAGGAATGACCATGAAGTGGCTCGTTCTTCTGCTGTGGATCGGAATCGCTCATGCGCAGTCCTATCCCGCCAGGCCGATCCGCTTCATCGTCAGCTTCCCGCCGGGCGGCAGCGCGGACCTGATCTCGCGCGCGATCGCGCCGAAAATGAGCGAGAAACTCGGCCAGCCGGTGGTGGTCGAGAACCGCGCCGGCGCGGGCGGCATGATCGGCGTCGACGCGGTGGCGAAGGCGGCGCCCGACGGCCACACCATCGGGCTCGCCGCGGCCGGCGCGCTGACCACCAACATCCACCTCTACCCGACCATGCCGTTCAACCCGGAGAAGGACCTCGCGCCGATTTCGATGCTCGCGATGATTCCGTTCTTCCTGGTCGCGCATCCGTCGCAGCCCGATTCGCTGAAGGAACTGATCGCGAAAGCGAAAGCCGGCAACCTGTCCTACGGCCACGGCGGACAAGGCTCGACCATGCATCTCGCCGGCGAGCTGCTCAACATGATGGCGCAGGTGAAGATCCAGGCCGTGCCCTACAAGGGGAGCGGCCCGGTGTCCGCCGACGTGCTCGGCGGGCAGGTGCCGCTCGGCGTGGTCGACGTGCCCTCGTCGATCGCGAACGTGAAGGCGGGAAAGCTGCGCGCCCTCGCCGTCACGAGCAAGCAGCGCATCAGCGCCGCGCCCGAGGTGCCGACCTTCGAGGAGGCCGGGCTGCCGGGCTACGAGGCGGTCGGCTGGTTCGGCACGGTCGCTCCGGCTGGCACGTCGCGCGAAATCGTCAACCGATTGAATCTCGAGATTCGAAATGCCTTGCTGGCACCGGATGTGAAGGAGCGCGCGATTGCCGCCGGCGCGGAGCCCGCCCCGAGCACGCCCGAGGAATTCGCCGCATACATCCACGAAGAAACGAAGAAGTGGGGTGAAGTGGTGCGCACCGCCGGAGTGAAGCTGCAATGACCGAAAGCAAGATGCGCAGTCCAGTAATCGACGTCCACACCCACATGCTCACCAACGAGTGGGTATCGCTGCTCGAGCAGCACGGCGGGCCCTCGTACAGCCTGAAGACGGTGAGCGGCGGGCTGCGCGCCATCCACCTCGACGGCGCGCCGTTCATGACCCCGGTGCCGAACATGTTCGACTGGGAAGCGCGCATTGCCAACATGAACAAGGCGCGCGTCGACATCGCGGTCACCTCGCTCACCTGCCCGAACGTGTTCTGGGGCAGCGCCGAGGTCAGCCTCAAGGCGGCGCGCATCGCCAACGACGACATGGCGAAGGCGCAGAAGGCCTGGCCCGAGCGCATCCGCTGGTTCGCCTCGCTGCCCTGGCAGCACGAGAAGCTCGCGCTGGAGGAGTTGAAAAGAGCTTGTGCCAACGGGGCGGTCGGCGTGATGGTGCTGGCCAATATCGCCGGCAAGGCTCTTACCGATCCCTCCTTTTCCAGTATCTGGAAGGAGATCGATCGTCGCGCCCTGCCGGTGCTGGTTCACCCCAGCGCGCCGCCCGGAACCTCGCAGATGGGCCTGCACGAATTCCAGCTCACCGCACCGATCGGCTTCACCTTCGATACCTCGCTCGCCATCGCGCGCTGCATCTACGACGGCTTCTTCGATCGCTTCCCGAATTTGAAGCTGATCGCCTCGCACGGCGGCGGCGCACTGCCTTACCTGGTCGGCCGGCTCGACATCTGCTGGGACAACATCCCGGCCGCGCGCGCGAAGACCGTCGAGCCGCCGCGCAACTACATGCGGCGCATCTACGTCGATAGCGTGGTGTTCCGCCAGGACGTGCTGAACATGTGCGTCTCGGTATGCGGGCCGGACAACGTGCTGTACGGCTCGGACTACCCGCACACCATCGGCGACATGGCGGGCTGCCTGTCGCGCGTCGACGCGCTGCCCGACGGCGTGCGCCACCAGGTGCGCGGCTGGAACGCCCAGCGCATCTTCCGCCTGTAGCAAACCGAATTCGGGGCCAGGGCCACGATTCGTTTTCGCGTACGTGAAACCGAGTGATGGCCCTGACCCCGAATTCGCGCTTCGCCTTAGGGGTGAACGGGCTTGGGATCCACTACCTCGAGGCCGGGGATCCCGGCCGGCCGTGCGTGCTTCTGCTGCACGGGTTTCCCGAGCTTGCCTATAGCTGGCGCAAGGTCATGCCGGCGCTGGCCGAAGCCGGGTATTACGTCATCGCGCCGGACCAGCGCGGTTATGGTTCGACCACCGGCTGGGATGTGCGCGATCTTCGTTCTTTCACCCTCGGGAGCATTGCTTCCGACGCCATCGCTCTCCTCGAGAAAATCCAGGTTCGAACAGCACACCTCGTTGGCCACGACTTTGGCTCGTTCGTAGCCGGCGCGGCCGCGCTGCTCTATCCCGACACGTTCCGCTCCGTCACGTTCATGAGCGCGCCATGGGGCGGCGCGGGCACGCGAACCGCGAATCCCGACCCGGAGCTGGCGAAGCTGGGACGCAAGCATTACCAGTGGTACTACTCGACGCCCGACGCGGATCGCGACATGCACGACTGCGCGCAGGGCGTGCACGCATTCCTGCGCGCCTACTACCACATGAAGAGCGCCGACTGGCCGCAGAACCGGCCGCATCCGCTCACGGCATGGAACGCGTCCGAGCTCGCGAAGCTGCCGCGCTACTACGTCATGGACCTCGAGCGCGACATGGCCGAGACGGTCGCGCCGCACATGCCGGCCACGCCCGCGGCTTGGCTCACCGACGAGGAGCTCTCGGTCTACACGCGCGCGTTCGAGCACACCACTTTCCAGGGCGGCCTGAACTGGTATCGATGCGGAACGGAAGGCTTCAGTGCTGCCTCTCTCAATCAATGGAAGGGAAAGAGCATCACAATCCCGGCGCAGTACATCGCGGGCGCCGCGGATTGGGGCATCTACCAGAAGCCGGGCGAGCTCGAGCGCATGCAGACGAGCGCGGTGTGCGCGGACTGGCGCGGCGCGCACCTCGTCGAGGGCGCGGGCCACTGGGTGCAGCAGGAGCAGCCCGAGCGCGTCAGCGCGCTGCTGCTCGACTTCCTACTCTGAGCAGACGCGCCCGACGATGCGGCCGCCGTCCACGTAGGTGAAGCAGCCGAAGCTGGTCTTCACCGCAGTGCAGCGGCCGTTCGCTTCCTTTCCGATTCTGGGAGCTTCATCGGTTACGCAGAGATGCTCGCAGTCCGCGCGATCGCGGCACGGCTTGCCGCCGTCCTTGGTGCGCTCCGCGCAGCTGTAGAGGTTGCACAGGTAGGCGATCGCGCCGAAGCGTCCCCACTCGTGTCCGGCGACGCGGCAGGCCTGCTCGTCGGCCTTCTGCTTCTGCGCGTCGATGGGCGGGCAGTTTTGCGCGTGCGCCGGACCGAGGACGAACAGCGCGCTAATAGCGAGGCGCCGCAGCACGCTCGATCATCACGTTCACGCAGGCCGGCTTGCCGGCGCGCGCGGCGCGCTCGAGCGCGCCACGAAGCTGGTTTTCTTCAACAACATCTTCCCCATGGGCTCCGAACGCAGACGCCACCGCGCCGTAGCGCGTCGGCAGGAGATCGAGGTTCTTCGCGCGTTCCTTGCCGTAGGCCTTGAGCGCGATCTGGTACTCCGCGTTCCAGCATGCGTCGTTGCCGATCACCGCGACGTAATCGAGCCCGTAGCGCACGGCGGTGTCGAGCTCCGCGGCGTGGAAGCCGAACGTGCCGTCGCCCAGCATCGCCACCACCGGCGCGCTCGGGAAGGCGAGCTTGGCCGCGGCGGCGAACGGCAGCGCCGAGCCGATCGAGCCGGCCGGGCCGTTGATCACGCGCTTCGGCGCCGAGAGGCACGCTTGCGCCCACTGGCCGAACTCGCCGCCGTCGCAGACCAGGATGCCTTTCTCGAGAATGGGTTGTACCGCGCGGCACACGGCAACCGGATGCAGCGAGCCATCGATCGATTGCCATTCCGCCGGGCGGTAGGCGAGCGCGGCGCGCACTTCATCGAGCCAGGATTGCTGCGCGGCGCCGGGCGGCGGGAGCTCGACGTCGCCGGCGGCGCTCAGGATGCGGCAGTCCTGCGCGAAGGCGGCGCCGAACTTGAGCGTGAAGTCGAGCGGCTTGCCGAGCAGCAGCGCCACGTCCGCCTTCGCCAGCACCTCGGCGAGCTTGCCGAGGCTCGGGTCGTTCACGCCGCGCGGGCTCTCCATGCCGATCACCGGCATGGCGTTCTGCTTGCGGGCCTGCGCGCGCATCGCCGCGGGGCCGGCGATGACGAGCGGGCGCTTGGCGTTGCGCAAGGCATCGAGGTTCTGGCTCTGCGCCTTTTCGGGCGACGCGAACTCGCTCGGCACCTTGGCTTGCGTGCTCGCTTCGAGCACGTCGCTCGGCACGCTCAGGTGCACCGGGCCCTTGCGCGCCTCGCGCAGCGCGCGCGCCAGGTCGGCGCCCACCGCGTGCACCGAGCGCACCGTCCACGAGCCCTTGGCGAGCGGCGCCGCCAGCTCGGCCTGCGGCATTTCCTGGAACGCGCCCTTGCCGAGCTCGCCGAGCGGCGCGTGGCCGGAGATCAGCACCATGGGCGATTCGGCGGCGAGCGCCGTGTAGAGCGCGCCGAGCGCATTCGCGTGGCCGGGCCCGCCGGTCACCAGCGCGACGCCGACCTCGCCGGTGAGACGGCCCCACGCGTCGGCCATGTGCACCGCGGCCGCCTCGTGGCGCACGTGGATGATGTTCAGACCGGCGTCGAGCGCGGCGTCGAACACCGGCATCACGTGGTTGCCCGAGAGCGCGAACAGGTTGCGCACGCCCGCCGCGGCGAGCGTGCGCGCGACCACGTCGGCGCCGCGCAGCTTCATGCGAGCTTGAGCTCGCGCAATGCGTGCTCGCGCAGCTTGGTCTTCTGCACCTTGCCGCTCGCCGTCATGCCGATCGACTCGAAGTCGGCGACGATGCGCGCGTAGCGCGGCACGCGGAAATTCGCGCAGCGCGCCTTGCACCATTGCAGGAGCTCGTCTTCGGTGGCTTTCATCCCGGCCTTCAGCGTGACGTAGGCGGCGCCGACCTCGCCCAGCCGCCGGTCCGGCACGCCGACCACCTGCGCGGTCTGCACCGCCGGGTGCGCGAGCAGCACCTCCTCCACTTCCGCCGGCGCCACGTTCTCGCCGCCGACGCGGAACACGTCCTTGAGGCGCCCGGTCATGCGCAGCCGGCCGTCGGGCGTGAGGCTGCCCAGGTCGCCGGTGCGCAGCCAGCCATCCGCGGTAAATGCCT
>DASVFV010000143.1:0-74808 GCA_036379875.1 Burkholderiales bacterium | reverse complement strand
CAACAACGCGATCGACCAGACCGCGGGCACGATCACCGCCACTGGGGCGGCGACTGCCTCGGCAGGCACCGGCGATATCTCGCTCGGCAGTGCGACCAACGACTTCAGCAGCATCAGTGCCACGGGCGGCAACATCAACGTGGTGGACGCCAATGCGCTGACGGCGAGCGCGACCGCGTCGGGAACGCTAACCCTGGATGCGAGCGGGGTGCTCAGCACCGGTGGTGCGCTCTCCGGCACGGATGTGTCGCTGGTGGGCGATGGCGGCATCTCGCTGGGTCACAACGTGACGGCCACCGGCACGCTGGCGCTCACGAGCACCAACAACGCGATCAACCAGACGGCCGGAACGATCAGTACGACCGGTGCGACCACGGCTTCGGCAGGCACCGGCAACATCACGCTGTCGCAGTCGACCAACAACTTCAGTGCGCTCAACCTAAGCGGTGGGGCGATCGACGTTGAGGACGCTAACAGCATGACGGTGAGCGCACTCGCCAGCGGAACGAACCAGGCGGTGTCGCTCGTTGCGGGCGGCACGCTCACGTTGCCTGCGACGGCGATTAATACCGGTACGGCTGACCTGGCGCTTGCTTCAAATGGAGGCGCGCTTTCAACGGCGGCTGCGCTCTCCGGCAATAACTTGAGTCTTACCGCTTCCGGCGGCCTTAACTTAGCTCATAACGTAACTGCCGGCGGCGCGCTAACGCTTGGTACGACGAATACTGCGATTAACCAAACTTCGGGCGCCGTCGCCGTTACAGGGACGACCAACGCATCTGCAGGTGCCGCAGCCATAACGCTTGCACAAGGCGGCAACGACTTCGGCGGCGCCGTAACGCTAAGCAACTCGGGGGCAAATGCGGCGCAGTTGACGGACGCGAACAACGTGATCCTGGCGGCCAGTACGGTCGGCGGAAATCTCATCGTGACGGCCAATGCCGGCGGCGGCCAGATCACGCTCAGCGGTGGCAACTACAACACGACGAACAACGGCCAGTTCAACATGGTCGGCAACACGCTCCTCGGTGGTAATACGACAGTCAGCACCGGCGGCGGCAACACGAACTGGGGCGGAACGATCAACGGTGGCTTCTCGCTCACCGTGAACGACAGCGGTACGAACAACTTCATGGCGGCGATTGGTAATTCGACGGCGCTGGCGAACATCACTACCGATGCACCCGGTCTCAGCGTGCTCAGTGGCAATGTGACCGTAACCGGGGCGATCAACTTCCTGGATGCCACCACCGCCAACGGCATCACCATGACCAGCACCGGCGGCGGTGGGGTCACGGTGAACGGCGCCAACGCTGCCTCGCCGGGCTTTGTCAACACGCTCGGCGACGTGACCTTCCAGGGTACGCAGGTCGGCACGGCGGGCACGCCGCTGGTATTCATCGTCACGCCGGACTCGCTGACCTTCACGCAGCAGGTAGTGGGCTTCTTCAGCGGGCCGTCGCTGCCCGGCTCGATGGTGTTCCCGAACGGCTCGTCGATCACCTTCAACAACGCCTCGATCGCTCAAAGCTTCTTGCAGCAGCAGGCCACCAGCGCGGCGAGCAACGCATCGCAAAGCGTGACCGCGGCGGTCGCGGAAGAGGCGAACAAGACCTTCGGCACCGACAGCGTGGCGGAGGACGTCGAGTACGGTTTCGCCGGCGAGGTCGGCACCACGCCGCCGATGGACCATCGCATCGACGAGAGCGGCATCTCGGTGCCGCGCTGCGTGCAGGAGTCCCGCGAGGGCGTGCCCTGCAAATAAGGGTCATTTCCGGCCATGCCGACGGGGCGCTCAGGCGCCCCGTTTCTTTTTCACAGGTACAATCCGCTGCTCGGGGAGGCACGCGGTTCTAGATGGCGGAACAATCCAACGAGGCAGCGGTCCTGTTTGCCGACGTGAGCGGCAGCACCAAGCTCTACGAGACGGCCGGCAACGCGGTCGCGCACGCGGCGGTGGAAAGCTGCGTGAACGTGATGCGCCAGAAGACCCAGGCTTCCAAGGGACGGGTGATCAAGACCATCGGCGACGAAGTGATGTCGGCGTTCTCCAGCGCCGACGACGCCGCCGACGCGGCGATCGAGATGCAGCTCGCGATCGCCGAGCTGCCGCCGGTCGGCAACACCACGCTCGGCATCCGCATCGGCTTCAACTTCGGCCCGGTGGTGGAGCGCGACGGCGACGTGTTCGGCGATGCGGTCAACCTCGCCGCGCGGCTCGCCGCGGTAGCGACCAAAGGGCAGATCATCACCGCGCGGGAAACCGTGATGCTGATGTCGCCGATGCTGAAGGCCAACACGCGCGCCATCACCACCATCCAGGTGAAGGGCAAGGCGCAGGAGATCCAGGTCTACGAGCTGATGTGGCAGCAGAGCGAAGACATGACCACCCTCGCGTCGCACAAGTCGGTGTTCAAGCCGCGCAACACCACGCTGCGGCTCAAGATCCAGGACACCGAGCTCACGCTCTCGGCCGAGCGGCCGTCGCTCGCCATGGGCCGCGACCAGGCTGCCGACCTGGTGATCAAGGAGCGCATGGCCTCGCGCGCGCACGGCAAGATCGAGCGGCGCCTCGACAAGTTCATCCTCACCGACCACAGCGCGAACGGCACCTTCGTTACCATCGAGGGAGATAAAGAAATTGTGCTGCGCCGGGAGGAGTTCACGCTGCGCGGCCACGGCTGGATCGCCTTCGGCCAGTCGCGCACCGGCGCGACCGACGTGGTGGAATTTTTCTGCGAATGACGCCGGCGGCGCGCGCGCCGTCAAAAAGCCGCAGCAAAGCAGAAGCTTAGATCCGGCAGCGCCGCGCTCGCGGTGAGCACTACATCGCCGCCGGCGAGGGTAAGAATTACCTGGGTGCGACCCGCATTTGTCCTTGTCAGGTCCTTGATATCACTCGATAATGTCAGGCTAATTGGGAACAGGGGGCGGGTCGTAGACCCGCTACAGGCAAGGGGATGTCGGCAGAAGCAGAGCTCAAGACCCTCGGGCGCTACAACATCGAGCGCGTGCTCGGCAAGGGCGCGATGGGCGTCGTCTACGAGGGGGTCGATCCCAAGCTGAACCGCCGGGTCGCGATCAAGACCATCCTCAAGAGCCATCTCGACCCGGACACCGCCAAAGACTATTCGATGCGCTTCTCGCGCGAGGCGCAGGCCGTCGCGCGGCTGAATCACCCGCACATCGTGCAGGTCTACGACTTCGCCGAGGAAGGCGACATCGCTTACCTGGTGATGGAGTTCATCCGCGGCAAGGAGCTGAAGAACTTCTTCGACGCGAACGAGCGCTTCGACATCCGCGAGGCGGTGCGCATCATGGGCGAGCTGCTCGACGCGCTCGAGTTCGCGCACAACGCCGGCATCATCCACCGCGACATCAAGCCGGCCAACGTGATGCTCGACGCGCAGGCGCGCACCAAGCTCACCGACTTCGGGGTGGCGCGCGTGACGGACTCGGACCGCACGCAGGCCGAGCGCACGCAGGCCGGCACCATGGTCGGCACGCCGGCCTACATGTCGCCCGAGCAGATCACCGGCGGCACGATCGACAAGCGCAGCGACGTGTTCTCGGCCGGCATCATCCTCTACCAGTTCCTCACCGGCGAGAAGCCGTTTACCGGCGGCGGCGCCTGGACCATCGCGAAGAAGATCATTCAGGAAGATCCGCCCGCGCCGTCGTCGCTCAACAACGCGGTGACCCAGTTTTTCGACGCGGTGGTGAACAAGGCGCTGTCGAAGAACCCCGAGACGCGCTACCAGTCGGCGAAGGACTTCGGCGTCGCGCTGCGCCGCGCGCTCGAGGGTCGCGGCGAGGAGGACGATTCCGACAAGACGGTAGTCGGCGAGATGAGCATCCCGCCGGCGCAGCGCTCCGCGCCGCAGCCGCGCCCGGCCGCCGCGGTAGGCGGCACCGGCACGCAGACCGGCACCGCTGCCGGCAGCCAGGAAGTGGAGCTCGAGTTCTGGCGCGCCATCAAGGACGGCAACGACCCCGACGACTTCGAGCTCTACGTCCAGCAGTTTCCGACCGGCATCTATGCCGCGCTCGCCAAGCGCAAGATCGCCAAGCTGCGCGGCGCCACGGGCGAGGACACCAGCGCGGAAGCGCGCAGCGCCGAGAAGCGCGAGGCCGAGGAGGCGGCGCGCAAGGAAGCCGAGGCGCGCGCCAAGCTCGCCGCCGAAAAGGAAAAGCTCGAGCTCGAGCTGAAGAAGAAGGAAGAAGAGTTCAAGCGCCGCGAGGCCGAGCGCGAAGCCGAGGAGAAGGCGCGCCTCGAGGCGATCGAGAAAGCCAAGCAGGAAGCGGCCGCCGAGCGCGAGCGCGCGCGCCAGGAAGCGGAACAGGCCAAGCAGGAAGCCGAGAAGGCGCGCCTCGAGGCGGCGGAGAAAGCCAAGCAGGAGCTGGCCGCCGAGCGCGAGAAGGCGCGCCAGGAGGCCGAGAAGGCCAAGCAGGAAGCCGAAAAGGCGCGCCGCGAAGCCGAGGAAAGGGCCAAGAAGGAAACCGAGGCGCTGGCGAAGAAGCAGGCCGAGGAGCGCGCCAAGCGCGAAGCCGAGTTCAAGAAGCGCGAGGCGCAGCTCAAGGCCGAGGCGGCGGCGGGCGGCAAGAAGACTTCGCCGGCCATCCTGATCGGCGTCCCGGCGCTCATCATCGCGATCGCTGGCGGCGCGTGGTACTACCTCGCGCCCGACGATGCAGTGCAAAAGGCGCGCATCGCCGCGATGCAGCGCCAGCTCGAGGACGCCAAGCGCCAGGCCGACGAAGCGGCGAAGGCGAAGAAGGCCGCCGAGGAAGCGACCGCCGCGCTCGAGAAGGCGCGCCGCGAGGCCGACGAAGCGAGGAAGTCCGGCGACTTGGCGAAGCAAAAGGCCGCGGCGGAAGCCGCCGCGCGTGCCGAGGCCGAGGCGAAGAAGACGGCCGAGGCTAGGGCAAAAGCGGATGCGGAGGCGAAGAAGACCGCCGATGTCGCGCGCGCCGCGCAGGAAAAGGCCTCGAAAGAAGAGAAGGCTAAGATGGAGAAGCTGGCGCAGGAGAAGGCGGCGGCCGACAAGGCCAAGGCCGATGCCGAGCGCGAGCGGCTGGCGCGGGAAAAGGCCGCGGCGGAAAAGGCGGTAGCCGATGCGAAGGCCGCCGCAGACAGGGCGAAGGCCGAAGCCGAGCGGCAGATTGCAGAAGCGAAAGCGGCCGCGGAGAAGGCCAAGGCCGAAGCCGAGAAAGCGAAGCTCGCGTCCGCCTCGGCTGCGCCGGCGGGCGGCGAAGCGCTGTTCGACCAGGCGAGCGCGCTCGAGCAGCAGGGCAAGGGCAACGACGCGGTGAAGGTCTACGTGCGCGCCGCGCGCGCGGGCAACGGCAAGGCTGCCAAGCGCCTCGGCGAGATCTACGACAAGGGCATCGCCGGCGTGTCGCGCGATTACGCGGAATCGCTCAAGTGGTACAACGCGGCGCGCGTGCTCGGCGAGGACGTGCCGATGGCGAAGAGCCGCTAGCGGTCTGCAGCCAGAGGCCGACTCGACCGTAGCCCTGCCCACGCCGGGTCGCCGGCGCAGCAAATTCGCGCCCGCCCTCGAGCGTCCCGCCGCCGCCGCCGATCTGGCGCGCCTCGGCGGGCTGAATCCTCTCGTGGAGGCTGCCAACCCGCTGCTCGCCGCAGTCGCGCAGATCCGCCACGCGCTGCGCCATCCCGACCCGGCCGGCCTGCGCGCCCGGCTGCGCGAGCAGATCGACGGTTTCGAGCGCAGCGCGCGCGCGGCGGGAATCCCGGAGGAACGGCTGCTCGCGGCGCGCTACGCGCTGTGCGCGCTGCTCGACGATGCGGCGCTCGCCACGCCGTGGGGCCGCGAATGGGGCAGCGCGGGCTTCGTTGCCGAGCTGCACCCCGAAGACGGCGGGCCCGACAAGTTCTTCGTCCTGCTCGAGCAGATGACCGCGCGGCCGGGCAACTTCGCCGAGCTGGCGGAGTTCTTCTACATCTGCCTGGCGCTCGGCTTCGAGGGGAAGTATCGCGGCGGCGAAGGCGGCCGCCAGGCGCTCGCGCAGACGCGCAGCCGGTTGTTTGCCGCGCTCGCGGCGCACCGCGGCGAAGCGGTCGCCGGCCTGTCCGGCCGCTGGCAGGGCGCGGCGCAGCCGTTGCGCCGGCCGCCCGGCGCGATGGGCCTGTGGGCTGCCGCGTCGGCCTGCGTGCTGGCGCTCGCCGGGCTTTACTTCGCGTACGCCATCTCGCTTGGCGCGCTTTCCGATCCGGTGGCGCGCCAGATCGCGCAGCTCAAGGCGCCGGCCGCGGCCGGCGCGCCGACGCCCGCGGCCGGCGGCCAGCCCGCGCAGGCGAGCGCGCTGTCGCGCGCGCTCGCGGCCGAGGTCCAGCGCGGCGAGCTCGAGATTTCCGCGCTCGGCGGCGCAAGCGTCATCGTGCTCAAGTCCGACGACCTGTTCGGCTCCGGCAGCGCACGGCTCAACGCGGGCCTGCATCCGCTGATCGCTCGCGTCGCCGGCGCGCTGGACGCGCTGCCCGGCGCGATCGTGATCACCGGCCATACCGACGACGTGCCGATCCGCACCGCGCGCTACCCGTCGAACTGGGAGCTCTCCACCGAGCGCGCGCGCTCGGTGGTCGCCTTGATGGCGGCCAAGCTGCGCGATCCCGGCCGCCTGCGCGCCGAGGGGCTCGCCGATTCGGAGCCGCTCGCCCCGAACGACAGCGCGGCGAACCGCGCGCGCAACCGGCGCGTCGCCATCGTGCTGCGGGGCGGGGCATGAATTCGCGCTGGCTGCTCGGCGCGGCGGGGTGGGTGGCGCTTTCGGGCGCGGTCTGGTTCGTCGGCGACGCCTTGCCGATGCTGGAGCGGCCGCTCGAGCGCGTGGTCCTCATCCTCGCGCTCGGCGTGGCGTGGCTCGCCTGGGAGCTCGCGCGCGCGCGGCGCTCGCTGCAGGAGAACGAGGCGCTGCTCCAGGGCATCGCCGGCGCCGCCGAGACCGACTCGGCGCAGCGCGCGGCCCACGAGCTGTCGCTGCTGCGAAAGCGCATGGAAGAGGCCGTGGTGGTGCTGCGCCGGACGCGCTTTCTCGGGCCGGACGGCGAGCGCCGCACCGTCGCGCAGCTGCCCTGGTACATGTTCATCGGCGCGCCGGGCTCGGGCAAGACCACTGCGCTGCTGAACGCGGGCCTGCGCTTCCCGCTCGGCGACCCGCGCGGCGAGCGCGCGCTGCAGGGCGTGGGCGGCACGCGCAACTGCGACTGGTGGTTCACCGACCAGGCGGTGATGCTCGACACCGCCGGGCGCTACACCACGCAGGAAAGCGACCAGGAGGCCGATGCCGCCGCATGGCTCGGCTTCCTCGACCTCTTGAAGCGCCACCGCCCGCGCCAGCCGCTCAACGGCGTGATCGTGACCGTCAGCGTCGGCGACCTGGTGCACTGGAACGACCAGGAGATGGCGCGCTATGCGGCGCACGTGCGCGAGCGCGCGGCCGAGCTGATCGCGCGCCTCGGCGTACGCCTGCCGATCTACGTGCTGGTCACCAAGGCCGACCTGCTCGCCGGCTTCATGGAGTTCTTCGGCAACCTCGACGCGGAGGGACGCGCGCAGGTGTGGGGTACCACCTTCCCGGCTTCGGAGATCGCCGCCGACCCCGCCAGGCGCTTCGAGGAGGAGTTCGCGCACCTCGAGCGGCGCCTGTACGGCCTGCTGCCCGGGCGCCTGCAGGAGGAGCGCGACCTGCAGCGGCGCGCGGCGATCTACCGCTTTCCGCAGCAGTTCCGCGGCCTCGGACCGCTGCTCGGCGCCTTTCTGCAGGGCGCGTTCGGCGCCGGCTGGCGGGGCGAGCCGCCGCTGCTGCGCGGGGTCTATTTCGCGAGCGGCACGCAGGAAGGCAGCCCGATCGACCGCGTGCTCGGCACGCTCGCGCGCAGCTTCAACCTCGAGCGCAAGGTGCAGCCGCCGCACGTCGGCAGCGGCAAGAGCTTCTTCCTGCGCCGCCTGCTGCACGATGTGATCTTCGGCGAGGCCGGCCTGGTCGGCGTCGACCCGGCGCGCGAGCGCGGCCGTCGCCGACGACACGTCGCCGCGTACGCCGCCATGGCGCTGGCGAGCGTCGCGCTCGCCACGGCGTGGACGGCGAGCTACTTCGCGAACCGGGCGCTGGTGGCCGACACGCAGGCGCGTGCCGCCGCCGCGGCGCGCGAGATCCAGGCGCTGGGCGAGGTGCGGGCCGGCGAGGAAACAAAGCTGGTCTCCGTGCTCAATCGTTTGCGCGAGGTGGCCCCGCCCGCGCAAGGCTGGCTGGGCCGGCTCGGTCTCGGCCAACGCGACAAGCTCGTCGCGCAGGCCGAGCGCGTCTATCGCAACACGCTGCGAGACGCGCTACTCGCACCGCTCGCCGCCGCGCTCGAAAACACGCTCCGCTCGGCGCCTCATCGCGAAGCCCTGGACGGCTATTTGACGCTGTACGAGGGGCAGGACGCGCGCGCTTTGGAGCAGGCTACGTGGCGGGTCTGGCGAGTGCCGGAAACCGTTCGCGCCGACCTCGCCCTGCACCTGCGCGCCGCGCTCGCGGAGCGCCCCCTCGTGCTCCCGCATCCGCGCGACGACGCGCTCGTCGAGCAGGCGCGCCGCAGGCTCGGCGCGGCCGCCCGGACGTGATGCGCACGGGCACCGGGCCGGGAGCGGGCTTCGCCGTCGGCTGGTACGGCAAGATCCCCGGCGCCGGCGATTTCATCGCGCGGCGCGTGTCCGCCTCGTTCCGCGAGCCTTGGGACCGCTGGCTCCAGCGCGCCATGGCGGGCAGCCAGCAGCGCCTCGGCGCGGGCTGGCGCGATGCCTTCCTGTCCATGCCGGCATGGCGCTTCGTGCTGGGGCCGGGCGTGCTCGGCGCCGACGCCTGGGCCGGCCTCATGGTGCCGAGCGTCGACGCCGTCGGGCGCTACTTTCCGCTCACCGTGGCTTGCGCGCTGCCCTCCGCGCGCCTCGATGCGGCCGCCACGCTGCTCGGCGCGGCAGGCTGGTTCGACGAAATCGAGGCGATCGCGCTCGAAGCCATCTCCCCCGGCGCCGACGCCGCGGCGATCGACGCCGCGCTCGCGCAACGCCGCTTCGAGGCGCGCTGGCTCGCGCTGCCGCGGGCAAGCGACGCCAACCCGAGCCGCCGCTCCAAGCCGCAGATGCTGTGCATTTCGCTTCCCGAGAACGAGGTGCCCGTGCCCGGGCGGCTGTGCGAGCCATGGTCGGCGTGGCTCGCCGAGCCCTCGGAGCTGTTCGGCCGCACGCTGCTGCTTTGCGAAAGCTTGCCCGCCGCAGAGCAATTCTGCGCGATGATGGACGGTCATTGGCTGGAGCACGGGTGGGGATGACGGTCACCGTCAAGATCCTGAAGCGCAGCGCCGACGGGCGCCCGACGCTGTACGCCACGCGCGACGTGGAGGTGCTGCCGATCAGCATCGGCCGCGACGCGGCGTGCACCATCAAGCTCGAGGACCCGAACAAGCACATGTCGCGCTTCCACGTCGAGATCGAGGAGGAAAGCGGCGTGTACTGGATGTCGGTGGTGTCGAAGGTGAACCCGGTGATGGTGAAGGGTCGCCGCTACGGTCCGGGCACGCGCCTCACCCTCAAGTCCGGCGACTCCTTCGAGCTCGCCGAGTACGAGGTGCAGGTCCTGCTGCCGGAGCCGACGCCGGAGGAGGCGGACCCGCCCGCCGACGAAGCCGAGCGCATGTTCAACGAGTCGACTTTCTTCGGCGAAGAGCAGGCGCCGCACCCGCCGAGCCCGGCTCCCGCGGAGCCGCCGCCCGAGGAGACCTTCATCCCGCCCACGGCGGCGAAGCCGCTCGCCGCGGCCGCAGCGCCGCCGCCCTCGCACGCGCTGCGTGCTTTTTTCGAGGGCGCCGGCCTGCCGCACAAGGACCTCACGCCGATGCAGGCCGACCGCCTGCTGCGCGATTGCGGCGCGATCCTGCGCGCCGCGGTGGACGGCCTGATGATGCTGCTGCTCGCGCGCGGCGAGATGCGCAAGGAATTCGAGGCCGAGGAGCGCACCATGGTCGCGGCGCGCGACAACAACCCGCTCAAGCTGATGTCCGACCCGCACGAGGCGATGGACTACCTGTTCGACCCGGCCGAGCGCACCGACGGATTCCTCGACCCGGTGCAGGCGGTGGGCGACGCGTGCGAGGACCTGCGCTCGCACGAGATCGCGCTGATGGCGGGCATGCGCGCCGCGATCCTCGGCGTGCTGGGGCGCTTCGACCCGCCGGCGATCGAGCGCGCGTTCGACAAGGGCGAGAAGGGCTTCAGCCTGGCGAGCCGCAAGGCCCGGCTGTGGGACGCCTTCGTCGCGCATCAGGACAAGCTGGCGCGCGAGGCGCAGGAAGACTTCAACAAGGTGTTCGGCCGCGAATTCATGGCGGCCTACCAGGCCCAGCTGCGGCGCTTGAAAGGCGGGATCTGATCCGATACTGTACGGTTGTACAGTATCATGGCGGCACCCCTTGAACACCTCCTCGAGCAGCACCCGGTCTGGCGCGGCGGCGCACCGGCGCCGTATTCACCCGCCGTTTCAACCACTTATCCAGAGCTCGATCAGGTGTTGCCCGGCGGCGGCTGGCCGACCGGAACGCTGACCGAGATCCACTGCGGGCGCGAAGGCATCGGCGAGCTGCAGCTCGTGCTGCCCGCACTGGCGGCGCTTTCCTGGGCAGGAAAGCGCGTGGTCTGGCTCGCGCCGCCGCATCTGCCGTACGCGCCGGCGCTCGCTGCGGCCGGCCTCGACCTCGCCCAGCTCGCGGTGGTGCGGGCGCCGGGCCGGCGCGATGCGCTGTGGGCCGCGGAGCAGGTGCTGCGCGCCGGCAGCTGCCATGCGCTGCTGGCGTGGTTCCGCCGCGCGAGCTACGACGAGCTGCGCCGCCTCGCGGTGGCCGCCGAGGCAAGCCCGGCGTGGACCGCGCTATTCCGCCCGCCCGAGGCCGCGCGCGACGCCTCGCCCGCCGTGCTGCGCCTCGCGCTCGAGCCGCAGGGCGAGGCGCTCGGAGTACGCATCCTCAAGCGCCGCGGCGCGCCGCTCGCCGCGCCGCTCGCGCTCGCCGTGCAAAGGCCTTTCCATGCTTTGGGTCGCCATCCATTTTCCGGGCCCGCCGCCGGCGCTCGCGCCGATCGCCGCGTGGGCCTGCCAGTTCACGCCTAAGGTTTCGCTCGAGCCGCCGCGCGAGCTGCTGCTTGAAGTGCAAGGCAGCCTGCGCCTGTTCGGCGGCTTCGAGGCGCTCGAGCGCCGGCTGGCCGGCGGCCTGGAGGAGCAGGGCATCACCGCTTCGCTCGCCGCGGCATCGACCGCGCGCGCCGCGCTGTGGCTCGCGCGCGGCGCGGGCGCGGCGTTCGAGTCGCTGCCGGTGGAGGTGACGCGCTTCGACACCGCGTTCCTGCGCAGCATCGGCGTGGCGAGGCTCGGCGAGCTCCTCGCCCTGCCGCGCGACGGGCTGGCGCAGCGCTGCGGGGCGCGCATGCTGGAAGAGCTCGACCAGGCGCTCGGCGCGGCGCCCGAGCCGCGCGCGTTCTTCGCGCCGCCGGCGAGCTTCGCCGCCACGCTCGAGCTGCCGGGCGCGGTCGAGCACGCCGAAGGCGTGCTGTTCGCTGCGCGCCGCATGCTCGTGCAGCTCGAAGGGCTGCTCACCGCCCGGCACGAAGGTATCCGCGCCTTCAGGCTCGCCCTGCTGCACGACGAAGGCTCGACGAGCGTGGAAGCCGGCCTCGCTTCGCCGGCGCGCGAGGCCGCGCGCCTCGCGCAGGTGCTGCGCGAGCGGCTCGCGGCTGCGGTGCTAACCGCGCCGGTCGCCGCGCTGCGCCTCGAGGCCGGCGATTTCGCGCCGCTGCCGGGCTCGAACGCGACGATGTTCGGCGATCCGGCGGGCGAGGCCGAAGGCTGGGCGCGGCTGGTGGAGCGGCTGCGCGCGCGCCTCGGCCACGGCGCGGTGTGCGGCCTCGCCGCGCTGGCGGATCACCGCCCGGAGCACGCGTGGCGGCGCGTCGAGCCGGGCGAATGGGATCCGCGCGAGGCGCGCGCGCCCGGGCCCCGGCCGGTCTGGCTTTTACCGGCAAAAAAATTGCCGGAAGGCGAATTTACGCCGCTCGCCGGCCCGGAGCGCATCGAGTCGGGCTGGTGGGACGGCGACGACGCGAAGCGCGACTACTTCGTGGCGCGGCTGCCCGACCAGTCGCTCGCCTGGGTCTACCGCGAGGAAGGTGAATGGTTCCTGCATGGCCTCTTTGCCTGACTACGCCGAGCTGCACTGCCTTTCCAACTTCAGCTTCCTGCGCGGCGCCTCGCACCCGCAGGAGCTGGTGGCGCGCGCGCACGAGCTCGGCTACCGCGCGCTCGCCCTGACCGACGAGTGCTCGGTGGCCGGCGCGGTGCGCGCGCACCAGGAAGCCAAGCAGCGCGGCCTGCCGCTCATCCTCGGCACCGAGGTTCTCGTCGAGGGGCAGAAGCTCGTGGTGCTCGCGACCGGCCGGCGCTCGTACGGCGCGATGTCCTCGCTCATCACCACCGGGCGACGCCGCAGCAAGAAGGGCCGGTATTTCCTTGAGCGTTCAGACGTGGAAAGGCTGTCCGGCAGCGGGTGTGTCTTGCTATGGATTCCAAATGACGACGTATCTGACGCCGGCTGGCTCGCCGAGCACTTTCCCGGCCACGCCTGGATCGCGGCCGAGCTGCACTGCGGGCCGAATGATCGGGCGAAATTGAATGCGCTTCTTGCTCTGTCGAAGAAGTTCAATCTACCCCTCGTGGCCGCCGGCGACGTGCACATGCACGTGCGCTCGCGCCGCCGCCTGCAGGACGTGCTCACCGCCGTGCGTTTAGGCAAGCCGGTCGCGCAATGCGGGCAGGCGCTCTATCCGAACGCCGAACGGCACCTGCGCCTGCGTGTGCGCCTCGCGCAGCTCTATCCGCCCGAGCTGCTCGCCGAGAGCGTGCGCATCGCGGAGCGCTGCGACTTTTCACTGGATTGCCTGAAATATGAGTACCCCGCCGAGCTGGTGCCGGAAGGCCATACACCCGCGTCGTGGCTGCGCAAGCTCACCGAGGAGGGCCTGCGCTGGCGCTTTCCGGCTGGCGTGCCGGAGAAGGTCGGCGCTCTGGTCGAGCACGAGCTGAAGCTGGTCGCGGAGCTCGGCTACGAGCCGTTCTTCCTCACCGTGCACGACGTGGTGCGCTACGCGCGCGAGCACGGCATCCTCTGCCAGGGGCGCGGCTCGGCGGCCAACTCGGTGGTCTGCTACGCGCTCGGCATCACCGAGGTCGATCCGGCGCGCATGAGCATGCTGTTCGAGCGCTTCGTGTCGCGCGAGAGGAACGAGCCGCCCGACATCGACGTGGACTTCGAGCACCAGCGGCGCGAGGAGGTGATCCAGTACGTGTACCGCAAGTACGGCCGCGAGCGCGCCGCGCTCGCCGCCACGGTGATCTGCTACCGCACCAAGAGCGCGCTGCGCGACGTCGGCAAGGCGCTCGGCATGCCGCTCGACGAGGTCGATCGCCTGGCCAAGAGCTTCACCTTCCGGGACCAGAAACTGCACCCGTCGAATCAACTTTTCGAGCTCGCCGGGACGCTGCGCGGCTTCCCGCGCCATCTCTCGCAGCACGTGGGCGGCTTCGTGATCTCGCGCGGGCCGCTCGCCGGGCTGGTGCCGGTCGAGAACGCCGCGATGCCCGAGCGCAGCGTGATCCAGTGGGACAAGGACGACCTCGAGGCGCTCGGGCTGCTGAAGGTGGATGTCCTAGCGTTGGGAATGCTGTCGGCAATTCGTCGCGCTTTGGATTTCCTGGGAATGAAAATGCATCAGGTTCCCGCGGAAGATCCGGAGGTCTACCGCATGATCCAGGCCGCCGACACGGTCGGCGTGTTCCAGATCGAGTCGCGTGCGCAGATGAGCATGCTGCCGCGCCTGCGCCCGGCGTGCTTCTACGACCTGGTGATCGAGGTGGCGATCGTGCGCCCCGGTCCGATCCAGGGCGGCATGGTGCACCCGTACCTGCGCCGCCGGCGCGGCCTCGAGCCCGCGGATTACCCGAGTCCCGAAGTGGAAAGGGTTCTGAAAAGAACCCTCGGCGTGCCGATTTTCCAGGAGCAGGTGATGGAGCTCGCCATGGTGGCGGCGGGCTTCACGCCCGGCGAGGCCGACCGCCTGCGCCGCTCGATGGCGGCGTGGAAGCGCAGCGGGGGGCTCGAGCCTTTCGAAGAGCGGCTCAAGAGCGGCATGCGGCAGAACGGCTACGCGCCGGAGTTCGCGGATGCGATCTACCGCCAGATCCTCGGCTTCGGCGAGTACGGCTTCCCCGAGTCGCACTCGGCGAGCTTCGCGCTGCTGGTCTACGTCTCGTCGTGGATCAAGCGCCATCACCCGGCGGCGTTCTGCGCCGCGCTGCTCAACAGCCAGCCGATGGGCTTCTACGCGCCGGCGCAGCTCGTGCAGGACGCGCGCCGGCACGGCGTGGAGGTGCGGCCGCCCGACGTGCAGGCGAGCGAGTGGGATTGCACGCTGGAGGGCGCGGCCGCCTCTCAGCCGAGCCTGCGCCTCGGCCTGCGCATGGTGGGCGGCCTTGCCGAACGCGAGGGCAAGCGCATCGCGGCCGCCAGGCCCTATCGCTCGGTTCACGAATTGCATTTGAATAAAAGAGACCTGCGTTGTCTGGCAGCCGCGGGCGCGCTGCAATCGCTCGCCGGGCATCGCCGCCACGCGCACTGGGCGGCGGCCGGCGCGGCGCGCCGCGCGCCGCTCGACGCGCCGGCCGCCGAGCGCGTTCCGGCGCTCGCCGCCCCGCGCGAAGGGGAGGAGATCGTCGCCGACTACGCGAGCCTCGGCCTCACGCTCGGCCGCCATCCGCTCGCGTTATTGAGAAAGCGCCTGGATGCCATGCAGCTCGTGAAGGCAGAAGAGCTCAAGAATCGAAAGCACGGCAGCCGCGCGCGCATCGCCGGCCTGGTCACCTGCCGGCAGCGTCCCGACACGGCGAGCGGCGTGGTGTTCGTCACGCTGGAGGACGAGACCGGATGCATGAACGTGGTGGTGTGGCGCCGCCTGGTGGAAAGCCAGCGCCGCGAGCTGCTCGGCGCGCGCCTGATGGGAGTGGAAGGCGTGGTGGAGCGCGACGGCGACGTGGTGCACCTGGTGGCCCGGCGCCTCTCGGACTACAGCGCGCTGCTCGGGCCGCTCGCAGCGCCGTCGCGCGATTTCCACTAAGATGGTCCGCGCTTGACCGAGATCCTCAGGCTGATCGCCAGCTCGCGCACCCGGCGTCCCGCCCGGGTCTCCGCCTTCCTCGACGCTCTGTTCAGCCGGCTGGCGCGCTGCGCGCGCGCCGACGCGGCCGAGACGGAGGACCGCATCTGGGACGTCTGGATGCACCACCCGCATGCCGCCGCCGCGCGCCAGCTCGACCTCGCGGCCGGCGACATCGCGGCGCGGCGCTACGACATCGCCGAGACGCGCCTCACGCTGCTGCTGCGCCGCGCGCCGGACTTCCCCGAGGCCTGGCACAAGCGCGCCGTGCTCTACTATTTGCTGGGGCGCGACGCCGAGTGCGTGCGCGACCTGTGCCGCACGCTGGAGCTCGAGCCGCGCCACTTCGGCGCGATGCTGCACTTCGCCGAGATCGCGCGGACCGCGCCGGAGGCGAGTTTCGTGTGCCTGGTGGCGCGCTCGTTCCATCCCCATCTGACAATCCCTGACTACGGGCCGGGACCCGGCGCGGCGCCGCCAACTATAATGCCGGGATGACGGCCGATGACTACAAGGTCCTGGTGGCAAAGGACATCGAGGACCTGATCCCGGTGTTCATGAAGAACCGCCACAAGGAGCTCGAGAGCCTGCGCGTCGCGCTCGCCGCGGCCGACTTCGAGCAGCTGCGCCAGCTCGGCCACCGCATGAAGGGCGTCGGCAACTCGTACGGCTTTACCCGCGTATCGGTCCTCGGCAAGCACATCGAGGACGGCGCCCGCAGCGGCGACCGCGCGGCGCTGCAGGCCACGATCAGCGAGTACGACGACTACCTGTCCAAAGTCCAGATCGCGTACGAGTAATGCGCATCCTGCTCATCGACGACGATGAGGATTTGCGCAACCTGCTTTCCCGCTACATCCGCGGCCAGTGGCCCGAGGCGCAGATCGAAGCCTACGACCCGCTGGAGCGGGACCTGCCCGACGCCGCCTTCCCGCTCGGCTCGTACGACGTCCTCGTGCTCGACTACATGCTCGGCCGCGGCGACGGCCTGGAGTGGCTGAGGAGCCTCAAGCAGCGCGAGGACTGCCCGAAAATCCTGTTCCTCACCGGCGCCGGCAACGAGATCATCGCGGTTCGCGCGATGAAGGCCGGCGCCGACGACTACCAGCGCAAGCAGGAGCTCACGCGCGAGAAGCTGATCGCGTCGATCCGCGAGCTCACCGCCACCGAGGTGGAGCGCACCGTGTCGCCCGACCTCGCGGCGCGCATGGAAGGCCACTCGCTCGGCGCCAAGGTGCGCATCCCGGGCATCAAGGTGCTGCACCTGATCGGCGAGGGCGGCACGGCGCGCGTCTACCTCGCCTCGCGCGAGGAGGACGACGAGCCGCTGGTGGTGAAGATCCTGCGCCACGAGATCGTGCTGAACAGGAAGGCGCTGGAGCGCTTCATGGAGGAGTACGCCATGGTGGAGCGCATCCAGAGCCGCCACGTGGCGCGCATCATCAGCCACGGCGAGTACGAGAAGAACGTCTACCTGGTGATGGAGTTCTTCGAAGGCGGCGACCTGTCGAAGCGCCTGGCCGGCAAGCCGGTCGCGCCCACCGAGGCGCTCAAGTTCTTCCGCGAGCTGATGTTCGCGCTCGGCGACATCCACGAGAAGGGCATCCTGCACCGCGACCTCAAGCCGCAGAACCTGATGTTCCGCCGCGACGGCACCCTGGCGATCGTCGACTTCGGCATCGCCAAGAACATCGCCGCGGCCGACCGCACCGGCGCCGGCGAGGTGCTCGGCACGCCGCGCTACATGAGCCCGGAGCAGGTGCAGGGCAGGGCGCTCGACCTGCGCACCGACATCTACAGCGCCGGCGTGCTGCTCTACCAGATGCTCACCGGCAAGCACCTGTTCGACGGCGAAACCGCGATGGAAGTGGCGATGCACCACCTCAACACCGAGCCGCCGTCGCTACCCGAGCACCTCGCGCAGTACCAGCGGCTGCTCGACAAGCTGGTGGAAAAGGACCGCGAGGCGCGCTTCCGCAACGCCGACGAGGTGATCGGCTTCCTGTCGCGCAAGTTCGAGCAGCTCGCCGACCAGACCTTGGACCTCAATCAGCGCAACGCGGCCCCTAAGCCGCATTAAGGCAGCGCCGCCCAAATGGCGCGTAGCTGATCGGGCAGGTCTTTCGGCGAGAACGGCTTGGAGATGGTGCCGGCCGCGCCCAGGGTCTTGAGCTCGTCGAGGTCGCGCTGCGAGGCGCGCGCGGTGATGAACACCACCGGCAGGCCGTTGGTCTCGGCGCGCAGCTTCATCTGCTTGAACAGCGTCGGGCCGTCCATCACCGGCATCATCCAGTCGAGCATCACCAGGTCGGGTCGGAACTCGGTGATGGTCTCGATGGCGCGCGTCGGGTCGGTCACCACCGCGACCGTCATCTTGCCGACCTTCTCGAGCGACATGCGCACGATGCGCTGGATGTCCTCGTCGTCCTCGACGTAGCAGATGCGGGTGAGCGGCCGGCTAGGCATGCTTGAATGTTAGTTGGTGTGGCGTGGAAGTTCGAACCAGAACGTGGTGCCGCCGCCCGGGCGGTCCTCGAAGCCGATGCGGCCGTGCATCAGCTCGACCAGGCGCTTGCAGATCGCGAGGCCCAGGCCGGTGCCGCCCTTCTGGCGCGTGGCGGTCGAGTCGGCCTGGGTGAAGCGGCCGAAGATGCGCGTGCGGAACGCCTCCGGGATGCCGCTGCCGCGGTCGTGCACCGCGATGCGCACGCTCGGCCCGGCGTCCTGCGTGGTGATCTCCACCACCGCGCCCTCGGGCGAGAACTTGGCCGCGTTGGACAGCAGGTTGGTCATGACCTGCAGCAGGCGCTTGCGGTCGGCGAGCACCTTGCGCTCCGGCACGTCGCCGTGCGACTCGAAGCGCACCTTGAAGCGCTCGCCGAACGCCTTGTTGAGCACCATGGCCTCGCGCACCAGCTCGTCGACCGGCATCACCTCGGGCGCGAGGTTGAGCTTGCCCGACTCGATCTTCTCGATGTCGAGGATGTCGTTGATCAGGTCGAGCAGGCGCTGGCCGTTGCGCTCCGCGACCAGGGTGAGCTCGCCGACCTCGTTGTCGACCTCGCCCATCACGCCGCTGTTGATGAGCTGCAGCGAGCCGATGATCGAGGTGAGCGGGGTGCGCAGCTCGTGCGAGAGGGTGGAGGTGAATTCCTTCTTCATGCGCTCGGCCTCGAGCTGCGCGGTGACGTCGCGCCCCTGCGCGATCACCGCGATCACCTCGCGCTGGAAGTTGACCAGCGGCGTCACGGTCCATTCGCAGATCAGCTCGATGCCGTCGCGGCGCGGGTTGCGGATCTTGAGCCCGGCCATCGACTCGCGCGAGTTCACCATTTTCTGCCAGGTGCGCTCGAACTCGTCGTGGAACTTGGGCAGCACCAGCTTGTTCACCGGGCCGCCGACCAGCTCGTTGGCGGCGTAACCGAACAGGATCTCGGCGGCGTGGTTGACCTCGGCCACCGTGCCGTCGGGCTGCAGCTCGAGCACCGCGATCGGCGCGCGCTCGGCGAACAGCGCCAGCTTGCGCCCGCTCGCCTCGACCTGGCGGCGCGCTTCCTCGAGCTCGCCCAGCTGCCGCTCGAGGCGCTGGTTGAGCAGGCGGTGGTCCTGCGCGAGCTTGCCGTAGGCATGGCGCAGCCGGTAGCCGGAGTGGAACACGTGCGTGAGCCGGTAGGCGATCACCACGTTGATCGCGTAGAAGAGCGGCACGAGCAGCGCGATCTCGACGAACAGGCGGTTGCCGAACGTGAGCAGCACGTAGAAGAACGGCCCGAGGATGCCGGCGGCGTAGAGCGCGAAGATCGGCCAGGACGCCGCGTAGACCGGGATGCCCACCGACGCCATGCCGGCGAACAGAAAGGCGAGGAACACCTGCTGCTCGTCGGACAGCGAGCGGAAGAACACCCCGCCCGCCAGGCCCCAGCTCGCGCCGTTGCCGAGCGCGGCGATGCCCAGCCAGCGCAGCCATTGCGGCGCCATGCCGAGCTTGTCGGGCGCGCGATGGTAGGCGTAGAGGAGGAGGCTGGCGGCCGCGCTGTACAGCACCACGATCGCCCACCAGATGAGCACCAGCTCCTGCAGCCAGCGACCCTGCAGCTCGAAGGTCGCGATCGCGCCGGCGATGAAGGTCGCGCCGATCGCGATCGGCATCTGGCGATAGAGCTGGGCGACCCGGTCGGCGAGGACCTGCGCCGGGTCCGCGCGGTCGCGGATCTCGGCCTCGACGGCCTGGGTCGAGATCTCGAGACCGGGGTCGCTGCCGTTGGCGGTGGTGGAGTGGTTCACGCGGCGCAGGAGGAAGCCTGCGCCAATTCTAAGGGTTTACCGCGCCATTTATCAGAAGGTCTTGCCGTTGCGGATCACGCCGACCGCGATTCCTTCGATGACCAGCGGATCGCGGCGCAGGTCGACCTCGATCGGCTTGAATTCCGGATTTTCCGCTTCCAGCTCGACGGTGTGTCCGCGCCGGCGATAGCGCTTCACCGTGACCTCGTCGGCAAGGCGCGCAACCACGATCTGCCCGGTGCGCGCTTCCTGCGTGCGATGCACCGCGAGCAGGTCGCCTTCGAGAATGCCCGCGTCGCGCATCGACAGGCCGCGCACGCGCAGCAAATAATCGGCGCGCGGCGTGAAGAGATTGGGGTCCACCTGGTAGCGCCCGTCGACGTGCTGCTCGGCGAGGATCGGGCTGCCGGCCGCCACCCGTCCCACGACCGGCAGCTCCAGGAGCTTGCCCAGGCGCGCCCCCGGCCGGCCGTCGCGCACACGGATGCCGCGCGAGGCGCCGGCCTCGATGTCGATCGCGCCTTTCTTCTCCAGCGCGCGCAGGTGCTGCTCGGCCGCGTTCACCGAGCGAAACCCCATGCGCTCCGCGATCTCGGCGCGCGTCGGCGGATACCCGGAGACTTCCGTCAACTCCCGGATCAGGCGCAAGATTTCTGCTTGGCGATCTGTCAATTCATCCATTAGTGGTGTTATATACAGTATATGCGGCGCATTGTCCACTTGGACATGGATGCCTTCTATGCGTCGGTCGAGCAGCGCGACGATCCAACGCTGCGCGGCAAGCCGGTGGCGGTGGGCGGGCGGCCCGATTCGCGCGGCGTGGTGGCGGCGGCGAGCTACGAGGCGCGCGCGTTCGGCGTGCGCTCCGCGATGCCGATGGCGCGCGCGCTGCGCCTGTGCCCGGAGCTTTGCATCGTGCACCCGAATTTCGAGAAGTACCGCAGCGTTTCCGGGCAGGTGATGGACATCCTGCGTGCGTGCACGCCGCTGGTGGAGCCGCTGTCGCTCGACGAGGCCTACCTCGACGTCACCGAGAATGCCTGGGGCGAGCCGTTCGGCTCGCGCGTGGCGAAGCGGCTCAAGGCGCAGATCGTCGAGCGCACCGGCCTCACCGCCTCGGCCGGGGTCGCGCCGAACAAGTTCCTCGCCAAGATCGCCTCCGGCTACCGCAAGCCCGACGGCCTTACGGTGATCTCGCCCGAACGCGTCGAGAGCTTCCTGCAGGAGCTGCCGGTCGAAGCGCTATGGGGCGTCGGGCCGGTGACGGCAAAGAAGCTGCGCGCCATCGGCCTGGAAAGGCTGGTCCAGGTGCGCGACGTCGACATGGACCTCCTGCGCCGCACCGTGGGTAGCCTGGCCGACTGGCTGCGCCAGCTCTCCTTCGGCGACGACCCGCGCCCGGTGAAGCCGGACCGCGAGTCCAAGTCGTCCAGCACCGAGAACACCTACGCCGAGGACCTCGCCTCGCTCGAGTCCGTGCGCGCCGAGCTCGAGCGCATGGGGCGCGAGAACGCCGAGTGGCTTCGGCGGCACAAGCTCGCGGCGCGCACCGTGACGATCAAGGTGCGCTATTCCGATTTCAGGACCGTCACGCGCAGCCACACGCTTTCCATGCCGACCGATGACGCCGACGTCATCGCGTCGTGGGCGGTCGAGCTGATGGCTCGTACCGAAGCCGGCGCGCGGCCGGTGCGGCTGCTGGGCGTGCGAGTGACCGGTTTAGTCGAACAGCCCGCGAGCTAGCTCGACCGGCTCGATCAGGCGCGGGGAGTCGTTCGCGGCGCTATTCACCGCCAGGCCGACCGGGTGCGCGGCAAGTTCGACCCCGACCGCTTTTTCAAGCGCCGACGGGTCACCCTCGAGCCATGGAACATAGTCTTCCTTGCGCAACAGCAGCGGCATGCGGTCGTGCACTTTGCCGACCACCTCGTTCGGCTCGGTGGTGATGAGCGAAAAGGTGTCGCGCTCCCAGAGCGCCGCGAAGGCGAGAAGCGGCTCTGCTTTTGGAACGAAGTAGAAGGGCTGCTTGCGGCGGCCCTCCAGCTTCCATTCGTAGAAGCCGCTCGCCGGCACCATGCAGCGGCCGCTCGAGCGGAACTTTGCGAGCACGGTTTCGGCGCGCAGGTTGACGAACTTGCCGCGCAATCCCCAGCGCGCAAGGCGCGCCCTGTCCTGCACCACGAGGACATCCGAGGCCGGCGCGATGTTGTAGCTGCGCTTGAAATCCGGCACCGAGTCGAGCCCGAATTGCAGCGCGATCACCTCCGGATTCGCGTGCAAGGCGTACCTGCCGCACATGAGGGTGAGGTTACAATCCCCCGGGCATGATCATCCAGTCGCTGCTCGACACCGACCTGTACAAGTTCACCATGATGCAGGTGGTGCTGCACCACTTCCCGGGCGCGCAGGCGGAATACCGCTTCAAGTGCCGCACCGAAGGGGTGGACCTGCGGCCCGACCTGCCGGCGATCGAGCGCGAGCTGAAGGAGCTGTGCCGGCTGCGCTTCCGCGAGGACGAGCTCGCCTACCTGCGCGGGCTGCGCTTCATGAAGTCGGACTTCGTGGACTTCCTCGGGCTTTTCCAGTTCAACGAGAAATACGTGCACACCGGTCCGGGCGAGAAGCCCGGCGAGATCGAGATCACGGTCAGGGGGCCGTGGCTGCACACCATCCTGTACGAGATCCCGCTGCTCGCCATCGTCTCGGAGCTCTACTTCCGGCGCACGCAGCCGCGCCCGGACTACGCCGAAGGCCGGCGCCGCCTGCACGCCAAGATCGAGCAGGCGCGCGCGGTCGACCCGCAGCTCGGCTTCAAGATCTCCGACTACGGCACGCGGCGGCGCTTCTCGCGCGACTGGCAGGAGGAGGTGCTGAAGACCTTCAAGCGCGAGATCCCGCAGTACTTCGCCGGCACCTCGAACGTGTGGTTCGCGATGCGCATCGGCCTCACGCCGCTCGGCACCATGGCGCACGAGTACATGCAGGCCTGCCAGGCGCTCGGCCCGCGGCTGCGCGACTCGCAGACCTTCGCCTTCGACAAGTGGGCGCAGGAATACCGCGGCGACCTCGGCATCGCGGTGGCCGATACCTACGGCACCGACGCGTTCCTGCGCGACTTCGACATGTACTTCTGCAAGCTGTTCGACGGCGCGCGCCACGACTCGGGCGACCCGTTCGAGTGGGGCGAGCGCATGATCGCGCACTACCGCAAGAACCGCGTCGACCCGCGCACCAAGACGCTGATCTTCTCGGACCAGCTCACCGTGCCGATCGCGATCGAGATCGCGCGCCGCTTCCACGGCCGCGCGCTCACCGCCTTCGGCATCGGCACCAACCTGACCAACGACCTCGGGCACGAGCCGATCAACATCGTGATCAAGATGACCGAGTGCAACGGCCAGCCGGTGGCCAAGGTGTCGGACTCGCCGGGCAAGACGATCAGCAAGGACCCCGGGTACCTGCGTTACCTGCGGCAGGTGTTCGGCCTCGAGCCTGCCGAGAAAACGTAAGAAACGGGGTCGGTGACCCCTTCTGCACGCACCGCCGCGAGCGTCCTCGCGGCCTGCTTCGCGCTCAACATGTTCGGGCGCGGGGTCGGCGACACCTACGCCGTATTCCTGCTGCCGCTCGAGCGCGAGTTCGGCTGGACGCGCTCCGAGCTGACCAGCGTCTACTCGATCTACCTGCTGGTGAACGGCTTCACCGCGCCGTTCGTCGGCCTCGCCTTCGACCGCCTGGGACCGCGCTGGGTGTACGGCGCCGGCATGGCGAGCCTCGGCGCCGCCTTCTTCCTCGCCGGCGGCCTCGCCTCGCTCTGGCAGTTCTATCTCTTCATCGGCGCGCTGGTCGGCATCGGCGTGAGCCTGAACGGCATGGTGCCGGCCTCGGCGCTGCTCGCGCGCTGGTATCGCGAGCGCCTTTCCACGGCCATCGGCATCGCGTACTCCGCGTTCGGCGTCGGCACGGTACTGTTCGTGCCGCTGGTGCAGTACCTGGTGGGCGAGTACGACTGGCGCCACACCTACCGCATCCTGGGCGCCGCGATGCTGGTGCTCGCGCCGCTCGTCGTGTTCGGCGTGCCGTGGAAAAGGTTCGCCGCCGGGCACCCGGCGCGCGCGGCCGAAGCGAAGCCGAAGGCCGGGCAGGGCTGGACGCTCGCCGCGGCGGCGCGCTCGCCGGTGTTCTGGGGCCTGGTCCAGGTGTTCTTCTTCACCGCGGCGGGAATGTTCTCGATCGTGGTGCAGCTGGTGGCCTTTTTCGTCGGCATCGGCTTCTCGCCGATCGCCGCGGCGACGGCGTTCGGCATCGTCGGTCTGCTTTCGGCGGCGAGCGTGATGGGAAGCGGCCTCGCCGCCGACCGCTTCGGCTATCGACAGACCATCACCGCCAGCTTCTGCGGTACCGCGACCGGGATGATGCTGCTCCTCGCTCTGACGGTGAATCCGTCGCTCCTCCTGCTCGCGCTGTTCGTGGCGGTGTTCGGCCTGTGCATGGGGGTGCGCGGGCCGATCATCTCGTCGGTCGCGGCGCGCTACTTCACCGGCCCGCGCGTCGCGACGATCTACGGCCTGATCTACGCGAGCAACGCGGTCGGCGCCGCGCTCGGCGCGTTCGCGGGCGGGCTGCTGCACGACCTGACCGGCGGCTATCGCGCCGGGCTCGGGATGGCGCTCGGCTCCATCCTGCTCGCCGCGCTGCCGTTCTGGACCGTGCCGGTGCTCAGGAATTTCCGCTGATCGCGCGCAGGCGCCGCTCGCGCTCGCGCAGTCCGCAGCCGCGCAGATCGGCGGCGCCCCTCTCGGTGACGACCACGCCGACCTCTCCCCTGGGAACGGCGACCGGTCCCGAAAGCTTCTCCACCACCCGGGACGCGGGCAGCAAGGTAAGCGACACGCCGGCGGCGCGGATGAAATCCAGCGCGCCGCCGACCGCGCCGACGTAGCTCGCCCCGGCCATCTCGCCGTTCACCTGGCCGGTGAAGTCGACCTCCACTGCGGAGTTCACCGCCACGAAATTCGGCTGGCGCGCCAGCACCCCGGCGTCGTGCGTGTACTCCGAGCTGCGCAGGCGCACGCGCTCGTTCTCGCGCGCGAAATCGAACAGGCGCCGCGAGCCGATCAGCATCGCGCAATCGATGCGGCTCACCACCCCGCGCGCCGCGAGCTCGACCACGCCATCGCCCACGGTGCCCGAGTGCACGCGCAGTCCCTCATGGCGCCCGAGCAGGGCGCAAACGGCGTCCGGAAGCCCGCCGATGCCGAACTCGAGCACCGCGCCGTGCGGGATGAAGGGCAGGGCCTGGCGGGCGATCGCGAGCTCGAGCTCGCCCACCGGCCGCTCGCGCGGCGTGGCCGGGGCGCGCGAAGTTTCCACCATGAGGTCGAAATCGTCCTTCGCGAGGACGCGCTCGCTGTGTGTCCAGGGTACCTGCGCATTGACCTCGGCGATGAGCGCGCGGCAGGTATCGAGCGCGGGGACCAGGTAGTCGGCGGCCAGCCCCAGGCTGTACTCACCGCGCGCGTTGGGTGGGCTGACCTGGAGCATCAGCACGTCGCAACCGATCTTGCGCTCGCGGATCAGCGGCCCGAGCCGCGAATAGGGCACCGGCAGCAGGTCGAGAACACCGGCTTCGGCGAGCGCCCGGTTGGTGCCGGTGCCGCAGTAGGAGGAAAGGCGCAGGTGATCGGCGTGCTGCGGCTTCACGATGCCGGAATAGCTCGAGCCGAGGAAGCATCCCACTTCGCCGAGCGCCGCGCGTTGGGCAACCAGCGACTCGACGAGCGTCTGCGGCTCCGCGCAGGCCTGGCCCCACAGGATGCGCTCGCCGGGGCGAATTACACTACCGAGCTCGATCACGGGAGCGATTATGGCCGATGAGAAAACGCTCGACCTGCTGTTGCGCAAGGCGCGCAGCCACGGCGATTTCACCGACCGGCCGGTCGCCGAGGAAACGCTGCGCGCGGCGCACGAGCTGATGAAGATGGGCCCGACCAGCGCGAACTGCCAGCCGGCGCGCTTCGTCTACCTGCGCTCGCGCGAGTCGCGCGAGAAGCTGCGCCCGGCGCTCGCCGCGACCAACCTGGAGAAGACGCTCAAGGCGCCGCTAGTCTGCATCGTGGCGCACGACCTGCGCTTCTGGGAGAACCTGCCGCGCATGTTCCACAACCCGGACGCGATCAACTGGTTCCGGGACAAGGGCGCGCATACCGAGATCACCGCGTTCCGCAACGGCACGCTGCAGGGCGCGTACTACCTCCTCGCGCTGCGCGCGGTCGGCCTCGATTGCGGCGCGATGTCCGGCTTCGACAACGCCAAGGTGGACGCCGCGTTCTTCCCCGACGGGCGCTGGAAATCCAACTTCCTGGTGAACATCGGCTACGGCAGCGGCAAGGGCCTCGCGCCGCGCAACCCGCGCCTCAGCTTCGAGGAGAGCTGCCGAATCCTCTAAGGCGTCTAGCCGCATCCCTCGACACGCTCACCGGTCAAGCCCCTGGTCCTCGTAGGAGGAGGGGTCGGAGATCGGCTCGATGTGCGTGAACACCGCCGCGTTCGGCACCAGCGAGCGGATGCGCGATTCGATCTCCTCCGAGAGCTGGTGCGCGCGCGCCACCGTCCAGGCGTCGGGAACCAGGAAGTGGAAGGAGATGAAGCGCCGCGCGCCCGCCTGGCGAGTGCGTAGCGCGTGGAAAGTCACGCCGTAGCGCCTCGAGTATTCGCTGAACAGCTTGGTCACCTCGGTCGCATCCTCGGACGGGATGGCGGCGTCCAGCAGGCCTTTCCACGAGCGGCGCATCAGGCGCAGGCCGATCCAGATGATGTGCACGGCCACGCCGAGCGCCACCAGCGGGTCGAGCAGCAGCCACCCTGTGGCGAACACCAGCGACACGCCGCCGATCACGCCGACCGAGGTCCAGACGTCGGTCATCAGGTGATGGCCGTCGGCCTCGAGCGTGATGCTGTGCTCGCGGCGGCCGACGCGGATCAGCAGCGCGCCGACGGCCAGGTTGATTCCCGCCGCCGCGGCGCTCAGCGCCAGGCCGAGGACCGGCGCATCGAGCGGCTGCGGGTCGATCAGGCGCGGCAGCGCGCTGGCGAAAATTCCGGCGGCCGCGAGGACGATCAGCGCGCCTTCGATGCCGGCCGAGAAGTACTCGGCCTTGGAGAAGCCGTACGGGTGCGCCTCGTCGGGCGGCGACGCGGCGACGCGCAGCATGGCAAGGGCGAGCAGCGCGGCGGCCAGGTTGACGAGCGACTCGAGCGCGTCGGAGAGCAGGCCGACCGAGCCGGTCAGCCACCAGGCGAGGGTCTTCAGCGCGATGGTGGCGAACGCCGCGCCGATCGACAGCCAGGCGTAGCGCTCGAGGCTCATGCGCGGGCGACCACGCCCTTCTCGAGCAGGTAGCGCCGATCGGCCACCCGGCCGGCGAAGCGGCGGCTCTGCTCGGCGAGCAGCACGGCGAGTCCGGCGCGCTTCATCTCGAGGATCGCGCGTGCCACCTGCTCGACCACCAGCGGCGCGAGGCCTTCCGAAGGCTCGTCGAGCAGGATCGCGGACGGATTTCCCGCCAGGGTGCGCGCAATGCTCAGCATCTGCTGCTCGCCGCCCGACATGCGCCCGCCGCGGCGCTCGCGCAGCGGCGCGAGCGCCGGGAAGAGGGCGAACAGCCGCTCGCCGGTCCACGCCGGCGCGCCGCTGCGCGGGCTCTGCCGCCCGACTTCGAGGTTCTCGCTCACGGTCAGGTCCGTGAAGATACGCCGATCCTCGGGCACGTACCCCAGGCCGAGACGCGCGATCTCGTGCGGCTCGAGCCCGGCGAGCGGGCGGCCGTCGAACACGATCGTCCCCGAAGAGGCCGGCACGAGCCCCATGATGGCCTTGAGCGTGGTCGATTTGCCCGCGCCGTTGCTGCCGAGCAGCGCGACGACTTCCCCTTCGTCCACGTCGAGGTCGACGTCGAACAGCACGCGCGCGCGGCCGTAGCCCGCGCTCAGCCCGCGCACCTCAAGCTTCGCCAAGGTAGACCTCGCGTACGCGCGCGTCGGCGCGCACCTCGTCGGGCAGCCCGGAGGCGATCACCGCGCCCTGGTGCATCACGATCACGCGGTCGGCATAACCGAACACCACGTCCATGTCGTGCTCGGTGAAAAGCACGGCCAGCGCCTCGCTGCGCGCAAGCTCCCTGGCCAGGGTCATCAGCGCGTCGCGCTCGCCGGCCGACATGCCGGCGGTCGGCTCGTCCATCAGGAGCAGGCGCGGCCGGTTGGCGAGCGCGAGCGCGAGCTCGACGCGCTTCAGGTCGCCATAGGCGAGCGCCGCGCACGCGCGCTCGGCCTGCGCGCGCATCCCGACGCGCTCGAGCAGCGCATCGGCTTCCTCGGGGCGGAAACCTGGCGCGCTCGTCCACATCGAAAAGCTGCGCCGCTCGCGCGACAGGAGCGCGGTCTGCACGTTCTCGCGCACGCTCATCGAGCCGAAGGTCGCCGCGACCTGGAAAGTGCGGCCCACGCCGAGCCGCCAGACGCGGTGCGGCGGCAGGCCGGCGAGGCGCTGGCCGCCGAGCCTGATCTCGCCCGAGTCGGGCGCGATCTGGCCGTTCAGCATGTTGAAGCAGGTGGTCTTGCCGGCGCCGTTGGGGCCGATGATCGCCACCATCTCGCCCGCGGCGACGCCGAACGATACGTCGCGCACCGCCTGCACGCCGCCGTACGCCTTCGAAAGGCGGGTCACCGAGAGAACCATCGTCTCCATGCGCCGCCCAGCCCGAGGGGGAACGCCAGCACCAGGAGGAGGATGATCGCGCCGATCGCCGCCCGCCAGTACGCAATTTCCCGCGACACCGAGTCTTCCAGCCAGGTGAAGAGCGCGGCGCCCCACACCGGCCCGGCCAGCGACTGCACGCCCCCGAGCAGCACCATCACCAGGCCGTCGACGGAACGCGGCACGGACAGGGTCTCGGGCGAGATCGAGCCCTTCGCGTACGCGAACAGCGCGCCCGCGAGGCCCGCGAAGGCGCCGGCGATGACGAATGCCGCCCATTGCTGCCTGCGCACATGGATGCCGAGCGCCTCGGCGCGCAGCGCCGAATCGCGGCTGGCGCGCAGCGCATAGCCCAGGGGCGAGCCGATGATGCGCCAGAGGCAGGCGATCCCCGCCGCGCACAGCGACAGCGTGGCGAAGTAGAAAACCGTGCGCGACGCGAGCCAGCCGGAAGGCCAGATGCCGATCAGCCCGTTCGAGCCGCCGGTGAGCGCGTCCCACTGGAAGGCGATCGACCAGACGATCTGCGCGAAGGCGAGCGTCAGCATCGCAAGATAGATTCCGGAAAGGCGCACGCAGAACCAGCCGAACAGCGCCGCTCCCAGGGCGGCGGCAAGGAAGGCGATAGGCAGCGCGGCCTCGACCGGCCAGCCAAGCCGCAGCGCGCACAAACCCGCCGCGTACGCGCCCAGCCCGAAATAGGCGGCGTGGCCGAAGGACACCATGCCGCCGGGGCCGAGCAGCAAGTGCAGGCTGACCGCAAAAAGGGCGAAGATCAGCACGTCCCTCAGCAGCACCACGGTGTACGCATCCGACAGCAGGGGAGCGAGCGCGAGCGCGATCGCGACTGCCAGCATCGCGCTCCAAGGCACATTGAAAGCGCCTGGCGCTGCATCGGTGGCGCGCGGGGCGGCGAGCGGCCGGCCTAGCAGCCCCCAGGGCCGCAGCACCAGCACGATCGCCATGACGATGAATTCCGCCACCAGCGTGAGCTCCGAGTACCCCAGGCCGATGCAGAACGCCTTGATCTCGCTGATGAGCAGCGCGGCGAGGAACGCCCCCGGGATCGAGCCCATGCCGCCGACCACCACTACGACGAACGCGTCCGACACCAGCGCCAGGTCGATCTCGAGATTGGCCGGCTCGCGCGGAATGGCGAGCGCGCCGCCCAGGCCCGCCAGCGCCGCGCCGAGCATGAACACCGCAGTGAAGAGCCAGCGCTGGTTCACGCCCAGCGCGCCCGCCATCTCGCGATCCTCGGTCGCGGCGCGGATCAGCACGCCGAAGCGCGTGCGCGTGAGGAGCAGGTGGAGGAGGGCGAACACCGCCGGCCCGAGCACGATGAGGAACGCGTCGTACTGGGGGAAGCGCCGGCCAGCGATGTCGAGCGCGTCTCGCAACCCCGGCGCGCGCGGGCCGAGCATGTCCTCGGGCCCCCAGAGCCAGAGCGCGAGGTCCTTGACGACCAGCACCACGGCAAAGGTGGCGAGCAATTGGAGCAGCTCGGGCGCACGGTAGATTCTTCTCAACAGGACCATTTCCATGGCTGCCCCGAGAAGACCCACAGCCAGCGCCGCGAGCGGCACGCTCGCCCAGAACCCGACCTTGGGCGAGAGCCAGACCGCGCTGTACATGCCGAGCATGTACAGCGAGCCGTGCGCGAAATTGATGATGCGGCTCACCCCGAAGATGAGCGACAGGCCCGCGGCGACGAGGAACAGCGAGCTCGCGCCCGCGAGGCCGTTCAGGAACTGCAGCAGAACCGCGGAGGCGGTCAATCCCTGCGTAGTGCGCGGATTTCCCGGTCCGAGGGCTGGAACTTCGCGCCGTCGGCGTAGCGCCAGTTCACCATCGTGCCCCGGCCGTCCTTCCTGGCGAGCTGGCCGACGTAGGCGCCCATGGTGGACTGGTGGTCGAGCGCGCGCCATTCGATCGGGCCGAACGGCGTCTGCATCTTGAGGCCTTCGAGCGCTTCGACCAGCTTCTCGGTTTGCGCCGACTTGGCTTTGCGCACGGCGTTCGCGACGGCGTAGACGGCGGAGTAGCCGACCACCGAGCCCTGGCGCGGGTAGTCCTTCCAGCGTTTCTGGTACGCGTCGCGGAACGCCTTGTGCTCGGGCGTGTTGATCTCGCTCCAGGGATAGCCCGTCACCCACCAGCCCTCGGGGGTCTCGTCCTTCAGCGGGTCCAGATATTCCGGCTCGCCGGCGAGCAGGTTCACCACCAGGGTGTTCTTGAACAGCCCCCGCGTGTTGCCCTCGCGCACGAATTTCTGCAGGTCGGCGGCGAAAAGCGAGCTGAAGATCGCGTCGGGCTTCGCCTCGGCGAGCGCCTGGACTACCGCGCCCGCGTCGATCTTGCCGAGCGCCGGCGCCTGCTCCGCAACGAACTCCACGCCGGGCTGCGCCTCCGACAGCAGCTTCTTGAACGAAGCGGTGGCCGACTGGCCGTATTCGTAGTTCGGGTATACGATCGCCCAGCGCCGCTTGTTGAGCTTCGCCGCTTCCGGAACGAGCATCGCGGTCTGCATGTAGGTGGAGGGCCGCAGGCGGAACGTGTAGCGGTTGCCGTTCTCCCAGACGATCTTGTCGGTGAGCGGCTCGGAGGCGACGAACAGGATCCTGCGCTGGTTCGCGAGGTTGGCCACCGCCAGGCCGACGTTGGAGGCGAACGTGCCCATCAGCACGTTGGCCTTTTCCCGGGTAATCAATTCTTCGGCGACGCGCACGGCGTCGCCCGGCGTGCCGCCGTCGTCGCGGCTCACCAGCTGCAGCTTCACGCCGCCCGCGCGGTTGATCTCCTCCACCGCGAGCTCCATGCCCTTCTTGTACGGCTCGAGAAAGGCCGGGAACACTTTGTAGCTGTTCAGCTCGCCGATCTTGACCGTCTGTGCACTCGACGCGAACGGGAGTAAAGCCAGCAATAGCAATATCTTACGATTCATTCTTCACCTTTAACCTTAGCGCCTCGGTCGGGGCGGATACGGTCCGTGCCGCCGGGGAAGGCGCGCCAGAATTCCTTTCGCACCAGGCTCACCAGCGTCGCGCTCTTGTTGAGGCCGTGATAGCGCGCCACCACCTCCAGCATCTCGAGATCGCGCGGCGTGGCCGAGAAGGTGCTGACCTTTACCTTGCCCTTCACCATATACAAATCTTATATAAGATTTGTATAGAGGGTCAAGCCGCCTTGCGCTCGGCGGGCGGCGGCAGGAGCTTCAGGCAGCGGTCGATCCAGAGCGCGGTGAGCTTCTCCTGCACGCCGTTCTGCGCGAGGCGCTGGGCGAGCGCGCCGAAGTCGACCTGGTCGAGCGGCTGGTCCTGGTTGAAGCACGAGAACACGTAGGTGGTCTTGCCGGTGGCCGGATCGACGTGCGGCTGCAGGCACTGCGCGCAGATCTCTTTCATCATGCATTGCATCGGGCTGTTGATCGAGCCGATGGCGGTATGCCTTTCCTTGAGGAAGGGTTTCAGCACCTCATGCCGCGCGCGCGCCACGGCGGCCATCATGCGATCGGAGCCGATCGCGATGATGCGGTCGGTGGCGGTGAACGGAATGGCCTGCGCGCCCAATTTTCCGGACGCATAGGCTTGCATGGCCTGGACGATATTGCCGACGAAAGCGCGATCCTGCGGGCGGCGCGGCGAGAAGCCGGGCGGCTGGTCGCAGCACCAGACCACCACGTCGGATGCCGCCTCGATGTCGTCGATGCGATAGCGGTCGGCGAGGGTGCGGTAGCCGGCGAAGTAGATGACCTTCGAGCCGGCGCTGCGCAGAGCGCGCCCGATCGAGAACAGCACCGCGTTGCCGAGGCCGCCGCCGGCGAGCACCACGGTTTCGCCGTGCGGGATTTCGGTCGGCGTGCCGGTCGGTCCCATCAGGATGACCGGCTCGCCCGGTTGCAGGTAGGCGAGCAAGTCGGCCGAGCCGCCCATCTCGAGCGCGATGACCGAAATGAGGCCTTTCTCGCGATCCACCCACGCGCCGGTGAGCGCAAGGCCCTCCATGGCGAGCGTGGTGCCGGGCACGCGCAACGCCAGGGTCTCGAAGTTCTGCATGCGGTAGAACTGGCCGGGCTCGAAACGCCGCGCCGCCACCGGCGCGCGCAGCACGACTTCGACGATGGTCGGCGTGAGCCGGCGCACTTCGTGCACGACCGCGCGCAGGTCGCGGTTCAGCTTCGCGAGAAATTGGCCGTCGTCGGCCTTCGAGGCCGATGCTCTTTGCTCCACTACTTTCGAAACCACGGGGTAACCCTGCTTGGCGCTGCCCATCGCCTTGACCACGTTGCCGAAGTACGACGGATGCAGGTCGCCGAAGAAGCTCATGAAGCGCCCGTCCGGATAGCGGTGCAGGAGCACCTGCGGCTCCTTCGGCTTCGACGTATGCCGTTCGGGTCTTACCGCAGCGCCGTTTTCGTCGGTGGCGAGGAAGTACTTGCCGTCGAGCTCGAGGCTCACGCCTTCCTCGCGCGCCAGCACGGTATTGGGCTGCGTGCCGGCGGCGATGAGCACGGACTTGGCGGGCAGCTCGGTGCCGTCCTGGAACACCACGGCGCGGGCGTGGCCGTACTTGTCGACCTCGATACGCACCGGGGTCAGGTTTTCGGAGAACACGATGCCTTCCTCGAGAGCCTTGGCGACCTCTTCGTGGTTCAGGGTGTACGAGGGGCTGTCGACCAGGCGGCGCCGGTAGGCGATCGTCGAGCCGCCCCAGGCTTTCAATAGAGAAGCCCTCTCCCCCGGAGAAGCGATACGCAATGCCTTCGCATGGGAGATGAACTCTTCGGCGATCTCGCGCTCCTCGGCGTTCCACTCCGGCTTGCGCTCGAGGGCCTCATAGCGCGACAGGAACTTCTCGACCTGCACCGCGTAGTAGGCGAGAGACTCCGTAGCGGTGTCGATCGCGGTCAGGCCGCCGCCGATCACCACGATAGGCAGGCGGATCTGCAGGTTGGCGATCGACTCGCGCTTCGCGGCGCCGGTGAGCTGCAGGGCCATCAGGAAGTCCGAAGCCGCGCGCACCCCGCGCGCGAAGCCGTTCGGGATCTCGAGCACGGTGGGGCGGCCGGCCCCCGCGCAGAGCGCGATGTGGTCGAAGCCGTCGGCGAACGCCTCGTCGATGGTGAGCGTGCCGCCGAAGCGCACGCCGCCGAACATGGCGAACTGGCGCCGCCGCTCGAGCAGCAGGCGGACGATCTTTAGGAAGTTCTTGTCCCAGCGCACGGTAATGCCGTACTCGGCCACGCCGCCGAAGCCCGCCATGACGCGCTCGTCGAGCGCTTCTCGGAGCTCGTCGATGTCCCTGATCGGCCGGAACGGCACCCGGTTGCCGAGGGCATCTACGCCGGACACCGCGGCGTCAAGCGGCTCGATCTTCAGCCCGTCGATGCCGACCACCGTGTGGCCGTCGTTCATGAGGTGGTGCGCGACGGCGAACCCGGCAGGGCCCAGCCCGACCACCAGGACGCGCTTCCCGGAAGAGTGCTTCGGATAAGGCCTGCGCAGGTTGAACGGGTTCCAGCGCGTGAGCAGCGAATAGATCTCGAAGCCGTACGGCAACTCGAGCACGTCCTTCAGCGTGCGCGTCTCCGCCTGCGGGATGTCGACCGGGTCCTGCTTCTGGTAGATGCAGGACTTCATGCAGTCGTTGCAGATGCGGTGGCCGGTGGCCGCCGTCAGGGGGTTGTCGACCGCGATGATGCCCAGTGCCGCGAGCGGCTCGCCGCGCGCCTTGACCATCTGGAACTCGGAGATCTTTTCTTCCAGCGGGCAGCCGGCGAGCGGCACGCCGAACACGCTCTTGCGGAAACCTTCGAGCGGCGCTTTTTCGCGCAGGCCCTTCGAGCACGAGTCCTTGCCCTGCTCGTGGCACCAGATGCAGTAGTTCGCCTGGTCCAGCGCGCCGGCCAGGTCGGTGCCGGGGTCGGTGAGCGCGAAGCCCTCGCGCTGCCGCGCCTCGACGTGCAGGATCAGCTTCATGTAGTCGAGCTTGCGCGGCGCCTTGAACAGCACGCCGTGGCGGTGCTTGTCCTTGCCTTCGGGCGTCAGCAGCGCCCAGGCCGCGTAGCGGGCCGCGGCCTCGAGATTCTTTTCGTTGCTCTTTTCATCCTTCAGCCATGCGGTGATCTGGCGCGCGAAGTCGAGCTCGGTGGTGAAATGGAAGCCGTCGGGGCTGGCGTCCTCCGGTTTGACCTTATGCATGGCGCGACGCTGCACGAAGAGCCGCTTGACCGAGTAGAGCGGGGCGAGCTCGTGGTGGCGCGCGGCCAGCGCGTGGGCCTCGGCCTCGATGCCGAACAGCCTGGCGAGGAAGTCCTCGACGTGCGGCGCGAGCGCGACCAGCAGGTCGGATTCGTCTTTCGTCCTGGGCGGCGTGCCGCGGCCGGCGATCAGCTTGTCGCGCAGCGCGCCGTCGAGCTCGCCGAGGAAATCGAGGAACGCCGCATCGACGCGCGCGAGCCCTTCGCGCTCGTACAAATCGCTGAAACGAATGCCGAAACCGAGCTGCATGCAGCTAGAATTATCGGCGAATTCACTGCGGAGCTCCCGATGCAAATCCGAAATAGCATATTCCTCGTCACCGGCGGCGCGTCCGGTCTCGGCGCCGCGAGCGCGCGCATGGCGGCGGAAGGCGGCGGCAAGGTCGTGATTGCCGACATGCAGGCGGAAGCCGGCGAAAAGCTCGCCAAGGAGCTCGGCGGCCGCTTCGTGAAGACCGACGTCACGAGCGAAGCCGACGGCAAGGCCGCGGTCGGCGCGGCGCTCAAGGAATTCGGCGGGCTGCACGTGCTGGTGAACTGCGCGGGCATCGCGCTCGCGGAGCGCACCATCGGCAAGGATGCCCCGCACGACCTGCAGCGCTTCATCAAGGTGCTCAACGTGAACCTGATCGGCACCTTCAACATGATCCGCCTCGCGGCCGACGCGATGGCGAAGGCCGTGCCGAATGCTTCAGGCGAGCGTGGCGTGATCGTGAATACCGCCTCGGTGGCCGCGTTCGACGGCCAGATCGGGCAGGCGGCCTACTCGGCGTCGAAAGGCGGCGTGGTGGGGATGACGCTGCCGATCGCGCGCGACCTGTCGCGCAACGGCATCCGCGTGTGCACCATCGCGCCGGGCATCTTCGAGACGCCGATGCTGATGGGCCTGCCGAAGGACGCGCAGGAATCGCTCGGCAAGCAGGTGCCGTTTCCCTCGCGCCTCGGCCGGCCGGCCGAGTACGCGCAGCTCGTCAAGGCCATCGTCGAGGTCGAGATGCTGAACGCCGAGACCATCCGCCTCGACGGCGCGATCCGCATGGCTCCGAAGTGAGCCATCTCCGAATCTCGCCTAGATAGGTTTCAGCTCCTTCTTGTAGAGCTTCGAGCGCTCGACATAGCCGCTCGAGATCCCGAGCAGGCGCTCGCGCTCTTCGGGCTTGAGCTCGCGCACGATCTTGCCCGGTGAGCCCACCACCAGCACGCCGTCCGGGATCTCCTTGCCTTCGGCGATCAGCGTGTTGGCGCCGATCAGGCTGCCGCGCCCGATCTTCGCGCCGTTCAGGATTACGCTATTGATGCCGATCAGCGTGCCTTCGCCGATCGTGCAGCCGTGCAGCATCACCTTGTGGCCGATGCTGACGCGCGGGCCGAGCGTCATGGGAAAGCCGGGATCGACATGCAGCACCGAAGCGTCCTGGATGTTGCAATCCTCGCCGATCACGATGCGGTCGTTCTCGGCGCGGATCACGACCTGGAACCAGACGTTGACATTGTTGTGCAGCGTGATGTCGCCGACGAGCGTGGCGTCATGCGCGACGTAATGGTGGTCACCGAGCAGCCGCACGCGCCGCTCGCCGAGGGAAAAGAGGGGCATGCGATTATGATAATCCAGTGAAAATTATCGTACTCGGCGGCGGCGTGGTCGGCGTCGCGTGCGCCTGGTACCTGGCGGACGCCGGGCACGAGGTCACCGTGATCGAGCGCCGTGAGGGCGTGGGACTGGAAACCTCGTTCGCGAACGGCGGCCAGGTCTCGGTCGGTCACGCCGCGCCGTGGGCCAAGCCTTCGGTGGTGCCGCGCATCCTCGGCTGGCTTGGGCGCGAGGACGCGCCGTTGCTCTTTCGGCCGCGCGCGAGCTGGGCGCAGTGGAAGTGGGGACTCGGCTTTCTGCGCCAATGCCTGCCGGGTCGCTTCGAGGAGAACCGCCGCCAGCTCGTCGCGCTGGCGAGGTACAGCCGCGAGCGCCTGCGCGCGCTGCGCAGCGAGCTCGGCCTGCGCTATGACCAGCTGGAGCGCGGCATCCTGCATTTCGCCACCAGCGAACGCGATTTCGAGGTGATGGCGCGCGAGGCCGGCAGCTCGCAGGTGAAGGACGCGCGGCAGTGCCTGGAGATCGAGCCGGCGCTCGCGCACTCGGCCGATCCGGTGATCGGCGGGGTCTACGAACCCGACGACGAGTCAGGCGATGCCTGCCGGTTTACCCAGGAGCTGGCGCGCGCCGCGGCTGCGCGGGGCGTGACTTTCCGCTTCGGCACGCCGGTTCCCGCTCTGGAAGCGGCAGGTGATCGGATCAAAGGAGAGGCAGATGCCTATGTGGTGGCGCTGGGAAGCTACAGCCCGCTGCTCCTTGCGCCGCTCGGCATCCGCATTCCGGTCTACCCGCTCAAGGGCTATTCCGTCACGCTGCCGCTCGGGCCGGCCGAGCTCGACGCCGCGCCCACAGTGAGCCTGAGCGACGAAGCGCGCAAGATCGTGATTTCGCGCCTCGGCAACCGGCTGCGCGCAGCCGGCACGGCGGAGCTTGCGGGCTACGACACGTCGGTCAACGCAGTGCGCTGCGCCGCAATCGCGCGGCGCATCCGCGAGCTTTTCCCCGCGCTCGGTGCAGCCACGACCGTGGAGACGTGGGCCGGCCTGCGGCCGGCGACGCCGAGCAACGTGCCGCTGATCGGCAGGACGAAGTTCAGGAACCTCTTTCTCAACACCGGCCACGGCACGCTCGGCTGGACGCTCGCCTGCGGCTCGGGCGCCGCGCTCGCCGAGCTCGTTTCCGGGCGACGCCCGGCGGTGGAATTCCCCTTTCGATGAGGCCGAGCGAATCCACGTTTCTGCAGATCCGCGGCCTGCGCTATCACGTGCGGCGCTGGCCGGCGCCGGGCGCGCCGAAAATGGTGCTGCTGCACGGCTGGATGGACGTTTCGGCCTCGTTCCAGTTCCTCGTCGATGCGCTGGAGAAGGAGTGGGACGTCTACGCGCCGGACTGGCGGGGCTATGGGCTCACCGAGTGGGGGCGAGCCGACTGCTACTGGTTCCCGGATTACATCGCCGATCTCGATTTTCTTCTGGATGGGATCGACTCGAAAGCGGTGAATCTGGTCGGCCACAGTCTCGGGGGCAACGTCGGTGCGCTGTATGCGGGCGTGCGTCCGCAACGCATCGCGCGCTTCGCCAACCTCGAGGGCTTCGGCATGGTGCCTACGCGTCCGGAGCAGGCACCGGCCCGCTACGCGCGCTGGCTGGAAGAGCTGCGCGACCGGCCCGGTTTTCGCTCGTACCGCAACTTCTCCGAACTGGCACAACGGCTCCGTGAAGGCAATCGACGACTCACTGATGAGAAGGCGGAATTCCTTGCGCGCCACTGGGGACGCGAGGAGGGGGGCAGCGTCGTGCTGCGCAGCGACCCGGCGCACAAGATCGTCAACCCGGTGCTCTACCGCTACGAGGAAGTGCGCGCGTGCTGGCAGCAGGTCAGCGCGCCGGTGCTCTGGGTCGAGGCCGCGGAGTCCGAGACGCTGAAGCGCGTCAAGCTGACCCCGGAGGACGTCATGGAACGGCGCTCGGCCTTTCGCAATCTACGCTACGAGAAAGTGGCTGCCGCCGGGCACATGATGCACCACGACCAGCCGCAGGCGGTGGCGCGGCTGCTCGAAGATTTCCTGGCGCGCTGATGGCGCAATTCTTCGCCGTCCATCCCACCCATCCGCAGAAACGGCTGATCCGCCAGGCCGCGGACATCGTGCGGCGCGGCGGGCTGATCGCGTATCCGACCGATTCCTGCTACGCGCTCGGCTGCGAGCGCGCGAGCGCGCACGGCGCCGAGCGCCTGCGCCGCGTGCGCGGCATCGACGAGCGGCATCACCTGACGCTCATGTGCCGCGACCTTTCCGAGATCGCGCGCTACGCGATGGTCGGCGACGCGCAGTTCAAGCTGCTGAAGAGCGTGACGCCCGGCAGCTATACCTTCATCCTGCGCGCGCGGCGCGAGGTGCCGCGACGCCTGACGCAGAAGAAAACCATCGGCGTGCGCGTGCCCGGGCATCCGGTCGCGCACGCGCTGCTCGCCGAGCTCGACGGGCCGATGCTGTCCGCCACGCTGCTGCTGCCCGGGCAGACGACGCCTTTGTCCGAAGGCGATCAAATAAGACGCCACCTGGAAAAGCAGCTGGATCTCGTCATCGACGCCGGGCCGTGCGGCAGCGAGCCGAGCACGGTGATCGACCTGACCGAGGAAATTCCGCGCGTGCTGCGGCAGGGCAAGGGCTCGCTGGAGCTCTTCGCGGTGGAGCGCGTCTGATAAAATCGCCGCTGCAAGATGGACCTGAACATCAACCAGCTCGTACAAACGCTGGCCATCTACGCGCTCCCGGTGCTGTTCGCGATCACGCTGCACGAGGCAGCGCACGGCTACGTCGCGCGCCACTTCGGCGACATGACCGCGCACGCGCAGGGGCGCATCAGCCTCAATCCGGGACGCCACATCGACCTGGTCGGCACCATCATCGTGCCGCTGGTGATCCTGTTCCTGTCCGGGTACAAATTCCTGTTCGGCTGGGCGAAGCCGGTGCCGGTCAACTACTCGGCGCTGCGCAAGCCGCGCCAGCACATGGCGTGGGTGGCCGCCGCCGGCCCGGCGTCGAACCTCGCGCAGGCGCTGGTCTGGGCCGCGCTGCTCAAGCTTGCGGTGATCGCGCCGGACAACTTCTTCGCGGTGCCGCTGCGCCTCATGTCCGAGGCGGGCATCGTGGTGAACCTGGTGTTCATGTTCCTCAACCTGCTGCCGATCCTGCCGCTCGACGGCGGGCGCATCCTGGCGAGCCTGCTGCCGAGCCGGGCCGCCTGGCAATACGCGAAGCTCGAGCCGCTCGGCGTGCCGCTGCTCGTCATCCTCCTGCTCACCAACGTGCTTAGCGTGGTGCTCGAGCCGCTGGTGGGCGTTTCGGACGCGCTGATCCGCGCGATCGTCCTCTGACGATGTACGAAACGCGGGTGCTGTCCGGCATGCGGCCGACGGGCAGCTTGCACCTCGGCCATTACCACGGCGTGCTGAAGAACTGGACGCGCCTGCAGGCCGAGTATCCATGCCTGTTCTTCGTCGCGGACTGGCACGCGCTCACCACCGACTACGAGAAGCCGGGCGACCTGCAGAAGGTCGGCATCGACATGGTGATCGACTGGCTGGCCGCCGGCGTGGACCCGAGCCAGGCGACGCTGTTCGTGCAGTCGCAGGTGCCCGACCATGCCGAGCTGCACCTGCTGCTCTCCATGATGACGCCGCTCTCGTGGCTCGAGCGCGTGCCGACCTACAAGGACCAGCAGGAGAAGCTCGCCGACAAGGACCTGACGACCTACGGCTTCCTCGGCTATCCGCTCCTGCAGTCCGCCGACATCCTGATCTACCGCGCGAAGTACGTGCCGGTCGGCGAGGACCAGGTGCCGCACATCGAGTTCAGCCGCGAAGTCGCGCGGCGCTTCAACCATCTTTATGGCCGCGAGCCGGGATTCGAGGACAAGGCCAAGGCGGCGGTGAAAAAAATGGGCACGAAGAAGGCGCGCCTGCTGAACGAGCTGCGCACCAAGTTCCTCGAGCAGGGCGACGCCGGCGCGCTGGCGCGCGGCCAGGCGGTGCTCGACGAGCAGCAGAACCTCTCGCGCGGCGACCGCGAGCGCGTCTACGGCTGGCTCGAGGGCACGGGCAAAAAAATCCTGGTCGAGCCGGAGGCGATGCTCACCGAGGCTTCAAAGATGCCGGGCCTGGACGGACAGAAGATGTCCAAGTCGTACGGCAACACCATCTCGCTGCGCGAGGAGCCGGAGGTAGTGGCGAAGAAGATCAGGACCATGCCGACCGATCCGGCGCGCGTGAAGCGCACCGACCCGGGCAATCCCGAGAAATGCCCGGTCTGGGAATTGCACAAGGTCTATTCCGATGCCGCGCGCAAGGAGTGGGTGGTGAAAGGCTGCACCACCGCCGGCATCGGCTGCCTGGAGTGCAAGCAGCCGGTGATCGACGCGATCAACCTCGAGCTCGCGCCCATGCGCGGGCGCGCGCAGCCCTACATCGACGATCCGACGCTCGTGAAGAACATCATCGCCGACGGCTGCGAGAAGGCGAAACGCCTCGCCGCCGAGACCATGCGCGACGTGCGCGAATCGATGGGGCTCACCTACTCATGACTTTGACCGCCAAGACGATGGCGAAAGTCTACGGCGAGCCGGTGATCGAGCTGCCGCACGACCTGTACATCCCGCCCGACGCGCTGGAGATCGTGCTCGAGGCTTTCGAGGGGCCGCTCGATCTCCTGCTGTACCTGATCCGCAAGGAAAACCTCGACATCCTCGACATCCCGATGGCGCCGCTCACGCGCCAGTACCTGGAGTACGTCGAGGAGATGCGCAAGACCAACCTCGAGCTCGCCGCCGAGTATCTGGTCATGGCGGCGATGCTGATGGAGATCAAGTCGCGCCTGCTGCTGCCGCGCCCGCCCGCCGCCCAGGCGATCGAGGAGGACCCGCGCGCCGAGCTGGTGCGGCGCCTGCTCGAGTACGAGCGCATGAAGAAGGCCGCGCAGGGCCTGGACGAGCTGCCGCAAGTCGGGCGCGACGTGGTGGCGATCTCGGTGTGGATCGAGAAGACGGTTTCCCAGCGCCTGCCCGACGTGAATCCGAACGACCTCGCCGAAGCCTGGCGCACGCTGCTTCACCGCGCGCGGCTTTCCAAGCACCACCGCGTGACGCGCGAGGAGCTCTCGGTGCGCGCCCACATGAGCTCGATCCTGCGCTCGCTGAAGGAGCGGCGGGTGGCGGAGTTCGGCGAGCTCTTCGACCCGCAACGCGGGGTGCCCGTTCTGGTCGTCACGTTCCTCGCGCTGCTCGAGCTCGCGCGCGAGCTGCTCATCGAAGTCACACAATCTGCTGGATTCGGTCCGATTTACGTAAAATTGGCGCATGCTGAATCCGCCTGACGCGAAGCGCATCCTCGAAGCAGCGCTTCTGGCTTCCCAGGAGCCGGTCAGCCCCCAAGAGCTCAAACGTTTGTTCGAAGGCGAGCTCGGCGTCGACGCGATCCGCAAGCTGCTTGCCGAGCTGGCCGAAGAGTGGCGCGGCCGCTCCGTCGAGCTGGTAAACCTTTCAAGCGGCTGGCGTTTTCAGACCCGGCCGGAATTCCAGCCCTTTTTGGAGCGCCTGTTCCCGGAGCGCGCGCCACGCTACTCGCGCGCGGTGATGGAGACCCTGGCGATCATCGCCTACCGCCAGCCGGTCACGCGCGGCGACATCGAGGACATCCGCGGCGTCGGCGTGTCGAGCCAGATCATCCAGGCGCTCGAGACGCGCGGCTGGATCGACGCGGTCGGCCATCGCGAGACGCCCGGCCGGCCGGCGCTTTACGCCACCACCACCAAGTTCCTCGACGACCTCGGCCTGCGCTCGCTGGAAGAGCTGCCGCCGCTCGAGGAAATCGCCAAGACCCTGCAGCTCGAGGTCGTTCCCGCTCCTGAAGCCGAAGCCGAAGCCCGAGAACCCCAGGAAGAGCAGCCCGCCCAGCCCGCCACCGGCACCGACGGCTGAGCGGATCCAGAAGCTGCTCGCCGCGGCCGGTTTGGGCTCGCGGCGGGAAATCGAGGCGTGGATCGCGGCCGGCCGCATTACCGTCAATGGCCAGGTTGCCAAGCTCGGCGACAGGGCTTCGCCGAGCGACTCCATAGCGGTCGACGGCAAGGCCGTCAGCGCGCCGAAGAACGAAAAAATACGGGTACTGCTGTATCACAAGCCGGTCGGCGAGCTGGTCACGCGGAAAGATCCCGAAGGCCGGCCGACGGTGTTTGCCAACCTGCCGCCGGGACGCTGGGTGGCGGTGGGGCGGCTCGACTTCAACAGCTCCGGCCTGCTGCTCTTCACCGACTCGGGCGAGCTGGCGAATCGCCTCATGCACCCCAGGTACGGTCTGGAGCGTGAGTACTCGGCGCGGGTCCGGGGCGCTCTTCTTCCTCATGAGAAAAAGCGGCTGCTGGAGGGCATCGATCTCGATGGCGTGCCGGCGCGCTTCGAGAGGATCGAGGAGGAGAGGGCCGGCGAAGGCTCCAATCGCTGGTACAGGGTGGTCCTGAAAGAAGGGCGAAACCGGGAGGTGCGGCGTCTCTTCGAGGCGTTGGGCCATCCCGTAAGCCGGCTTTCGCGCGTGCGCTACGGTCCTGTACACCTGCCGCCGGATCTTGCCGCCGGGCGATGGCGCGAGCTTGGCGAGAAAGAGCTGATTCGGCTTGTTCCGTCAGAGGGATACTGATAAAATTCACAGGCTTTATTGAGTGAATTTGCAGATGGGCTTCGGCCCATTTTTTGTTTGAGCCTCGAAAAAGTGGTGCAGCCGGTCGTCACCGGCATGGGATACGAGTTGGTCGATGTCCAGGCCTCGAACGGCGGACGGTTGTTGCGCCTGTTCATCGACAAGCCGGGTGGGGTGGGCCTCGAAGACTGCGCGGCGGTAAGCCGCCAGCTTTCGCGGGTCTTCGAAGTCGAGGGAATCGATTACGAGCGGCTGGAAGTGTCCTCGCCGGGCCTCGACCGGCCGCTGCGCAAGGGGGCGGATTTCGCGCGCTTCGCCGGCCAGAAGGCCGAGCTGCGCATGCGGACGCCCGACGCGACGGGCCGGCGGCGTTTCGTAGGGGTGCTGCGCGGCGCCGAAGCGGGCCGCGTCAGCCTGGAGCTGGACGGGCAGACCGTGGCGCTCGAGCTGAGCGACGTCGAGCGGGCGCGGCTGGTGCCCGAACTGTGAGAGAGAACGAATGAGTTTCGGTAGAGAACTGCTGCTGCAAGCCGACGCGCTGGCGCGCGAGAAGAACGTGACGCGCGACATCGTGTTCTCGGCGCTCGAGCTGGCGCTCGCCTCGGCGCTCAAGAAGCGCTACCTCGAGGACGTCGACGTGCGCGTCGCGATCGACCGCAACACCGGCAACTACAACGCGTTCCGGCGCTGGAAGATCGTGCCCGACGGCACGGTGGAGCTCGCCGCGCAGCAGATCCCGCTCTCGGAGGCGGCGCAGAAGAAGGCCGACGCCAAGCCCGAGGACTTCATCGAGGAAGAGATCGAGCCGATCGACCCGCGCCGCATCGGCGCGCAGACCGCCAAGCAGGTGCTGCTGCAGCGCATCCGCGACGCGGAGCGCGAGCAGATCCTGAACGACTTCCTTTCGCGCGGCGATGAGCTGGTCACCGGCACGGTGAAGCGCATGGAGCGCGGCAACGCGATCATCGAATCGGGTCGCCTGGAGGCGCTTCTGCCGCGCGAGCACATGATTCCGAAGGAAAACCTGCGCGTGGGCGACCGCGTGCGCGCGTGGGTGGCGAAGATCGACCGCCAGGCGCGCGGCCCGCAGCTCATCCTGTCGCGCACCGCACCGCAGTTCATCATGAAGCTCTTCGAGCTCGAGGTGCCGGAGATCGAGGAAGGCCTGCTCGAGATCAAGTCCGCCGCCCGCGATCCAGGCGTGCGCGCCAAGATCGCCGTGTTCACCAACGACAAGCGCATCGACCCGATCGGCACCTGCGTCGGCATGCGCGGCTCGCGCGTGCAGGCGGTGACGCAGGAGCTGGCCGGCGAGCGCGTCGACATCGTGCTCTGGTCGGCGGATCCGGCGCAGTTCGTGATCGGCGCCCTGGCCCCCGCCGAGGTGAGCTCCATCGTCGTCGATGAGGAAAAGCATGCGATGGACGTGGTGGTCGACGAGGAGAACCTCGCGGTCGCGATCGGCCGCAGCGGCCAGAACGTGCGCCTCGCCTCCGAGCTCACCGGCTGGCAGATCAACCTGATGACCGAGGAAGAGTCGACCAAGAAGCAGCAGGAGGAGAGCGGGCGCATCAAGCAGCACTTCATGGAGAAGCTTGACGTCGACGAGGAAGTCGCCAACATCCTGATCGAGGAAGGCTTCTCCACGATGGAGGAGATCGCCTACGTGCCGATCAACGAGCTGAACGAGATCCAGGCGTTCGACGAGGACACCGTGAACGAGCTGCGCAACCGCGCGCGCAACGCGCTCTTGGTCGCCGCGATCGCCAACGAGGAGAAGGTCGAAGGCGTGGACCCCGAGCTGCTCAAGCTCGAAGGCATGACCACGCAGCTCGCCGCCAAGCTGGCGGAGGGCGGCGTGAAGACGCGCGACGACCTCGCCGACCTGGCGGTCGACGAGCTCTCCGAGCTGACCGGCATGGAAAGCGAGGCTGCCAAGAAGCTCATCATGGCGGCCCGGGCGCACTGGTTCACCGACGCGAACGAGGCCGAGAAGCCGGCCAAACCGAAGGAGACCGCGTAACGATGGCGCAGACGAGCGTTGCCCAATTCGCGAGCGAGCTGAAGGTCCCGCCTTCGGTGCTGCTCGAGCAATTGCGCGCGGCCGGCGTGGACAAGAAGGCGCCGACCGACTCGCTCTCCGAGCAGGACAAGTCGCGCCTGCTCGAGCACCTGCGCAAGATGCACGGCTCCGCCGAGCAGAAGAACAAGATCACCCTCACGCGCAAGCACACCAGCGAGATCAAGAAGACCGACGCGAGCGGCAAGTACCGCACCGTGCAGGTCGAGGTGCGCAAGAAGCGCGTATTCGTGAAGCGCGACCCGGCGGAAGTCGCGGCCCAGGCGGTCGCCGCCGAAGCTCCGCCCGCGCCTGCGCCGGTCAATGAAAGGGAGATAGAGGCGCGCGAGGAAGAGGCGCGGCGCCAGCAGCAGCTCGCCGAGCTGCAGGCCGCGGAGCTCAAGGAAAAGCAGGAGCGCGAGCGCAAGGAGGCGGAGCAGAAGGCCGCCGAGGCTGCCGCAGCCGCGGCCGCGCCGGCGGCGGCAACGCCCACCACGCTGCACGCGCCCAAGGCCGGCGAGGCCAAGACCGACAAGAAGCCGAAGAAGGCGAAGCCGACCACCGTGCTGCGCGACGACTCGGTGCGCCGCCGGCAGATCAAGACGCGCGGCGATTCCGGCGGCGGCGTGGGCGGCTGGCATTCGCGCGGCCGCGGCGGTCACCGCTCCGCGCCCAGCAGCGAGCAGACCACTTTTGCCCAGCCCACCGAACCGCTGGTGCGCGAAGTCGCGGTGCCCGAGACCATCACGGTAGGCGAGCTCGCGCACCGCATGTCGGTCAAGGCCGCCGAGGTGATCAAGGCGCTGATGAAGCTCGGCACCATGGCGACCATCAACCAGGTGCTCGACCAGGAGACCGCGATCATCCTGGTGGAGGAAATGGGCCACAAGGCCAAGGCCGCGAAGCTCGACGACCCCGAGGCCTATCTCACGGAAAGCGACGAGCAGGCCGCGGCCGAGGTCAAGCCGCGCCCGCCGGTAGTGACCGTGATGGGTCACGTCGACCACGGCAAGACTTCGCTGCTCGATTACATCCGGCGCACCAAGGTCGCGGCGGGCGAAGCCGGCGGCATCACGCAGCACATCGGCGCCTACCACGTCGAGACGCCGCGCGGCGTCGTCACCTTCCTCGATACGCCCGGCCACGAAGCGTTCACCGCCATGCGCGCGCGCGGCGCGCAGGCCACCGACATCGTGGTCCTGGTGGTAGCCGCGGACGACGGCGTGATGCCGCAGACCATCGAAGCCATCAACCACGCCAAGGCGGCGCAAGTGCCGCTCGTCGTGGCGATGAACAAGATCGACAAGCACGAAGCCAACCCGGACAAGGTGAAGCAGGAGCTGCTCACCCACGGTGTGGTGCCCGAGGAGTACGGCGGCGACTCGCCGGTGGTCCCGGTATCGGCCAAGACCGGGCAGGGTGTCGACAGCCTGCTCGAGCAGGTGCTGCTGCAGGCCGAGGTGCTCGAGCTCAAGGCGCCGACCGAAACGCCGGCCAAAGGCGTGGTGATCGAGGCGCGCCTCGACAAGGGGCGCGGTCCGGTCGCGACGCTGCTGGTGCAGGCGGGAACGCTCAGGCGCGGCGACATCGTGCTGACCGGCGCGGTCTACGGCCGCGTGCGCGCGATGCTCGACGAGAACGGCAAGCCGGTGCAGGAAGCCGGCCCGTCGATTCCGGTGGAGGTGCAGGGCCTCTCGGAAGTGCCGAACGCGGGCGAGGAGATGATGGTGATCGCGGATGAGCGCAAGGCGCGCGAGATCGCCAACTTCCGCCAGGGCAAGTTCCGCGACGTGAAGTTCGCCAAGCAGCACGCCACCAAGCTCGAGAACATGTTCGGCCAGATGGCCGAGGGCGAGAAAAAAGTGCTCACCCTGGTGATCAAGGCCGACGTGCAGGGCTCGCAGGAAGCGCTGGTGCACGCGCTGACGCGCCTCGCCACCGACGAGGTGAAAGTCACGGTCGTGCACGCCGGCGTCGGCGCGATTACCGAGTCGGACGTCAACCTGGCGATGGCGGCGCGCGCCGTGATCATCGGCTTCAACACGCGCGCCGACGCGACCGCGCGCAAGCTGATCGAGTCGGCCGGCATCCAGGTCAAGTACTACAACATCATTTACGACGCGGTCGAGGAGATCAAGGGCGCGCTGTCCGGCATGCTGGCGCCGGAGCGCAAGGAGCAGGTGCTCGGGCTGGTCGAGGTGCGCCAGGTGTTCCGCATCTCCAAGATCGGCACCGTGGCGGGCTGCTACGTGCTGGAAGGCCTGGTGAAGCGCAGCGCCCAGGTGCGCGTGCTGCGCGACAACGTGGTGATCCACACCGGCGACATCGACTCGCTGAAGCGCTTCAAGGACGACGTGCGCGAGGTGAAGGCGGGCTTCGAGTGCGGCATGTCGCTGAAGAACTTCTCCGATCTGAAGGAGAAGGACCAGTTCGAGGTGTTCGAGACGGTCGAAGTCGCCAGGACGCTGTGAAGCGCGGCCAGGGTCGCCCGCAGCGCCTGGGCGACCTGATCCAGCGCGAGCTCTCCGAGCTGATCCGGCTCGAGCTGCGCGACCCGCGCGTCGGCATGATCACCCTCACCTCGGTCGACGTGTCGCCCGACATGTCGCACGCCAAGGTGTTCTTCACGATGCTCGAGAAGGACAAGCTGGCCGACACGCTGCAGGGCCTGGCGCGCTCGGCGGGCTTCCTGCGCTCGCAGCTCGCGAAGCGCATCAAGATGTACACCACGCCGGAGCTGCGCTTCGCCTATGACGAATCGGTCGAGCGCGGCGACCAGCTGTCCCGGCTGATCGACACGGCCCTGAAGAAGCGGTGATCGACGGCGCGCTTTTGCTCGACAAGCCGCTCGGGCTGAGCTCGAACGCGGCGCTGCAGAAGGCGAAGAAGCTGCTCGGCGCCGCCAAGGCCGGCCACGCCGGCACGCTCGACCCGCTCGCCTCCGGCCTGCTGCTGGTCCTGTTCGGCGAGGCGACCAAGTTCGCCGGCCCGCTGCTCGACGCGGACAAGGAATACGTCGCGACGCTGAAGCTGGGAGAGCGCACCACCACCGGGGACGCCGAGGGCGAAGTGATCGCAAGGAAAGCGGTTTCCTTGGACGGCCTGGTGGCTGTCCTGGACAGCTTCCGCGGCGAGATCGAGCAGGTCCCGCCGATGCACTCGGCGCTCAAGCACCAGGGCACGCCGCTCTACCGGCTGGCGCGCCGCGGCGAGCAGGTCGAGCGCGCGGCTCGCAAGGTGCGCATCTCCACGCTGGAGCAGATCGATCGGGCAGGGGAGACGCTGGTCCTTCGGGTGGTGTGCAGCAAGGGCACCTATATCCGGGTGCTCGCCGAGGATATCGGCGAAGCGCTGGGCTGCGGCGCCCACCTGTCCGCCCTGCGGCGCAGCGGCGCCGGGCGCTTTCGTGTCGAGGATGCGGTGACGCTCGAGGCGTTGCAGGCGATGACGATGGACGAGCGCCGCCGGCGGATCCTGCCGCTCGGCGCGCTGCTCGACGGGCTGCCGCAGGCCCGGCTCGAAGCCGCGCAGGAAGCGCGCCTGCGCCAGGGGCAGGCATTGAAAATCAGCGGCCTGCAGCCCGGCCTGTGCGCGGTGCTGAGCCATGACGGCGCGGTGATCGGCCTCGCCACCGCGGACGGCGAAAATCTGCGCCCGCTCAGGCTCACAAGCGGCTGAAAAACATATAAAATCCGCGCCTCACACAGAGACACCCGACGAGAGAGTATCGAGATGGCTTTAGAGGTTGTGCAGAAGCAGAAGGTGGTGAAGCAGTACCAGCGCTCCGGGACCGATACCGGGTCGCCCGAAGTGCAGATCGCGCTCCTCACCGAGCGCATCAACGGCCTCACCGAGCATTTCAAGACGCACGTCAAGGACTTCCATTCGCGCCGCGGGCTCCTCAAGCTGGTGAGCCAGCGCCGCAAGCTGCTCGATTACCTGAAGCGCAAGGACGCGGACAAGTACCGCGGCTTGATCGAGCGGCTGAGCCTGCGCAAATAGAACCCGGCCGCAATGCCGTCTGGCCAAGCGCTCATCGCCCGATGAGCGCTTTTTGCTTTGAAGGATCCCCGTGAACCCCATCAAGAAAAGCTTTTCCTACGGAGCACACCAGGTAACGTTCGAGACCGGCGAGATCGCGCGCCAGGCGCACGGCTCGGTGATCTGCTCCATGGACGACACCGTCGTCCTCGCCACCGTGGTCGCCGCCAAGGAGCCGCGCGCCGGCCAGGACTGGTTCCCGCTCACCGTCGACTACGTGGAGAAGACCTACGCCGCGGGCAAGATCCCGGGCGGCTTCTTCAAGAGGGAAGGCAGGCCCTCCGAGAAGGAGACCCTGACTTCGCGCCTCATCGACCGGCCGATCCGCCCGCTGTTCCCGGACGGCTTCCTGAACGAGGTGCAGGTGGTCGCCACGGTGCTGTCGCTCAATCCGGAGATCGACTCCGACATCCCGGCCATGCTCGCCGTGTCGGCGGCGCTCGAGATCTCGGGCATCCCGTTCAACGGCCCGATCGGCGCGTGCCGCGTCGGCTACGTCGGCGGCCAGTACGTGATCAACCCGACCGCGACGCAGCTCAAGGAGTCGAAGCTGAACCTGGTGGTGGCCGGCACGGAGCAGGGCGTGATGATGGTCGAGTCCGAGGCGCTCGAGCTGCCGGAGGACGTGATGCTCGGCGGCGTGGTGTACGGCCACGAGCAGATGCAAGCCGCGATCCAGGCGATCCACGAGCTCGCCGAGCAGGCCGGCAAGCCGGCCTGGGACTGGCAGCCGCCGGTCAAGGACGAGGCGCTCATCGCGCGCGTGGCGGAAATGGTGGAGCAGGATTTCCGCGCCGCGTTCGCCATCAAGCAGAAGCAGGCGCGCAACCAGCGCCTCAACGAGATCCGCAAGGGCGCGCTGGAGAAGCTCGCCGCCGGGAACCCGGACATCAACGTCAACCTGGTGAAGGAAACCTTCTTCAACCTCGAGTCGAAGATCGTGCGCAGCCAGATCCTCGACGGCGAGCCGCGCATCGACGGGCGCGATACGCGCACCGTGCGGCCGATCACCGTGCGCGTGGGTGTTCTGCCGCGGACCCATGGTTCTGCCTTATTTACAAGAGGAGAGACTCAAGCGCTGGTGACCGTTACCCTCGGCACCGGGCGCGACGAGCAGATCATCGACGCGCTGTCGGGCGAGTACCGCGAGCGCTTCATGTTCCACTACAACATGCCGCCGTACGCCACCGGCGAGACCGGCCGCATGGGCCCGTCCAAGCGCCGCGAGATCGGCCACGGCCGCCTCGCCAAGCGCGCGCTGGTCGGGCTGCTGCCCACGCCGGAGGAGTTCGGCTATTCGCTGCGCGTGGTCTCCGAGATCACCGAGTCGAACGGCTCCTCGTCGATGGCTTCGGTGTGCGGCGGCTCGCTCGCGCTGATGGACGCCGGCGTGCCGGTCAAGGCGCACGTGGCCGGCATCGCCATGGGCCTGATCAAGGAAGGCAACCGCTTCGCGGTGCTGTCCGACATCCTCGGCGACGAGGACCACCTCGGCGACATGGACTTCAAGGTAGCGGGCACCGACAAGGGCGTCACCGCCCTGCAGATGGACCTGAAGATCGAGTCGATCAACAAGGGCATCATGAAGGTCGCGCTCGAGCAGGCGCGCGAAGCGCGGCTGTCGATCCTCGAGATCATGAAGCAGGCGATCGAGGGCTCGCGTGCCGAGCTGTCGAGCTTCGCGCCGCGCATCATCAAGATGAAGATCATCCCGGACAAGATCCGCGACGTGATCGGCAAGGGCGGCGTGATCATCCGCGGCATCCAGGAGGAGACCGGCACCACCATCGAGATCGAGGACGACGGCACGATTTCCATCGCCTGCGTGTCCGCGGAAGGCGGCGAGGCGGCGCGCAAGCGCATCCAGGACATCACCGCCGACGTGGAAGTGGGCAAGGTCTACGAGGGCCCGGTGCTGCGCCTGCTCGACTTCGGCGCCATCGTGCAGCTCCTGCCCGGTCGCGACGGCCTGCTGCACATCTCGCAGATCAGCCACGAGCGCGTCAACGCCGTGTCAGATCACCTCAAGGAAGGCCAGGTCGTGAAGGTCAAGGTGCTCGAGGCCGACGACAAGGGCCGCGTGCGCCTGTCCATGAAGGCGGTAAAGGAACAGGAGCAGCCCGCCAAGCAGGGCAGCTAGGGAAGCCGGGTTAGTCGTCCCCGCGAAGGCGGGGACCCCGTTTACTTAGGCGGGGACCCCGTTTACTTCGCGACCTGCCGCTCGCGCAGCTCGTCGAGCGTCTTGCAGTCGATGCACAGCGTCGCGGTCGGGCGCGCCTCCAGGCGCTTCAGCCCGATCTCGACGCCGCAGCTGTCGCAGTAGCCGTACTCGTTCGCGTCGATGCGCGCGATGGTCTCGTCGATCTTCTTGATCAGCTTGCGCTCGCGGTCGCGGTTGCGCAGCTCGAGCGCCATGTCGGACTCCTGGCTGGCGCGGTCGTTCGGGTCCGCGAACACCGTGGCCTCGTCCTGCATGGTATGCACGGTGCGATCGATCTCCTGCGAGAGCTCGGCCTTGAGCGACTCGAGGATCTTGCGGAAATGCTTGCGCTGGGCGGCATTCATGTACTCCTCGCCCTTTTTCGCTGCGTACGGGGTGAAGCTTTTTCTAGTCAGTTCTACGGCCATCGGCTTGCTCGAAAAAAACGAATGCGCTTTGTAGCACCAAACACCCCCCGTCGCAAGCAACTTCGATTGCCCGTGGTATGCGCTAAGAGTATCATTTGACGCCGTTTTCGGGGTGTGGCGCAGCCTGGTAGCGCGCTTGCTTTGGGAGCAAGATGTCGCGTGTTCAAATCACGCCACCCCGACCAGTTTTTGCGTGTTTGCCCGTCCGGCTGCCCGTAGCTCAACCGGATAGAGCACCAGCCTTCTAAGCTGGGGGTTGTGGGTTCGAGTCCCGCCGGGCAGGCCAGTACAGTAAAAGGTTGTAAGGCGGCTTCTTTGCCGCCCTCGTACGATGGTGACCGTAGCTCAAAGGTAGAGTCCCGGATTGTGATTCCGGTTGTTGGGGGTTCGAGTCCCCTCGGTCACCCCACCACTCCCCAGGCGCGCTGCGCCGAGATCCTCCAGGAAAGCGCGCGCGGCATCGAGGCCAGCGCGCGCGGCTCGCTCGCCTCCGACGATCCCGAGTTCCTCCACCAGCTGCGCGTCGGCTCGCGGCGCCTGCGCTCGGCGCTGCGCGCGTTCCGGTCCATCCTGCCGCGCAAAGAGGCGAAGCGGCTGATCCGCTCGCTGCGCAAGCTCTCGCCGGCACTCGGGCGTGCGCGCGATTGGGACGTGCTGGTCGCCCGGCTCGGCGCCAATGCGAGGCAGCAGCAGGCGGCGCGGCGCGAGGCGCGCGACGCGATCCGATCGGAAGCCTTCGCGAAGATGCTGCGGCACGCGCGCGCGCTGCGCGCCCAGGACAGCCGGGAATCGCTCGAGCAATTCGGCGCCGCAGCGCTGTCGCGCATGCATCGCAAGCTGACCAAGGCGGCGCGCGGCATTGACTGGAGCGACGCGGCGCAAAGGCACGCCGTGCGCATTCGCGTGAAGCGCCTGCGCTACGGTTGCGAATTCTTTGCGCCGGCGTTCGCGGCGCGGCGCGCCGCGCCGTACATCGGCGCGCTCAAGGAGCTGCAGGGCATCCTCGGCGAGCTGAACGACATCGCGGTCGCGCGGCGCCTGGTCGGCGCGCGGGCCGACGAAACCGAGCTGCTCAGGCGCCTGGACGCCGCATGGAAGCGCTTCGCGCGGCGCTCGCCATTCTGGCGGCCGGCAGGATGAACACTTCGTCCTGCGGCCAGCGGAAGCCCCTGCCCGGATAGGCGCGCTCGAGCGCCTTGCGGTTCTCGCCGATCTCGCACACCAGCAGGCCGTTCGGCTGCAGGTGCGCCGCCGCCGCGGCCAGGATGCGCGCGACGAAATCCAGGCCCTCGCGCCCGCCGCCCAGGGCGAGGCCGGGCTCGTGCCGGTATTCCGCCGGCAAGCGCCGCATCGCCGGCGTGGCGACATACGGCGGGTTGCTGATGATGAGGTCGTAGCGGCCGTCGACCTTCTCGAACAGGTCGGAGCGGATGAGGCGCACGCGCGCGCGGTGCTTGCGCACGTTGCGCGCCGCTACCTCGAGCGCGGCGGCCGAGATGTCGCTCGCGTCGACTGCGGCGCGCGGGAACGCACGCGCGGCGAGGATGGCGAGGCAGCCCGACCCGGTGCACAGGTCCAGGATGCGCTTCGGTTTCAGCCGCAGGGTTCTCAGCAGAAACGCGATGTGAGAGCGCGGGATGATCACGCGCCGGTCGACGTAGAAATCCAGCCCGTCCAGCCACGCCTCCTTGAGCAGGTACGCGGCCGGAATCCTGTCCCGAATTCGTTTCCGCACGAGAGGCTCGATGCGTGAAGGGTCCGCAGGGCCGGACAGATCGGCGGAGAAGGGCAGGTTGAGTCCTCGAAGGACCAGGAATGCTGCCTCGTCGCGGGCGTTGTCGGTCCCGTGCCCGTAGTGAAGCCGCGCGGCCTTGAGGCGCTTCTCGGTACTGCGGATGAGCTCCCCCAAGGTCAAGGAAGCAGGGCGCGCAGGATGTCCTGGTAGATGCGCGGCAGCGTCTCGAGCTGCGCGAGCTCGATGTGCTCGTTCAGCTTGTGGATGCTGGCGTTGACCGGCCCGAGCTCGATGACTTCCGGGCAGATGTCGATGATGAAGCGTGCGTCCGAGGTGCCGCCGGTGGTGGAGAGCTCGGCATTGCGCCCGGTGTGCCGCTTGCTCGCCTCCTGCACGGTCTTGGCGAGCCGGCCGTTCCTGCTCAGGAACGGCTTGGCGCCCAGCACCCAGTCGATCTGGTAGTCCAAGCCATGCTTGTCCAGTATGGCAAGAACCTTCTTCTTCAAGGACCCATCCGTGTTCTCGGTCGAGAAGCGGAAATTGAAGTCGACCTGCACCGAACCGGGAATCACGTTGCCCGCGCCGGTGCCGGCGTGGATGTTGGAGACCTGCCAGGTGGTGGGCGGGAAGCTTTCGTTGCCCTTGTCCCACTCGGTGCGCGCCAATTCCGCGAGCGCAGGGGCGAGGAGGTGAACCGGGTTCTTCGCCAGGTGCGGGTATGCGACGTGGCCCTGCACGCCTCTGACCACCAGCTTTCCGGAAAGCGAGCCGCGGCGGCCGTTCTTGAGCATGTCGCCCAGCCAGTCGACCGAGGTGGGCTCGCCCACGATGCAATAGTCGATGAGCTCGTTGCGCCGCTTCAGCGCCTCCACCACCTTCACCGTGCCGTCGACCGACGGGCCTTCCTCGTCGGAGGTCAGGAGCAACGCGATGGAGCCCGAATGGCCGGGCTTTTCCTGGAGGAACGACTCGACGGCAACGACGAAGGCCGCGATGGAGGACTTCATGTCCGCCGCGCCGCGGCCATACAGCTTGCCGTCGCGGATGGTCGGCACGAACGGATCGGAATGCCACTCGCCGAGCGGTCCGGTCGGCACCACGTCGGTGTGGCCGGCGAAGCAGACCACCGGATGATCCTTGCCGCGCCGCGCCCACAGGTTGGTGACCTGGCCGAATTTCATCGGCTCGCAGTGGAATCCGGCCTTTGCGAGCCGCTCGGCGATCAGCTCCTGACAACCCCCGTCTTCCGGGGTGACTGACTTGCGGCCTATGAGCTCCTTGGCGAGCTCCAGTGCATCAGGCATTCATGTCGATCTTGAAATTCCCGAACGCAGACCCGCCGGTTGCGCTGAGCAGGCCTTCCTTGTTCTCCTCGCCGGGTTTCTGCGGCATCGACTGGCCGGACTGGCCGGTGATCTCGCCCGCGGTGGCCTGGTTGATGAGCCACAGCATGTTGGTGGCCGAGTCCGCGTTCGCCATCGCTTCGTCCTGCGTGATCTTGCCGTCCATGAACAGCTTGAAGAGCGCCTGCTCGAAGGTCTGCGAGCCCGGCGACATGCTCTTCTCGAGCGCTTCCTTGATCTCGTTGATCTCGCCCTTCTCGATCAGCTCGGCGATGTGGCGCGTGTTCAGCAGCACTTCCACCGCGGGCATGCGCGTGCCGGTCTTGGTGCGCACCAGGCGCTGCGAGATCACCGAGGACAGCGCGGCGGCCAGGTCGAGGAGCAGCGCCGGCCGGTTCTCGAGCGGGTAGAAGTTGATGATGCGGTTCATCGCGTGGTAGCTGTTGTTCGCGTGCAGCGTCGCGAGGCACAGATGGCCCGACTGCGCGTAAGCGAGCGCCATCGACATGGTTTCCTTGTCGCGGATCTCGCCGATCAGGATGCAATCCGGCGCCTGGCGCAGCGCGTTCTTGAGGCCGATCTCGAACGCCCGGGTGTCGGTGCCGACCTCGCGCTGGTTCACGATCGACTTCTTGTTCTGGAAGATGAACTCGACCGGGTCTTCCAGCGTGAGGATGTGGCCCGACTTGCGCTCGTTGCGATAGTCCAGCATCGCGGCGAGCGAGGTCGACTTGCCCGAGCCGGTGGCGCCGACCATCAGGATCAGGCCGCGCTTGCCCATGATCACTTCCTTCAGCACCTCGGGGATGCCGAGCGTGTCGATGCCGGGGATGGTGCCGGGGATGTAGCGCACCACCACCGACGGCGAGCCCTTCTGGCGGAACGCGCTGATGCGGAAGGTGCCCACGCCCGCCAGGTTGTAGGCGGTGTTGAGCTCCATCTCGTCCTCGTATTCCTTGATCTGGCGCTCGTTCAGCACCTCGTAGAGGAGCTGCTGCACGGTCTCCGCGGTCATGGTGGTCTGGTTGACCGGCATCGCCACGCCGTTGATCTTGATGTTGATCGGCGCGCCCACAGAAACGAAGATGTCCGACGCCTTCTTGTCGGCCATGATCTGGAACAGCTTCTTCATTGCGGACATGTGCAGCCTCCCGGGTACCTGCTTCTTGTGCGCTAGTTTAATCCCCCCGCAGCAGTTCGTTCAGGCTTGTCTTCGCGCGAGTCTTGGCATCTACCTTTTTAACAATCACCGCACAGTAGAGGCTGTATTTGCCGTCCGGAGAGGGCAAATTACCGGAAACCACCACCGAACCGGCCGGCACCCGGCCGTACAGGATCTGCCCGGTCGTGCGGTCCAGGATCTTGGTGCTCTGCCCGAGGTACACGCCCATCGAAAGCACGCTGTTTTCCTCGACGATCACGCCTTCCACCACCTCCGAGCGCGCGCCGATGAAGCAGTTGTCCTCGATGATCACCGGGTTCGCCTGCACCGGCTCCAGCACTCCGCCGATGCCCACGCCGCCCGAGAGGTGCACGTTCCTGCCAATTTGTGCACACGAGCCGACCGTGGCCCACGTGTCGACCATCGTGCCTTCGTCCACGTAGGCGCCGATGTTCACGAAGGAGGGCATGAGCACGACGTTCTTCGCGATGAAGGCGCCGCGGCGCGCCGCGGCGGGCGGCACGACGCGGAAGCCCGCCTTCCTGAAGTCGAAGTCTTCGAACTTGGACGGCACCTTGTCGTAGTGCAGCTTCTGCATGACCCGGTTGTCCTGCAGGCGGAAGGACAGCAGGACCGCCTTCTTGAGCCATTGGTGCGTGATCCATTCGCCGTCGCGCTTTTCAGCGACGCGCAGCTTCCCGGAGTCGAGCCCCGCGATGGTTTTCTCCACCGCGGCGCGCAGCGCCTTGGTCGGCTTGAGATTCGCGCGGCTCTCCCACGCTTCTTCGACGATTGCTTGGCTGTTCATAGCTTCCTTGCGAGCTTCACGATGCGCTCGGCCGCCTCGACACACTCCCTGAGCGGCGCGACCAGCGCGATACGGACGCGGTTGGCGCCCGGGTTCTTCCCGTTCACCTCCCGTCCCAGAAAGCTTCCCGGGAGCACCAGGACATTGTATTCATCGTGCAAGCGGCGCACGAACTCGGTGTCCGCGATCGGCGTCTTCAGCCATACATAGAAGCCGCCGTCGGGCTTCTCGGCCTCGAGCACGGGCAGCACCGCGTCGAACTTTTCCGCGTACAAGCGCCGGTTCTCGCGCACGTGTGCCTCGTCGTTCCAGGCCGCGATCGAAGCCTTTTGCACGGCGAGGCTCATGGCCGAGCCGTGGTAGGTGCGATAGAGGCGGAACTTGTCCAGCAGGGCGGCATCGCCGGCGACGAAGCCCGAGCGCATGCCCGGCGCGTTCGAGCGCTTGGACAGGCTGGAAAAAACCACCAGCCGTTCAAAGCCGCGGTTCAGCCGATGCGCCGCTTCCAGAGCACCCAGGGGGGGCTGGTCGAAGTAGATCTCGGCGTAGCACTCGTCCGAAGCGATGATGAAGCCGTGGCGCTCGGAGAGCGCGAAAAGGCGCCGCCACTCCTCTAGGCCCATCACTTTGCCGGTCGGGTTGGCCGGCGAGCAGGCGTACACCAACTGCACGCCGTTCCAGGTTTCCGGCTCCCCATAGACCGGCTCCGCGCCGGCCAGCAGGGCCGCGCCTTCATATATTTGATAGAACGGATTGGGGCAGACCACCCGCGCCCCGGGCGACAGCGCCGCTTGCGCGAAGGAGAAGAGCGCCTCGCGGCTGCCGTTGACCGGCAGGACCTCGGGTGCCGGGATGCGGTAACGCCGGACCAGCCACGCCGCGATCGCCTCGCGCAGCTCCGGCGTGCCGACCGTAGCCGGATAGGTGGCCAGGCCATCGAGCGCCGCCGCGAGGGCATCCTTGATCAGCGCCGGGGTCGGATGCTTGGGCTCGCCGATCGAGAGGTTGATCTGCGCCGGGCGCCCGCCGGTCAGGGCGCGAAGCCGCTCGAACGGGTAGGGCTTGAGCTTATCGAGGAGCGGATTCACCGCGCCAACCCTTCTTGCGGTGCTCCGCGACTACGCTGGTGTAGATCCCGCCACGCACGTTGAAGCGCGCTTCGAGGCGCAGGTAGCGCGGCCTGGTCGCGCGCACCAGGTCCTCGAGGATGCGATTGGTCACCGCCTCGTGGAACGCGCCTTCGTCACGGTAGGACCAGATGTAGAGCTTGAGCGATTTCAGCTCCACGCACAGCCGGTCGGGCACGTAGTCGAGCACCAGCGTGGCGAAATCCGGCTGGCCCGTCTTCGGGCACAGGCAGGTGAACTCCGGGATCTCCATGTGGATCCGGTAGTCACGCTGCGGCGTGGGATTTGAAAAAGTTTCTAGCCGCTTGCTCGGTCGCGAGGGCACTCGAAAAACTGCCGGAAAGAAAGCGCGGCGATGTTATCATTTTTCGCGTGCGTCTCACGCAAATAAAACTATCCGGATTCAAGTCCTTCGTAGACCCAACCTCGATCCACATCCCCGGCGCGCTGGTAGGCGTGGTCGGACCGAACGGCTGCGGTAAATCGAACGTCATCGACGCGGTGCGCTGGGTGCTCGGCGAATCGCGTGCCTCCGCGCTGCGCGGCGATTCGATGCAGGACGTGATCTTCAACGGGTCGGTGAACCGCAAGCCGCTCGCGCGCGCCTCGGTCGAGCTGATCTTCGACAACTCGCAGGGCCGCGCCGCCGGCCAGTGGTCGCAGTACGCCGAGATCTCGGTGAAGCGCACGCTGCAGCGCGACGGCGAGTCGAACTACTGGATCAACGGCACGCACGTGCGCCGGCGCGACATCACCGACATGTTCCTCGGCACCGGCCTCGGCCCGCGCGCCTACGCGATCATCGAGCAGGGCATGATCTCGCGCGTGATCGAGGCCAAGCCCGAGGAGCTGCGCGTGTTCCTCGAGGAGGCGGCGGGCATCTCGCGCTACAAGGAGCGGCGCCGCGAGACCGAGAACCGCCTCGCCGACACGCGCGAGAACCTGGCGCGCGTGACCGACATCCGCCTGGAGCTCGGCGCGCAGCTCGAGAAGCTCGAGGCGCAGGCCAGGGTCGCCACGCGCTACAAGGAATTCCAGTCCGACCTGCAGCTCAAGCAGCACCTGCTGTGGTTCCTGCGCCGGCGCGACGCCGCCGCCGAGCGCGACCGGCACGCGCAGGAAGTCTCGAGAATTGCCCTGGAACTGGAAAGCCAGACCGCCGAGCTGCGCTCCATCGAGTCGCGCGTGGAGAGCGCGCGTGCCTCTCATTACGCGGCGGGCGACGCGATGAATGCCGCGCAAGGCGCGCTCTACGCGGCGAACGCCGACGTGGCGCGCTTCGAGTCCGAGCTGCGCCACGCCGAGGAGACGCGCAGCCGGCTGGAGAGCCAGCACACCGAGCGCCGCGCGCAGCTCGCGTCGTGGCGCGAGCAGCGCGCCCAGCTCACGCTCTCGCTGCACTCCTGGGCGGTGCGCTCGGGCGAGGCCAAGGCGCGCGTCGCCGAGGCGAAGAAGACGCTCGAGGCCGAGACCGGCTCGCTGCCGGGCGCCGAGCAGTCGTTCCGCGACGCGCAGCAGCGCCTGGAGGCGGCGCGCACCGCGCTCGCGCAAGCCGAAAGCCGCCTGCAGATCGAGCAGGCCAACCAGGCGCACGTCGAGCGCAGCGAGCAGGCGCTCGAGCAGCGCCGCGAGCGGCTCGAAGCCGAGCTCGCGACGCTGTCGGAGCCGCAGGCCGCCGAGGCGCAGGACGTCGGCGAGCTCGAGCAGGCGCTCGCGAGCACGCAGCAGGCTTTCGAGGACCTGCAGGCCGAATACAGCGCCGCGGAAGCGGCGCGCGCCTCGGCCGCCGAAGCGCTCGGCGCCGCGCAGCGCGAGCACGCCGCCGCGCAGGCGCAGCTCGCCACGCTGCGCCAGATCCAGGCCGACACCGAGAACAACGCGCCGCTCGGCGAGTGGCTCGGCCGCCATGGCCTCGCGCAGGCCGCGCGCCTGTGGCAGAAGCTGCGCATCGAGCACGGCTGGGAGACCGCGGTGGAATCGGTGCTGCGCGAGCGGCTGCACGCGCTCGAGCTCACCGACCCGTCCGAGCTGGTCGCCGCGCTCGGCGACCGGCCGCCGGTCAAGGCGAGCGTCTTCTCGCATGGCGGCCGCTCGGGCGCCGGCGAGGCGCCCGGCCTGCCGCTCATGTCCAAGATCCACGTCACCGATCCGGCGGTGGCCGGCGCGCTGGCCGACTGGCTGGCGGGCGTGCTGGCCGTCGAAGGCACGCCCGACGCACGCATGCGCGAAGCGCTCCCAGCCGGCGCAGTGATGGTGAACCGCGAAGGCCACCAATTCACGCGCCACACGGTGAGCTTCCACGCGCCCGACGCCGCGGATGCGGGCCTGCTTGCGCGCCAGGCCGAGATCGAGGCGCTGGAGGCGCGCTGCGCGGAGCTGGGCGACAAGCTTGCCGCGGCCGAGCGCGAGCTGCGCCAGTGCGAGGAGCAGGCCACCCTGCACAACGACGCGCTGGAGCAGGCGCGCCGCCACATCGACGAGCGGCAAAAAGGCCTGCACGCGGCGCAGATCGAGAACCTGAAGCTCACCCAGGCGCAGGAGCGCTACCGCGAGAGGCATGCCGAGCTCGACGCGGTGCGCAGCGAAGCCGCGCAGGCTCGGCAAGCCCTGCTGGTTTCCCGAGAGCAGGCCACCGAGCTCGCCGGCCAGATCGCCGAGCTCAGGGCGCAGGCCGATGCAGCGCGCGAGGCGCTTGCACGGGCGGAGGGCGCGCTCGCGGCGCAACGCACGGCGCTCCAGCAGGCCGAGCGCGAGACCCAGGACGCGCTGTTCGGCGAGCGCGAATGCGCCTCCAAGATCGCCGAGATCGACAACGGCGTGCGCGTCATCGACCAGCAGATCGCGCGCGCCGACACCGAGGTGGTGAAGCTGAACGAGGAGCTCGCCGCCGACCCGATCCCGGCGGTGCGCGAATCGCTCGACAAGGCGGTGGAAGCCAAGCTGGCCTGCGAGAAGCAGCTCGCCGAGGCGCGCAACGCCGTGGAGGCCGCGGCCGGCGCGCTGCGCGAGCTCGAGGAGGCGAAGCTGCAAGCCGAAGCGCGCGCCGCGCCGCTGCGCGAGAAGGTCGGCGAGCTGCGCCTGAAGGAGCAGGCGGCGCAGATCAACCACGACCAGTTCGCCGCGCAGCTGAGCGAAGCCGCCGCGAACGAGGCGCTGCTCGCCGCGGAAGCGGAAAACGCGCCACGCGCCTCCTCGCTGCAGGGGGAGATCACGCGCATCAGCGCGGCGATCAACGAGCTCGGCGCGGTCAACCTCGCGGCGCTGGAGGAGCTGCGCACCAGCCAGGAGCGCAAGAGCTTCCTCGACGCGCAGGCCACCGACCTCGAGGAAGCGGTGAAGACCCTCGAGGACGCGATCCGCAAGATCGACCGCGAGAGCCGCGAGCTGCTGCGCGAGACCTTCGACACCGTGAACGGCCACCTGTCGAGCCTGTTCCCGACCCTGTTCGGCGGCGGCGACGCCAAGCTCAGCATGACCGGAGAGGAAATCCTCGACGCCGGCGTGCAGATCATGGCCCACCCGCCGGGCAAGCGGAACGCCAGCATCCACCTGCTGTCGGGCGGCGAGAAGGCGCTCACCGCGATCGCGCTGGTGTTCTCGCTCTTCCAGCTCAACCCGGCGCCGTTCTGCCTGCTCGACGAGGTGGACGCGCCGCTCGACGACTCGAACACCATGCGCTTCTGCGACCTGGTGAAGCGCATGTCGGCGCAGACCCAGTTCCTGTTCATCAGCCACAACAAGATCACGATGGAGATGGCGTCGCAGCTGATCGGCGTCACCATGCCGGAGTCGGGCGTGTCGCGCGTGGTGGCGGTCGACATCGAGGAGGCGCTGCGCATCCGGGAGGAGCTCGCGGCCTGAGTTCAGGGCGGCTTTCTGCCCTACCATCTCCAGGATGAGCGACCTCGTTCTCGGTCTGCTCGTGCTCGGCGTGTGCCTGTTCGCAGGGGTGCTCGCGTACAACCGCTGGCAGGAGCGCTCGGCGCAGCGCGCCGTCGAGCGCGCGTTCGGCGCCGCGCCCGCCGACACGCTCGCGCAGGAGCCGGTGCACGCGCGGCGCGAGCCGACCCTCGCGCCGCAACAAGCCCGCCCCGACCCGCGCGTCGACTACGTGATCGAGCTGCAGGGCGCGCGCGCGCCGCTCCACGAGCCGTGGGTGCCGATCGAGCAGCGCTTCGGCCGCCGCGCGCTGCTCGCCGAGGGCGCGGGCGGCTGGCAGGCGGCGCTGCAGCTCGTCAGCCGCGCGGGCCCGGTGAGCGAGGCCGAGCTGATCGAGTTCCGCTCCGAGGTGGAGAACCTGGCGAGCAAGATCGGCGCCACGGTGCGCGCGCCCGAGATGCGCGCGGCGATGGACAGCGCGCGCGAGCTCGACCGCCTGTGCGCGGACAGCGACATCCAGGTGGCGCTGCACGTGGTCGGCGAGAACCTGAGCCCCGAGCTCGGCGAGCAGCCGTTCCAGGTGGTGCGCCGCGAGGACGGGGTCACGCTGGTGCTCGACGTGGCGCTCACGCCGGATCTCGGGCGCAGCTACGAGGCGATGGCGCGCGCCGGCCGCGACCTCGCGGCGGCGCACGGCGGGCGCCTGGTCGACGACCGCGGCAATGCGCTCGACGAGCGCGCGCTCGCGGCCATCGGCGCGCAGCTCGAGGCGGTGCGCCAGACCCTCGCCGCGCGCGGCATCGAGACCGGGAGCCCGCTCGCCTCACGGCTCTTTTCATGAATGTCGAGAAGAAAATAAAGCTGCTGCGCAGCACCCTCGAGCGGCACAACCGGCTGTACTACGTGGAAGACGCGCCCGAGATCACCGACGCGGAGTACGACGCGCTGTTCCGCGAGCTGCAGGCGCTGGAAGCCGCGCACCCGGAGCTGCGCAGCCCGGACTCGCCGACCCAGCGCGTGGGCGGCGCGCCGCTCGCCGAGTTCGGCGAGGTGCGCCATCGCACGCCGATGCTCTCCATCAGCAACGCCTTCGACGAGGAGGAAGTCCGCGCGTTCGACAAGCGCGTCGCGCAGGCGGTCGGCGCCGACGTCGTGGAATACGCCGCCGAGCCCAAGCTCGACGGCCTCGCGGTGAGCCTCATCTACCGGCAAGGCCTGTTCGCGCAAGGCGCGACGCGCGGCGACGGCACTACGGGCGAGGACATCACGCCCAATCTGCGCACCATCAAATCGATTCCGCTTCGCATCTCCTTTTCCAAACCCATTGAAGTGCGCGGCGAGGTGCTGATGTACCGGCGGGACTTCGACGCGCTCAACAAGCGCCAGCGCGAAGCCGGGCAGAAGGAGTACGTGAACCCGCGCAACGCGGCGGCCGGCGCGGTGCGCCAGCTCGATTCGCGCGTCACCGCCGCGCGGCCACTGCGCTTCTTCGCCTACGCATTGATGTCGGATAATTCGCTGGGAACCCACTCCCAAGCCTTGAACGAGCTGGAGAAGCTCGGCTTTCCCGTGAGCGGCGAGCGCGAGGTGGTGAAGGGCGCGGACGGCCTGCTCGGGTACTACGGGCGCATCGGCAAGAAGCGCGACAAGCTGCCCTACGCGATCGACGGCGTGGTGTACAAGGTGAACCGGCTCGACTGGCAGGAGCGCATCGGCTTCGTGTCGCGCGCGCCGCGCTTCGCGCTCGCCCACAAGTATCCGGCCGAGGAGCAGACCACCGAGGTGCTGGGCATCGAGGTGCAGGTCGGCCGCACCGGCGCGCTCACGCCGGTGGCGCGCCTGAAGCCGGTGTTCGTCGGCGGCGTGACCGTCACCAACGCGACCCTGCACAACGAAAGCGAGCTGCGGCGAAAGGACGTGCGCGTGGGCGACACCGTGGTGGTGCGCCGCGCCGGCGACGTCATCCCCGAAGTGGTGTCCGTGCGGCTCGAGGCCCGCCCTCCGGGTGCCGAACCTTTTCAGTTTCCAAAACAGTGTCCCGTGTGCGGGTCGGCGGTCGTCAAGACCGAAGAGGAGGCCGTGCATCGCTGTACGGGCGGGCTGTACTGCCCGGCGCAGCGCAAGCAGGCGCTGCTGCACTTCGCCAGCCGGCGCGCGATGAACATCGAGGGCCTGGGCGAGCGCATCGTCGACCAGCTGGTCGACCGGGAAATCGTGCGCGACCCCTCGGACCTGTATCGTCTTTCGGTTTCCGAACTGGCAGACCTGGAACGCATGGGGGAGAAGTCGGCGGCCAACCTGGTCGCCGAGCTCGCGCGCTCGCGCAATACCACGCTCGAGCGGCTGATCTACGCGCTCGGCATCCGCAACGTCGGCGAGAGCACGGCGCGCGACCTGGCGCGGCATTTCGGCGACCTGGATGCCTTGGTTGAATCGGATGAAGAATCCCTGCTGCAGGTGCCCGACGTCGGGCCGATCGTGGCGCGCTCGATCCGCCAGTTCTTCGACGAGGCGCACAACCGGCAGGTGATCCGCGGCCTGGTGGAGCGGGGGGTGCGCTGGGAGAAGGTCGCGCCGGCGCCGCGGCCCCCGGGCGCGGTCAAGAGCTTCGTGCTCACCGGCACGCTCGCGGGCATGACGCGCGACGAGGCGCGCGCGGCGATCGAGGCGAGGGGTCACAAGGTTTCCGGGTCGGTGTCGAAGAAAACCGACTTCGTGGTGGCGGGCGACGACGCCGGATCGAAGCTCGACAAGGCCCGCGCGCTGGGGGTGAGGGTGCTGGGCGAGAAAGAATTCATCGAAATGCTGCAAAATCTCTAGTTCCATGCCCGCAAAGCTCAGGAAAGCCGTATTCCCCGTCGCCGGCTTCGGCAGCCGCTTCCTGCCGGTCACCAAGGCGAGCCCCAAGGAGATGCTGCCGATCGTCGACAAGCCGCTCATCCAGTACGCGGTGGAGGAGGCGGCGGCGTGCGGCATCACCGAGATGATCTTCGTCACCGGCCGCAACAAGCGCGCCATCGAGGACCACTTCGACAAGGCCTACGAGCTCGAGACCGAGCTCGAGCGCAAGAACAAGGACGTGCTGCTCGACATGGTGCGCTCGGTGCTGCCGGAAGGCGTGCGCTGCATCTACGTGCGCCAGGCCGAGCCGCTCGGCCTCGGCCACGCGGTACTGTGCGCGCAGCCGATCGTCGGCGACGACGCGTTCGCGGTGCTGCTCGCCGACGACCTGATCGACGCGCAGCCGCCGGCGATGTGCCGCATGGCCGAGATCTTCGCCCAGACCGGCGCGTCGCTGATCGGCGTGGAGGAGGTGCCGCGCAGCCAGACGCAGAGCTACGGCATCGTCACCATCGACCAGATGCAGGGCGACACGGCGCGCATCCACAGCATCGTGGAGAAGCCCAAGCCCGCCGACGCGCCGTCCAACCTCGGCGTGATCGGCCGCTACGTCCTCACGCCGCGCATCTTCCAGATGCTGTCCGAGGTGACGCCCGGCGCGGGCGGCGAGATCCAGCTCACCGACGCGATCTCCGCGCTGCTCGCGCACGAGCGCATCTACGCGGTGCGGCTGCCCGGCCGGCGCTACGACTGCGGCTCGAAGCTCGGCTACCTGCAGGCCACGCTGGAGTACGGGCTGCGCCACCCGGAGACCGGCGAGGAATTCACGCGCTACCTGCGCTCGCGCAAGGATTAGCGTGCTGGCGGTGATCGGCGGCAGCGGGCTCACCCAGCTCGCCAACCTCGAGGTGCGGCGGCGCAAGCTCGCGCGCACGCCGTACGGCGACCCCTCCGGCGCGCTCACGTTCGGCCGCATCGGCGGCTGCGACGTGGTGTTCCTCGCGCGCCACGGCTACGGCCACACCATCGCGCCGCACGAGGTGAACTACCGCGCCAACGTCTGGGCGCTCAAGCAGGCGGGCGTGAGCGAGGTGGTGTCGGTCGCTTCGGTGGGCGGCATCCGCAACGACCTGTGGCCGGGCGCGATCGTGCTGCCGCACCAGATCATCGACTACACCTGGGGACGCTCCTCGACTTACTTCGAGGGCCCGGGCGCGCCGGTGAACCACGTCGACTTCACCCAGCCCTATTCGAGCGACCTGCGCGCGCGCCTGCTCAAGGCGGCGGCCGGCTGCGGCGAGCGCATCAACGACGGCGGCGTGTATGCCGCGACGCAGGGCCCGCGCCTCGAGACTGCCGCCGAGATCAACCGGCTGGAGGGCGACGGCGCCGACATGGTGGGAATGACCGGCATGCCCGAGGCGGCGCTCGCGCGCGAGATCGGCCTCGACTACGCCGCGATCGCGGTGGTGGCGAACTACGCCGCGGGCCGCGGCGACAGCTCGCAGGCCGTGTCGCTCGACAGGATCCAGGTGGTGCTGGAGGAAGCGATGGGCCGCGTGCGGCGCATCATCGAGAAATTCTGCGAGGCGCGCGCATGATCAGGGAAGTGCTGCGCATGGGCGATCCGCGCCTCTGGCAGAAGTCGCTGCCGGTAACGAATTTCAACGAGCTCGAAGACCTGCTGCGCGACATGCGCGACACCATGGCGCACCTGAACGGCGCCGGGCTCGCCGCGCCGCAGATCGGCGTGCAGCTGCGCGTGGTGATCTTCGGCGTCACCTCCAACCCGCGCTATCCGGACATCGAGCCGGTGCCCGACACCGTGCTCGTGAACCCCGTGCTGACGCCGCTCTCCGCCGAGATGGAGGAGGGCTGGGAGGGCTGCCTCTCGGTGCCCGGCATGCGCGGCTGGGTGCCGCGCTTCACCAAGCTGCGCTACGCGGGCCGGGACGAGACCGGCAAGCTCTTCCAGCGCGACGTGGAGGGCTTCCACGCCCGCGTGGTGCAGCACGAGGTCGACCACCTCGAAGGCATCCTCTACCCGATGCGCATCCGCGACTTCACGCGCTTCGGCTTCAACGAAGCGCTGTTCCCGGGCCAGAGCCTGCCGCCGGAGGACTGACGAAGACCGTATTCACCGAGCGCGGCGAGAAAGTGCGCCTCGACCGGATCTCGCCCGAGCCGCCGAAGGGCGCGTCCAAGGAAAAGGCGCGCGCGCGCCTGGCTGCGCTCGGCGAGGAGCTGTTCGAGCTGCAGGACACCATGTTCGGCGCCAAGCTGAACAGCGTCCTGGTGGTGCTGCAGGGCCGGGATGGCGCGGGCAAGGACGGCACCATCAAGCACGTCGCGGGCTGCCTCAACCCGCGCGGCGTGAACGTGGTCTCGTTCGGCGTGCCGACGCCGGAAGAGCGCCAGCACGACTTCCTCTGGCGGGTGCACCGGCACGCGCCGCGGCTCGGCGAGTTCTCGATCTTCAACCGCTCGCATTACGAGGACGTCCTCGTGGTGCGGGTGCACGACCTGGCGCCGAAGGCGCTCTGGAAGGAGCGTTACGACCACATCGCCGACTTCGAAGAGCTGCTCGGCGAGCACGGCTGCATCGTGCTCAAGTATTTCCTGCACATCGACCGCAAGGAGCAGAAGCAGCGCCTGCTCGAGCGCGAGCGCGACCCGAGCGCCGCCTGGAAGCTCAATCCGAACGACTGGAAGGAGCGCGAGTACTGGGACGACTACACCGAGGCCTACGAGGAGGCGATCTCCAGGACCGCCGCGCCGCACGCGCCGTGGACCGTGGTGCCGGCGAATGCGAAGTGGTACCGCAACCTGGTGGTCGCGGAGTCGATCGTCGCCGCGCTGCGCGAGCGTCGCGAGGACTGGAAGAGCACGCTCGAGCGCATGGGGCGCGAGGCGCGCGCCGAGCTGAGCCGCTTCAGGCGGCGGCCTGCTGGAGCGTGAGGTCCTGCAGGAGCTCCTGCTCGAGCTGCAGGACGGTCTTGGCGTTCGAGAGCGCCTCGCCCGAGACCAGGAACACGTCCTCGGCGCGGTCGCCCAGCGTGTTGATGCGCGCGGTCTGCAGGCTCACGCGGTAGCGCGCCAGGATGCGCGCCACGCCGTAGAGCAGGCCCGGACGGTCGGCGGCGGTGATCGACAGCACCTGGTAGGCGCCGCGCTCGTCGGGGCGGATGTCGACGCGCGGCGAGATCGGGAAGTGGCGCACGCGCCGCGACAGGCGCCCGCCGCGCGGCGGCCCGAGCGGCGCCTCGGACTGCGCCTCGGCCGGCAGCTCGCTCTCGATCATCGCGATGCGCTCCTGGTAGTGCGCGTCGCGCCCCTGGCCCATGATGACGAACGTATCGAGCGCGTAGCCGTTGCGCGTGGTGTGGATCTTGGCTTCCGCGATGCTGAAGCCGGCGCGCTCGAAGTAGCCGCAGATGCGCGCGAACAGCGCCTCGCGGTCCTTCGTGTACACCATGACCTGCAGGCCCTCGCCGAAAGGAGCGAGTCGCGCCTTCACCACGGGTTTTTCCCCGAGAACCCGGTAGTGGAGATTCCGGGCGTGCCACGCGATCTCCTGCGGGTCATGGCGCAGGAAGTACGCCGTGTCGAGGCTCGCCCAGAGCTGGTCCTTGGCGCCGTCCGAGAGCGCGTAGAGCCGCAGCAGCCGCGCCGCCTCGCCCTGCTTCTCGGCGAGCGCGGCGTCGCGCGCGAGCGGCTCGCCGGTGAGCACCCGGCGCGTGGCGCGGAACAGGTCCTCCAGGAGCTTGCCCTTCCACGCGTTCCACACCTTGGGGCTGGTGCCGCGCACGTCCGCCACGGTGAACAGGTATAGCGCGACCAGCCGGCGCTCGGTCTTCACCAGCGCGGCGAACGCGCCGACCACCTCCGGGTCGTAGACGTCCTGCTTCTGCGCCACATGGGACATCGCCAGGTGGCGCTCGACCAGGAACTCGACCAGATCACGGTCATCGTCGGCGAGGCCGTGGTTTCGGGCAAAAACCCGTGCATCCTTCGCGCCGAGCTCCGAGTGATCGCCGCCGCGCCCCTTGGCGATATCGTGGTAGAGGGCCGCGACGTACAGCAGCCAGTGCCGCTCGAAGCCGTTCATGAGCTCGGTGCAGAGCGGGAACTCGTGCGCGAACTCGGGCATGGTGAAGCGCCGCAGGTTCCTCAGCACCATGAGGATGTGCTGGTCGACGGTGTAGACGTGGAATAGATCGTGCTGCATCTGGCCGACGATGCGGCCGAACTCCGGCAGGTAGCGACCCAGCACGCCGTACTGGTTCATGCGCCGGAACTCGTGCACGATGCCGCGCGGCTGCTGCAGGATGTGCAGGAAGAGCAGGCGGTTCACCGGGTCCTGGCGGAATTTCCCGTCCACCCGTCTTTTTGCGCGCCACAGGGCGCGCAACGTCCTCGCCGTCATGCCGCGCAGCTCCTGGTGCTGCATCATGAGCAGGAAGCACTCGAGGATCGCGCTCGGCTGGCGCTCGAAGGTGCCTTCCTGCTTCACGTGCAGGAGCTCGCTGCGCACCTCGAAGCGCTCGTTCAGCGCGCGCGGCGCGGTGTCGGGCCGCGGCGCGAGGCGCGCCTCCAGGTTCTGCAGCAGGATGGTGTTGAGCTGCGTCACCCCCTTGGCGGTCTGGTAGTAGCGCTGCATCATCTCTTCGCTGGCGCGGCGCGCCGGCGTGTCCTTGAAGCCGAGCTGCGCGGCGAGCGCGCTCTGCAGGTCGAACACAATGCGGTCTTCGCGCCGGCCGGCCAGGTAATGCAGCCGGATGCGCAGGTCGTGCAGGTGGCGCTCGAGCTGCGAGAGCTGGCGCGCCTCGCCGCGCTCGATCAGCTTGTGCTGGACCAGCTCGCTCCACTTGCGCCCCATGCCCGCTTTCGTCATCCCACTCGCGCGGGCAATCCACTGGATGACCTGCAGGTCGCGCAGGCCGCCCGGCGCTTCCTTCAGGTTGGGCTCGAGCGAGTAGGGCGAGTCCTGGTGCTTGGCATGGCGCTGCTCCTGCTCGAGCTTCTTCGCCTTGAAGAAGGAAACCGGGTCCAGCGCCTGTCCGAGCTCGGCCTCGAGGCGCTGATAGACCTTCCTGCTGCCGACCAGGAAGCGCGCTTCCAGCAGCGTGGTGCGGATGGTGATGTCGCCGGCCGCGGCCTCGACGCAGCCTTCCACGGTGCGCACGCTGTGGCCGATCTCCAGGCCGACATCCCAGAAGCGGCCGATCAGCCGCTCGAGCGCCTCGCGCTCGCCCGCGGCGGGCTCTCTCGACAGCAGGACGAGAAGATCGATGTCGGAGGCGGGGAAGAGCTCGCCGCGCCCATAGCCGCCCGTGGCGACCAGCGCCGCCTCGCTCGCCAGGCCGCACTCGCTCCACAGCGCCTTGATGATGCGGTCGACGAGGCGCGTGTGCTTCGTCAGCAGCGTGCGCGGGTCGGGACGTCGCAGGTATTCGTCCTTGAGCGCCTGGCGTGCTGCCGCGACCTCGGCGCGCAGGTCCGATTTCATGGCGCCGGCTGGCTGCCGTTCGAGCGCGTGAGGACTTCGACCCCGGTTTGCGTCACTGCGACGGTGTGCTCCCATTGCGCGGACAGGCTGTGGTCCTTGGTGACGATGGTCCAGCCGTCGGCCAGCTCGCGGATGCCCGGCTTGCCGGCGTTGATCATCGGCTCGATGGTGAAGGTCATGCCCGGCTCGAGCGCGATGCCGACGCCGGGCTTGCCGTAGTGCAGGACCTGCGGCTCCTCGTGGAACTTGCGGCCGATGCCGTGCCCGCAGAACTCGCGCACCACCGAGAAGCCGTGCCGCTCGGCGTGCGCCTGGATCGCCGCGCCCACGTCGCCCAGGCGCGCGCCGGGGCGCACCTGCTGGATGCCGAGCCACATGCACTCGTAGGTGATCTCGACCAGGCGCTTCGCCTGGATGCTCGGCTCGCCGACGTAGAACATGCGGCTGCAGTCGCCGTGGTAGCCGTCCTTGATCACCGTGATGTCGATGTTCAGGATGTCGCCCGCCTTCAAGACCCGCTCGCCCGGCACGCCGTGGCAGACCTGGTGGTTCACCGAGGTGCAGATCGATTTCGGGAACGGGCGGTAGCCGGGCGGGGCGTAGTTGAGCGGCGCCGGCACCGTGCCCTGCACGTTCACCATGTACTCGTGGCACAGGTCGTTCAGCTTCCCGGTCGTGACGCCGGGCCGAACGTGCGGGGTGATGAAATCGAGCACCTCGGAGGCGAGCCGGCCGGCGATGCGCATCCGCTCCAGCTCTTCCGGGCCCTTCAGGACAACGGCCATTAGCCTGATTATGCTAGAATTTCGGGCTCAAATCTTCCCGCATGATCGACAAGGGTCCTCTCAGAGGCAGATGCGTGCGGTAGACCCAACCCTTCAGGAGAAAAAGTGTCTGTAACGATGCGTCAAATGCTGGAAGCCGGGGTCCATTTCGGACATCAGACCCGGTATTGGAATCCGAAGATGGCGCCGTACATTTTCGGCCACCGCAACAAGATCCACATCATCAACCTGGAAAAGACCCTTGAGCTGTACCTCGGCGCGCTCAAGTTCGCGCGCCAGCTCGCGGCCAACCGCGGCTCGATTCTTTTCGTCGGCACCAAGCGCCAGGCGCGCGACATCGTGCGCGAGGAGGCGCAGCGCGCCCAGATGCCGTACGTCGACCACCGCTGGCTGGGCGGCATGCTGACCAACTTCAAGACCGTGAAGCAGTCCATCAAGCGGCTGAAGGAGATGGAGGCCATGCAGCAGGACGGCAGCCTCGATCGCATGTCCAAGAAGGAAGCGCTGGGGCTCACCCGCGAGATGGCCAAGCTGCAGCGCTCGCTCGGCGGCATCAAGGAGCTCGGCGCGCTGCCCGATGCGCTGTTCGTGATCGACGTCGGCTACCAGAAGGGCGCGGTGCAGGAAGCGAACAAGCTGGGCGTGCCGGTGATCGGCGTGGTCGACACCAACCATAACCCCGAGGGCATCGACTACGTGATCCCCGGAAACGACGACTCGAGCCGCGCCATCCGCCTGTACGCGCGCGGCATGGCCGACGCGGTGCTGGAAGGCCGCACCCAGTCGCTCGAGGAAGTGGTGTCCGCCTCGCGCGACGAGTTCGTCGAGGTGGAAGAGGATGAGGGCGGTCGGTAAGGTTTTCCGAATCTCGAATAAAAAGGGGCTTCGGCCCCTTTTTTTCAACCGTAAGGAGCTTGACAGGAAATGGCAGAGATCAGTGCGGGCTTGGTGAAAGAGCTGCGCGAGCGCACCGGGCTCGGGATGATGGAGTGCAAGAAGGCGCTCACGGAAGCGGGCGGCGACATCAAGAAGGCCGAGGAGCTGCTGCGCATCAAGAGCGGCGCCAAGGCGAACAAGGCGGCGAGCCGCGTCGCGGCCGAGGGCGTGATCGGTTCGTTCCTGAGCGCGGATTCGAAGACCGGCGCGCTGGTGGAGCTGAACAGCGAGACCGATTTCGTCGCGCGCAACGAGGATTTCGTGGCGTTCGCCCGGGCGCTGGCCGAAACGGTGGCCAAGCGCGAGCCGGGCGCGGCCGAGGAAGAGCAGCGCCAGAAGCTGGTGCAGAAGCTCGGCGAGAACATCACCCTGCGCCGCTTCAAGCGCCTGCAGGCCCGGGGCAGGCTGGCGCTCTATGTGCACGCGGGCAGCAAGATCGGCGTGCTGGTCGACTACGAAGGACCCGACGAAGTCGGCAAGGACGTCGCGATGCACATCGCGTTCGCCAAGCCGCGCCACCTGAGCAAGGCCGAGGTTGCGCAGGAAACCATCCTCGAAGAACGGAAGATCCAGGAGGCGCGCGCCAGGGAGTCGGGCAAGCCCGCGGAGATCGCGGCCAAGATGGTGGAAGGCGCGCTGAACAAGTTCCTCGGCGAGATCACGCTGCTCGGGCAGCCGTTCATCAAGGACGACAAGCAGAGCATCGAGAAAATGCTCGCGGCGAAGAAGGCCAAGGTGCACGCTTACGCGTTCTTCGTGGTCGGCGAAGGCATCGAGAAGAAGTCGAGCGATTTCGCCGCCGAGGTGATGGCGCAGGCCGGAAAGGCCCATTGAGCCCGCGCAGTGACGCCTAAATACAAACGGGTCCTCCTCAAGCTGTCAGGCGAAGCCCTGATGGGGGAAGACCCGTTTGGCATCAACCGGCAGACCATCGAGTCGATCGTCAACGAGGTGGCGCAGGTGTCGCGCCTCGGCGTGGAGCTCGGCGTGGTGATCGGCGGCGGCAACATCTTCCGCGGCCTCGCGCCGGGCGCGGCCGGCATGGACCGCGCGACCGCCGACTACATGGGCATGCTCGCCACGGTGATGAACGCGCTCGCGCTTTCGGATGCGATGCGCCAGGCCGGCATCGCGAGCCGCGTGCAGTCGGCGCTCAACATCGAGCAGGTGGTCGAGCCCTACATCAGGGGAAAAGCGATCCGCTACCTGGAAGAGGGCAAAGTGGTGATTTTCGCCGCCGGCACCGGAAATCCTTTCTTCACCACCGATACTGCGGCAGCATTGCGTGGCAGCGAGATGGGCGCGGAAATCGTGCTGAAGGGCACCAAGGTGGACGGCGTGTACACCGCCGACCCGAAGCGCGACCCGAAGGCGCAGCGCTACGCGAAGATCAGCTTCGACGAGGCGATCGCGCGCAACCTGAAGGTCATGGACGCGACCGCGCTCACGCTGTGCCGCGACCAGCAGCTGCCGATTTCCGTGTTCAGCATCTTCAAGCCCGGCGCGTTGCGCCGCGTGGTGCTGGGCGAGGACGAGGGAACTTTGGTTCACGTATGATGGCGGGGAGGTCGCCATGGTGATCGCCGAACTCAAGAAGAGCACCGAGCAGAAGATGGACAAGAGCGTGCAGGCCTTCAAGGCCGACCTGGGCAAGGTACGCACCGGGCGCGCGCACACCGGGCTGCTCGACCACGTGCGGGTCGACTACTACGGCACGCCCACGCCGATCAACCAGGTGGCGAAGATCATCCTGATCGACGCGCGCACCATCGGCGTCACGCCGTTCGAGAAGAAGCTGGTGCCGACCATCGAGAAGGGCATCCGCGAGTCCGACCTCGGGCTGAACCCGGTGACCAGCGGCGACACCATCCGCCTGCCGATGCCGGCGCTCACCGAGGAGCGGCGCAGGGAGCTGGTCAAGGTGGTGAAGGGCGAGGCCGAGAACGCCAAGATCGCGGTGCGCAACCTGCGGCGCGACGCCATCACGCACCTGAAGGACGCGCTGAAGAAGCACGAAATCTCCGAGAACGACGAGCGCCGCGCGCTCGACGAGATGCAGAAGATGACCGACAAGCACGTCGCGGACATCGACCGCCTGCTCGCGGAGAAGGAAAAGGAGCTGATGGCGGTATGAGCCCGGCCAGCTCGACGCAGGAAATCCCGCACACCGGGGAGGTGCCCCGCCACGTCGCCATCATCATGGACGGCAACGGGCGCTGGGCGCGGCGCCGGCGCCTGCCGCGCATCGCCGGGCACCGGCGCGGCGCCGAGGCGGTGCGCGCCACGGTGCGCGCCTGCGACGAGCGCGGCATCGAGTACCTGACGCTGTTCGCCTTCAGCTCGGAGAACTGGCGCCGTCCCGCCGAGGAGGTGGCGCTGCTCATGAAGCTGTTCCGCACCGCGCTCGAGCGCGAGGTGGACGAGCTGCACCGCAGCGGCGTGCGCCTCAAGGTGGTGGGCGACACCTCGCGCTTCGACCCGAAGATCCGCAAGCTGATCGAGAGCGGCGAGGCGCTCACCGCGCAGAACCGCCGGCTCACGCTCACCATCGCCGCCAACTACGGCGGGCGCTGGGACATCCTGCAGGCCATGTCCCGGATGTTGCGGGACCGGCCCTCGGTCCAGGAGCTCGACGAGGACGCGATCAGCCCGTACCTCGCGATGAGCTACGCGCCGGAGCCCGATCTCTTCATTCGCACCGGCGGCGAGCAGCGCATCAGCAACTTCCTCCTTTGGCAGCTCGCGTACACCGAGCTCTACTTCACCGAGACGCTGTGGCCCGACTTCGGCGGCGCCGCGCTCGACGAGGCGATCGCGTCGTACCGGCGGCGCGAGCGGCGCTTCGGCCGCACCAGCGAGCAGCTGGAGCAGGCGAAGCGCGCCGACGTGGCCTGACGCGTTTGCCCGACTTCCTGAGGAGGGCAGGCACCGCCTTCGTGCTCCTCGCGCTGCTGCTCGCGGGGCTGTTCCTGCTCCCGCCCGGCGGCGTGGCGCTGATGATGGCGCTGATCGTCGGGATCGGCGGCTTCGAGTGGGCGCGCCTGTGCGGCTTCAATCCGCACCTGTATGCCGGCCTGGTGGTCGGCGCGCTGTTCGCGCTGTTCTGGCTCGGC
>DASVFV010000142.1:0-26939 GCA_036379875.1 Burkholderiales bacterium | reverse complement strand
CAGGAACTGGACCGACTTCACCTGGTCGCGTGCATTCAGCGGGAAGGCGAGGTCGATGTGCAGCACGTTGCCGAACGCCGAGCGTGAGTCCGCCACGCGCAGGCCGAACCCGGCATCGCTCAGCGAGCGCTCGCCGGCGGTCACTTCACCGGCGCCGTGCCATGCGCGGCCCACGTCGGCGAAGAGCGCGCCGCCGATGCGGTACAGCCGGTACGGATACCAGTCCGTGTAGACGCGCTCCTCCAGCGAGAGCAGCGCGCGGCGCTCGCCGCTTTGGTAGTTGAGCGGATAGCCGCGCAGGCCGTTGTCTCCGCCCAGCTGCAACGGCGCGGGAAGATCCGGATGCCGGTACACATCGCCGCTGAGCGCCGCGCTGAAGAGCGCCTTGCTGCCCTGGGGCCAGTAGTAACGCGCCGCTGCGCTGAGGAGCTGGTTCTGCCGCGTCGCCTCGTCCATGCGACCGGAGAACCCGCCGCGCAGCAGAAGCGCCTGGGAGTAGATCGAGCCGAAGCCCTTGCTCGCTTCCGCGGAGTAGAGCCAGCTTTCTTCCGTCGATCCCATGCTCTTGGTCGTTCGCCCGAGCTGCAGCTGCGAGCGAAAGCCCATGGCGAAGTATTCGGGGCGCCCGATCTGCTCGCGGTTCACCGCCTTCTCGTAGAAATCCTCGATCAGCTCATAGCGGATGAACGGACCGGCCAGGGTGCGGTCCGCGGGCACGCTGGCCGAGGGCAGCGTGGCATCGTTCTGGTACAGCGTGGAGGCGTACGACGCGCCCGCCGAGTAGCGTGCCGACCATCCGTTCACGCGTCCCGCGGACCATCCGCCGAAAGCCTCCCAGTTCCGCGTCAGCGCCCGGTACTGTGAGGTGACCACGCCCTGCTCGTACACTTTGTTGACCGCATCGCTATAGGACGCCGACATGCCCGCGGCATAGCGCGTGTCGAGCGCGTAGAACGGCCGCGCCAGGCCGAACGACCACTGCGTACCGTCGGTCAGGTTGGCGTACGAAGCGCTGAGCGCCGCGTGCGTTCCGAACAGGTGCCGGTTCGCAAAGCTCACTTCGTTGCCGGCGCGCTCCACGTTCGCGGAGTGCGACACGCCGAGCGACATGCCGCTGCCGAGCAGGTTGTGCTCGTTGAGATACGTGCGCTGCGAGTTCGCGCCGCCGCTGCGCGCCACGCTGATGCCGGGGTCCAGCGTCCAGGTATCGCGCGTCTTCACCTCGATATCGACCACCCCGTCGCGGTAATCGACGGGACGGATGCTGACGTCCTGAAGATAGCGATTGCCGCGCAGCAGGCGCTCGGTCTCGTCGATGATGCGCGCCGAGACGCGCTCGCCGGGCTGAAACAGCAGCTGGCGCCGGATGGTCTCGGGACGCGTCTGCACGTGCAAGCGGTTCGCGAGCCGGAACAGCGGCTTGTTCTCGTGCGGATCGTCGAGGTCGAAGATGTCCTGCGGGTTCACCAGCACGCGGCCGATGATCGCGCCCATCGCTTCGAGCTCGCCGAACGACGGCAGCGCGGTCGGTCCCGGCAGCGCGGGCAGCTCCGGCGCCATCTGCGCGATCGACGCATCCAGCGCTGCGAAAAGCGCGATGGCAACGAGCAGGCGCGACGCAATCCTCGGCATGCGCCGAATATGATGCAGATCGCGTTTTTCCGATACGGAAAAAAACGCGCGGCGCGCCGCGTTAACCTTGCGTTAACGCCTGGTTAATCTCTCGTTAACTTCCGCGTTCGCCGCGGCGCTCCAGCCGGCTCCGCGCAGCGGCTTGAGGAGCGCGAGCATGCGGTTCGGGTCGCACGGCTTCTCGAGGTGGTGATCGAAGCCGACCACCTGCGCGAGCAGCTTCTCGGAGGGCTTGTTCCACTTGCCGGAAATCGCGACGAGCAGCGGCGCGGGCATCGCGTAATAGAGGGTGCGCAGCTCCTGCGCTACCGCGTAGCCGCTCATCTCCGGCATCTCGATGTCGACGATGAGCGCGTCGAAGCGGTGCAGCCGCGCGATGCGCATGACGTCGATGCCGTTATACGCGCAGCGCACCTCGTGGCCTTCGGACTGCAGCAGCAGCGTGAGCGTGAGCACGGTGTCGCGGTTGTCGTCCGCGACGAGGACCCGCAACGGCGGGGGCTGCAGCCAGGAGGGAGCGGTCATCGACCTGTTCTTGCCTGTGCGCATGGTAGGCAGGCGCGCAGGCGCGGTCTGTCGGCGCGCGGCGATTTTTCTGTAGCGGCTTACGCGACGCTGGTCGGCGAGTCCCCGCCGCGCGCCTCGGGGCCGACCGCCTCGAAGCGCGGGTCGACCGTGATCTCCTCGTAATAGAACGTGCTGTGGCTGCTGGCCGAGCGGTGCAGCTTGGCCTCGTGCAGGTCGCACAGGTAGATCGGCGTGCGCACGCCGCCGAGGTTGATCCAGCCGAGGATCGCCTTGGCCTGGCCGTCGATCACGACCATCTCGGAGACGCGGCGAAACACCTTGTCCCCCACGCGATGCTTATGGATCACCTTCAGTCCTAAGCGGCTTTTCCTGCGCTCGTTCACCCGGGGGCATTGCCTTTCCACCCGGGTCGAGCAGGATGCGTGCCTGCCCCTGGCGGCTCAGTCTGGCCGCTGCGAGCCGCGTTCGGCTTCCTGCGCACGCAGCGGCGTCGGCTCGGGCTCGATGCCGTTGCGGCGCGCCGCTTCGATGGCGTAGAGGCGGCCGTGGAACGCGACCAGCGCGCGCAGGATCTGCAGGCGCAGGAAATCGGCGCCCGGCAGCGACGACATGCGCCACTTGTGGTGCTCGGCTTCGGAGTAGAGCGCCGCGGCGTAGTGCTCGATGATGCCGAGCTTCTCCTGGCACTCGGTATCCTTTACCAGGGTCATCGCCTGCCAGGCGAGCCTCTCGACGCGGTACAGCGCGTCCTTGTCCGCCCAGCCGCCGGGATGATGGATGAAGATCTCGCGCAGCGCCGCGTGGCACTCGCGCGCCTTCTCGAGATCCGCGTAGCTCATGCGCGGATTCTGGTCGGCCGATTCTTACACTGCAATCGCGCGTAGTACGCGCTGCGACGGCCTGTCGAAGGCGTGCGACTCAGCCCCGCTCGCCCTTGCGGTCGAGCAGGCGGGCGAAGTTCTCGAGCGACAGCAGGTGGATGTAGATGCGCGCAAGGTAGCCCTTGCGGATCAGGTTCTTGAGCTGCGCCGCGTTCAGGTTCTCCAGGTTCTTCTCGGCCACGCGGTGCATGCCGGTCATCTGCATCGAGGCGCCGCCCTTGTCCTTGTTCAGCGTGGCCTGCATGCGGAACGGCTCGAGCAGGCCGTAGTCGGCAAGCAGCGCGCACATCTCGCGCATGCGCTCGAGGTCGGCCTCGTACTCGGCGAGCAGGCGCTCCACGCCCTTCCACTTCTCCGTGGCGTTGCCCGCGTCGTCGAACATCGCCTCGCCGCCCTCGTCGAGCGCCGACTTCTCGACGCAGATCAGGCGGTCCTTCTGCTCGACCTTGTTCACGTTGACGCGCGCCATGCAGAACGGATAGCGCCGCGCATAGGCCGGTACGTAGGCGCCTTCCGCCCAGCGCTCCGCCTGCCAGAAAAGATTCTCGCCGGTGGCGAGGCCGAGCACCGCGACCGCGGCGTAGGTCTTGCCGTTGTCCGAGCTCGTGAACACGATCGGGTAGTGGCGCGCCACCGGCTGGAACTCGGTGTGGCTGATCGGCACGCCGTTGCCGCGCTGGACGAACTCCGGGACCTGGCCGGGCGCGAGCAGGCGCACCTTCTGCGTCTTCAGAAACGGGACGACTTCCTGGTAACCGAACGGGGGCGCGATCTGCATGGCGCTGGCATCTTACGGTAAAATCGCCGCCTCGCCAGTCGGTCCTCCGGGGTGGTAGCTCAGCTGGGAGAGCGTCGCGTTCGCAATGCGAAGGTCGGGAGTTCGATCCTCCTCCACTCCACCAGAATCTCTTTCCGTATCCGACGTAATCGAGCAGGGCCGCCACGCCGTGGCACGTCGGGCGTGGGCACGGGCCTTCCAGGCGTTCGCGAGGGCCGACCGGTTGCGTCCGCTTGGCCCGCAAGACCTCGAGCATCGAGCCGTCGCGGCGTACATGCTGGGGCGCAGCGACGAACACCTCGACTGCATGAAGCGCGCACATCGCGCTCACCAGCACGCCGGCGACCTGCCGCGTGCTGCGCGCTGCGCATTCTGGGCCGGGATCAACCTCGCGGTGCGCGGTCGAGCCAGCCACGCGGCTGGCTGGTTCGGGCGCGCGCAGCGCCTCGCGGAGCGCGGGGCGCGCGATAGCTTGGAGCACGGCTACCTGCTGGTGCCCACGGTTCTGAGGCTCGCGGGCGAGCGGGACTGGAAAGGCCTGATAGAGGCTGCGAAGAAAGCGGAACGGCTCGCCGAGCGTCACGGCGAAGCGGACCTCTTCGCCCTCGCCGCGCACGAGCGTGGGCACGCGCTCGTCCGCCTCGGCCGCGTCGAGGAGGGCTTGCGCCTCATCGATGAAGTCATGGTGTCCGTGACGGCCGGCGAACTTTCCCCCATCGTGACCGGCCTCGTGTATTGCAGCGTCATCGCCTACTGCCAGGAGATGTTCCAGCTCAGCCGCGCCCATGCCTGGACCCAGGCTCTGACCGGATGGTGCGAGCAGCAGCCCGAAATGGTGGCCCACACGGGTCAGTGCTTGGTTCACCGCGCCGAGGTTTCGCTGCTGCGCGGCGATTGGCGCCTGGCGTTGCAGGAAGCGCAGCGGGCGAAGATACAGTTCGCGAAGGCGATGAACAGTTCCGCCGTGGGTCACGCGCTGTACCGGCAGGGCGAGGTGCACCGGGTGCAGGGCCGCTTCGAGCCGGCCGAGGCGGCATATCGCGGCGCCGCCCGATCAGGCTACGAGCCGCAGCCGGGGCTCGCGCTGTTGCGGCTCGTCCAGGGCAGAACAGCTGCCGCGGCCGGCACGATCCGGCGGACGCTTGCGGAAACCACCGATGCGGTTCGTCGCGCCATCCTGCTTCCAGCAAGCGTGGAGATTTTTTTGGCCGAGGGAAGCACCGAACAGGCCCGCGCGGCGTGCATCGAACTCGAACAGTTGTGCACGGGCCGCGGGAGCCAACTGCTCGACGCGCTGGCGGCCCACTGCCGCGGTGCGCTGGAACTGGCGCAGCAAAAGCCGCACGCAGCGCTCGGGGCGCTGCGACGGGCCTTCGAGGCATGGCGGCAGCTCGAGGTGCCCTACGAAGCCGCGCGCGTGCGCGTGCTGATCGCGAAGGCTTGCCACAGCCTGGCGGACGAGGAAACCGCGGCGCTCGAGCTGGAGGCCGCACGCGGTACGTTCTGCGCGATGCGCGCGACACCCGACCTCGCTCGTCTGGATGCGCTCGCTCGCGCGACGGCCTTCCGGCCGGTGCGTGGGCTCTCCAAGCGCGAATTCGAAGTACTGCGTCACGTCGCCGCGGGCCGGTCGAACAAGGCGATCGCCCGCGACTTGGCGCTGAGCAACAGAACCGTGGACCGCCACCTGAGCAACATCCTCAACAAGCTCGGCGTATCTTCGCGTTCGGCCGCCACCGCGTTCGCCTATCGCAACCGGCTGTTCTGACCGCGCGGATGGGTGGAAAGACCCATCGAGTCCGCTCGGCATGCTGGGTGTTTTCCGCGATGCAGGCGGCACACCGTACCGGTAGCTTGATCCGCACGCGCACTCAAACCGGAGACGGAAATGCCAAAGGTATCGCGCAACACGGCCTCGCATTCGGTGAAACTCGAAGGACTGGATGTGCGGCTCGACCACCTCGAGGGCGGATACTCGGTGTGCTTCGAGCGGCACACCGCGGACGCACAGCTCGCTGCGCTGTTTCGCGGGCTGCCCGGCGACCGTTGCCCGCTGCCGCGCTGGGGCTACGTGATCAAGGGCAAGGTGAGCTTCGTCTATCCCGATCGCGAGGAAACCTTCGCGGCCGGCGACGCGTACTACGTTCCGCCCGGCCATCTCCCGGTGCACTACGCGGGGGCCGAGATCGTGGAATTCAGTCCGACCGACGTGCTGGAGAAGACCATCAAGGTCGTCATGTCCAACCTGCGGCCGGGCGGCGCCGCGTAATGAACTACCGGCTCGCCTATGCCATCGGTTTCCATCCGTGGGAGGATGCCGCCGCCGATCCGCCGTTCGTCGCAAAGGCGGCGCAGATGTTCGGCCGCGAGGAGCAGGGACGCGAGCCGCCCTACGGCCGCGCGCTCGATCTCGGCACGGGCAGCGGCATCTGGGGCGTCGAGCTGGCGAAGCGTGGCTGGCAGGTCACCGGCGTGGATCTGGTCGAGAAAGCATTGCGTCGTGCGCGTGCGCGAGTGCGTAGCGCAGGCGTGGAGATGAGGCTGGTGCAGGGCGACGTGACGGCGCTGCGCCGTGCAGGGGTCGGCGACGGCTTCCGCTTGATCCTCGATACGGGGACGTTTCACGGCCTGCAACCGGAACAGCAGATCGCGATGGGGCGCGAAGTCACGGCGGTCTGTGCACCTGACGCAACCATGCTGCTCCTCGTGTGGCCGAGACGGATTCGACCCTTGATTCGCGGCGCGTGCCGCGGCGAGGTCGAGGCCGCATTTGCCGGCTGGGAGATCACCGACGTGGAAGCCTCTCATTTCAGCCTGCCGAAGGTGCTGGAGGCGATCCTGAGGCCCGACGAGCAGTGGTACCGGCTGCGCAGGAAACCGCTCTCGAACTAAAGCGCCGGCTCGCGTCAGTCTTGTCGTAGCGGCAGCGCCAGCGCGGCGGCGGACGCCAACAGGACGCCGCACGCGAGCAGCAGCGCGCTGGTGAAGCCGGCGAAGTAGCTCACCACCAGCGGCCCGGCGACCTGCGTGGCGGCGAACGAGGCGGTGAGCGCCGCGATCAGCACATGCGCGGCGCTGCCGGACACCTGGTGCGCGACCTGCACGCCGGCAAGCGTGGCGACCACGAAGGTGCTGCCGACCAGCAATGCGCACACCATGATGCCGGCCAGCCCGCCGATCACGAGCGGCGCCGCCACGCCGAGCGCCATCACGCAGGTGCTCGCCATCCAGAGGCGCCGGCCGCTGATCACGCGCCCGAGCGCGCCGGCGGCGAGCGTCGAGGCGGCCGCAGCGGCGCCGAACACCGGCCAAGCCCAGCCGAACACCGCCGGGTCGCCGATCGCCTGCTTCGCCATCACGGGAACGAAAGTCGCCGGGATGATGTAGCCGATGCCGAACGCGCTATAGCACGCGACGAGGCGCACGGTGTCCGCGCTCCAGCGGTAGTCCGCGAACGAGATGCGCGCCGCCGGGCTTCCCGCGTCCTCGACCACCGGCCACACCAGCGCGGTGATCGCCGCGCCGATCGCGCCGGACCACAGCCACGCGGCGCGCGAGCCCGCGCCCGCGGTCATCAGCGCGAGGCAGAGCGCGCCCGCGAGCACCACCCCGGCACCGACGCCGGCGAACACGATGCCGTTCAGCCTCGGCCGCCCGAGGCGCGCGAGGCGCCGCGCGCACCATGAGCTCATGTGGATCAGCACCCAGGCGCTCGCGACGCCGGCGAGCGCGCGCAGCGCGAGCCACAGCGAAAAGCTTTCCGTGAACGCCATCGCGAGCGTCGCGCCGGTCGTGATCGCGAGCCCGGCGCGGATCGCGTGGTCGGCGCGCGCGCGCTGCACCATGGCCCATAGTGCGCCCGCCAGGTAGCCGAGGTAGTTCGCCGCCGCGAGCCAGCCGCCTTGCGCGAGCGACACGCCGGCGTCGTCCTGCATCATCGGCAGGATCGGCGTGAAGGCGAAGCGGCCGATGCCCTGCGCCAGGGCGAGCGCGAGCAGGCCGGCGAGCGCGGTGATCCAATGGGGACTAATGGTCGGCGAGGCTCGCGTTCTCGAGGTCGGTGACGAGCATGTGGCCGGGTGCGTGGGTGATGCAGAGCGACGGCTTCGCATCGAGCACCACCGATTGCGGCGTCACGCCGCAGGCCCAGAACAGGGGGATCTCGTCTTCCCGCACTTCCGTGGCATCGCCCACCCAGGGACGGTCAAGATCGCGAATGCCGATCTGCTCGGGGAAACCGATGTGCACCGGCGCGCCGTGCACGCGCGGATAGCGCGAGGTGATCTCGATGGCGCGGATCGCATCGGCGGGCGGGAACGGGCGCATCGACACCACGAGCTTGCCGCGGAAGCGCCCGGCCGGCACGGTGTCCACGCTGGTGCGGTACATCGGCACGTTGCGATGCTGCTCGACGTAGCGCAGCCGCAGCCCGGCTTGCATCAGCGCTTCCTCGAACGAGAAGGAGCAACCGAGGATGAAGGTGACGAGGTCGTCGCGCCAGTGCTGCTCCAGGCTATCCACCTCCGCGGCGAGCTCGCCGTCGCGGTAGATCCGGTAGCGCGGCACGTCGGTCCTGATGTCCAGGTCCGCGCCGAGCTCGGGCAGGCGCGGGTCCCCCGGTTGCGACATGGCGAGCAGCGGGCAGGGCTTCGGGTTCGCCTCGCAGAAGGCGCGGAACTCGCCGGCGTATTCGCGCGGCAGGATGCAGACGTTGCCCTGCACGTACCCCGGGGCGAGCCCGGCGGTATGCCCGGTATGGCGGCGGCGCCGGATCGCACGGCGCACCTCCCGCGGATCGTTCATCGCCGTTAAGATAACCCGGATGTACCTCCCTGGCGGCGTCATTCCCGCGGTCCTGCTGCCGTTTCACGACGACCTGTCGATCGACGAGGGGTCCTACCGCGCGCACCTGCGCGACGTCGCGTCGGTGCAGGGCCTCTCGGCAATCACGGTCAACGCGCATGCCTCGGAAGTCGCTTCCTGCACGTTCGACGAGCAGCGCAGGATTCTCGAGATCTCGAAGGAAGAGCTCGACCTGCCGATCGTCAACGGCGTGTACGCCGACGGCAGCCTCGAGGCGGCGCGCATCGCGCGCATGGCCACGGACGGCGGCGCGTCGGCGCTGCTCGTGTTCCCGCCCGCGATCTACAGCTTCGGTCAGCGCGCCGAGATGGCGGTGGCGCATTTCAAGCGCATCGCCGACGCGAGCGATCTGCCGCTGATTCTCTTCCAGTACCCGCTGGCAGGCGGGCAGGGCTATCCGCTCGCCACCCTGGAAAAGATCCTCGATGCCGTGCCGAGCGTCAAGGCGATCAAGGACTGGTGCGCGAACCCGCAGCTCCACGAGCGGCAGATCCGCGTGCTCCAGTCGCGCTCGGTGAACGTGCTCACCACGCACAGCTCGTGGCTGTTCTCCTCGCTGGTGCTCGGCTGCAAGGGCCTGCTCTCCGGCAGCGGCTCGGTGATCGCCGATTTGCAGGCGCAGCTGTTCCGCGCGGTACAGGAGAAGAATCTGGAAAAGGCAAAAGCCATCCACGACCGCATCACGCCGACGGCCGAGGTGTTCTACGCCGAGCCGTGGGTCGACATGCACAACCGCATGAAGGAAGCGCTGGTGCTGCTCGGCCGGCTGCCGCGCGCCGTGGTGCGGCCGCCGCTCGCCAAGATTCCGGCGCAGGAAATCGAACGCATCCGGGCCGCCTTGGTGGCGGCCGGATTGCTGAAACAACAAACATCCCAGAGGAGGGTTGCATGAAGAGGCTTGCCGTAGCACTGTTAGCCGCGGCGCTCGCCGCTCCCGCGGCCGCGCAGAACGTGAAAATCGGCGTGGTGACGTTCCTGTCCGGTCCGGCCGCCGCGCCGTTCGGCGTTCCGGCGAAGAACGCGGCGGAGTTCGTGGTCGAGCAGTTCAACGCCGGCAGCGCTCCGGCGCCGTACGGCAAGAAGGGCTTCGGCGGCGCGAGCATCGAGACGGTGATGCTGGACGAGGCGGGCAGCACCACCACGCAGGTCACCGAGTTCCGCAACCTCGTGCAGCGCCATAACGTCGATCTGGTGATCGGCTACGTGTCGAGCGGCAACTGCCTGGCAATCGCCCCGGTTGCCGAGGAGCTGAAGAAGCTGGTGAACTTCTTCGACTGCGGCACGCCGCGCATCTTCGAGGACGGAGCCTACGAGTACGTGTTCCGCACCTCGCCCACCGCCACCATGGACTCGGTCGGCGCCGCGCTGTACGTGAAGGACGCGAAGCCGGGCGTGAAGTCGATCGCCGGCATCAACCAGAACTACGCCTGGGGCCAGGACTCGTGGGGCGACTTCGAGCTGGCGATGAAGCAGCTGGTGCCGAATGTCGAGGTGAAGACCTCGCAGATGCCGAAGCTCTTCGCCGGGCAGTACAACGCCGAGATCTCGGCGCTCATGAGCGCCAAGCCCGACGTGATCCACTCGAGCTTCTGGGACGGCGACCTCGAGGCGCTGATCCTGCAGGGCGGGCCGCGCGGCCTGATGAAGTCCAGCCTGACGATCCTGACCACGGGCGAGACCGCGATGCACAAGCTCGGCGCGCAGATTCCCGACGGCACGGTGCTCGGCGCGCGCGGGCCGTTCGGTCCGTATGCGCCCAACAACCAGTACAAGAAGTGGTTCCACGGCGGCTTCGTGAAGAAGTACAAGGACGAGCCGAACTACGCTTCCTACCAGATGGCGCAGGCTTTCCTCGGCGTGAAGCTCGCGTGGGAGAAGGCGCAGGACGCGAACGGCGGCAAGCGGCCCACCAACGAGCAGGTCGCGGCGGCGCTCAAGGGCATGACCTTCGAAGGCCCCGGCGGGCAGGTGCGCATGGCGATCGGCAAGGGCCACCAGGCGATCATGGAAACCGCGTACGGCCAGACCAAGCTGCAGGGCGGCAAGGTGACCGTGGTGAACGTGAAGCGCTACCCGGCCGAGCGGGTCAACCCGCCCGAGGGCGTGAAATCGGCCGACTGGATCAAGAGCGGGTTCAAAGCCAAGTAGCCAGGCAACTTGGATCAGCTTCTCTCCGTCGGGGTCGACGGAGCGATCTATTCCGCGTGGCTGTTCACCGCCGCGCTCGGGCTGACGCTCATCTACGGCGTCATGAAGATCGTCAACGTGACGCACGGCAGCTTCTACGCGCTCGGCGCGTACGCTGCCGCGTCCCTGACGGGCGCATGGCTGGCGCGCGGCTATCCGCCCATGCTGTCGTACGCGGTGCTGTTCGGCGCGGCGCTCGCCGTCACGCTGGTGGTGGCGCCGCTCATCGAGCGCGCCATCCTGCGCTTCATGTACGCGAAGGACGAGGTGGTGATCCTGCTCATCACCTACGCGCTTTTTCTCATCCTGGAAGACGTGATCAAGCTGGTGTGGGGCGTGAATCCGTACTTCATCGCGCAGCCCTACGCGCTGCTCGGCAGCTTCAGCGTCGGCGGGCTCGCCTACCCGACCTATAACCTGATCCTGGTCGCGCTCGCGCTGGTCGCGGGGCTGGGGCTGACCTGGCTCCTGCACAGCACGCGGGTCGGCAAGCTGCTCCTCGCGGTGATCCACGATCCCGAGGTGAGCCGCGCGATGGGCATCAACGTGAACCGCTACTACCTCGTGACGTTCACGTTCGGCTCGCTGCTCGCCGCGCTGGCCGGCGCGTTTACCGCGCCGACCGTCTCGGTGGTGCCGGGCCTCGGCGTCGAGATCATCGTGCTGTCCTTCGCGGTGGTGGTGATCGGCGGCCTGGGCAGCCTGCCCGGCGCGGCGCTCGGCGCGGTGATCGTCGGCGTGGTGCGCTCGCTCTCCGTGCACTACATGCCCGAGGTGGAGCTGTTCGTCATCTACTTCGTGATGGCGATGGTGCTCGCGTTCCGCCCGCGCGGCCTGTTCAGCCTCGCCGAGCCGAGGAAGATCTGAGCCGCGACCAGACATCGGTCCTGATCGCGATCGTGCTCGTCGCGCTGCTCGCGGGCGGGCTATTCCTGCCGCAATGGGCGATGTTCATCGTCACCATCGCGTTCGCCAAGGGGTTGGTGGCGCTCGGCCTGATGCTCCTCTTGCGTGCCGGGCTGGTGTCGTTCGGGCAGGCGCTCTACTACTGCCTCGGCGCGTACGCTGCAGGCGCGCTCGGGCGTTTCTTCGGCATCAGCGACGTCTTCCTGCAGATGCTCGCCGGCGCGGCCGCCGCGGGCATGGCGGCATTCATCCTCGGCTTCCTGCTCGCCAAGTACCGCGGCATTTTCTTCGGCCTGCTCTCGCTCGCGCTCTCGATGATCCTGTACGGCCTGCTGGTCAAGAACGAAGCGCTCGGCTCGACCGACGGCTTCAACATCCTGCCCTCGACGCTGTTCGGCATGCGGCCCGGGCCGGACTGGGTGCGCTACGCGGTGCTCGCTGGCGGCGGCGTGATTGCGCTTCTCTGTGCGCTACTCGTCAATCGTTATCTGCGCACGCCGCTCGGCCGCCTCGCGCCGGCGATCAAGGACAACGAAATCCGCGTGGAGTACATGGGCGCCTCGGCACGCTACGCGGTGCACGTCATGTACGTGATCGCCGCGGTGCTGGCCGGCGTCGGCGGCGCGCTCGCCGCCACCACGGTCGGCCACATCGATCCCGAGATGGCGTTCTGGACCACCTCGGGGGAGTTCATCTTCATCGCCATCCTGGCCGGCACCGGCAGCGTGCTCGCGCCCTTCGCCGGCGCGCTGCTCTACGGCGCGATCCACACCACGGCGTACGACCTGTCGCCGAACACCTGGCAGCTCAGCCTCGGGCTCGCACTGCTCCTCATCATCGTTTTCTTGCCGGAAGGCCTCTGGTCGCTTTTCAAACGTGCCCGCCATACTTGACGCGAAAGGCCTGAACAAGGCGTTCGGGGCGGTCACGGCCGCGAAGGACGTGAGCGCGGCCATCGAGCGCGATTCCGTGGTCGGCCTGATCGGCACCAACGGGGCGGGCAAGACCACGTTCATCAACATGATCACGGGGTACTTGAAGCCCGATGCCGGCAGCATCGAATACGAGGGGCGCGACATCACGCGCCTGCCGCCGCGCGAGATCACGCGCCTGGGCATCTGCCGCTCGTTCCAGATCCCGCAGCTCTACGGCTCGCTCAGCGTGTTCGAGAACATGCTGATCGGCCTGGGCATCGTGCTGCGCAACGCCGGCCTGGCGGGCTATTTCTCGCCCGGCGAGGCGCTGGTGCCCGGCTACGGCAAGCCGGCCGAGGCGGTGGCCGAGCACCTGCTCGCGCGCTTCGGCCTCGCCGACTACCGCGCGCGCAACGCGCAGGTGCTGCCCGGCGGCGTGCGCAAGCTGCTCGACATCGCGCTCACCATGGTGGCGAAGCCGCGCGTGCTCCTGCTCGACGAGCCGACCAGCGGCGTGAGCGCGGAGGAGAAGTTCGGCATCATGCAGATGGTGCTCGAGGCGGTGCGCGCCGAGGGCGCGACGGTGCTGTTCGTCGAGCACGACATGGAAGTGGTGAGCCGCTTCGCGCAGCGCGTGCTCGCGTTCTACGATGGCCGCATCATCGCCGACGCCCCGCCGGCCGTCGCGCTGCAGGACTCCGAAGTCAGGCGCCACGTGGTCGGACGCGCCCGTGCTTAGGATTGCCGACCTCAACGTGTCGATCGCGTCGGTGCATATCTTGCGCGGCGTCTCGCTGGAGCTGCCGCCGGGGTCGATGACCGGCCTGATCGGCCGCAACGGGGCGGGCAAGACCACGCTGATGAAGACCATCATGGGCATCCTCAAGCGCTCGAACGGCACCATCGCATTCGAGAGCCGGGAGCTGCTGGACGTGCCCACCCACGCGCGGGTGCGGATGGGCATCGGCTACATGCCCGAGGATCGGCGTCTGATCCCCGACCTGACGGTGGAGGAGAACGTGCTGCTGCCGGCCTGGGCCGCCGGCGCGCACGAGCCGCGCGAGCGCCTCGAGCAGGTTTACCGGCTGGTACCCGAGGTAAAGGAGTTCGCGCCGCGCAAGGGCTCGCAGCTCTCCGGCGGCCAGCAGAAGCTCGCCGCGCTGGCGCGCGCCCTGATGTGCGGCACGAAGCTCCTCCTGCTCGACGAGCCGTTCGAGGGCGTGGCGCCGGCGCTTGCGCAGCGCCTCGCCGAGGTGGTGCGCGGCCTCAAGGACGCGGGGATGACGGTGCTCGTGTCGGAATCGGACCTGCAGCACTCCGAGCGCCTGGTCGATCGCGTGGTGTCGATCGATCGAGGGGTGCTCGCTCGATGAGCTCCTGCTGGATCTGCAGCGCGAGGTAGCGCGAGTAGATCCGGCACTGCGCGAAGCTGCCGGCGATGAACCACAGGCCGGGCTGCGGGGTGCGCCGGAACATGTTGCGCAGCTCCTGGTCGGCGCCGAAGCCCCAGACCGGCCCGACGCGCTTCGCCACCGCTTCGCCGAACAGCTTGCCCACCAGCGCCTCCTGCCCCTTCCAGCCGGTCGCGAGCACCACTAGCTCGGCGCCGGGTAGCACGCGCTCGAGCTCGTCGTACTGCGCGAGGGCGATCTTGCCCTCGACGATCAGGTCGGAGCAGCCGACGTTGAAGTAGTAGCCGCCGCCGCGCGTGAGGTACATGAACTGCCAGCCGGTGCCGTCCTCGCCGAAGTCGAGGCGAAAGCCCTTGCGCTCCAGCGCCTCGAGCAGATCGCGGTCGAGGTTCCGCGCGTGCTCGGTGGCCATCTGGTGCGAGCGCTTCGCGAGCGCGAGCGGCACCGAGGTGGTGATGAGGTCGCAGTCCTCGAGCGGCGGGCCTTCGCTGTAGAGCGAGTAGACGAGCTGCGCGCTCGGGTCGCACTGAATGATGAGCGTCGGGCTGCGCTGCACGAGCGTGACCTGCGCGCCCGCCGAATGGAGGTCCTGCGCGATGTCGTGGCCGCTGTTGCCGGTGCCGATCACGACCGCGCGCTTGCCGCGCCAGTCTTCTCCATCGACGTATTGCGCCGAGTGAATGACCTTGCCGGGAAAGCCGTGCAGCGCGGGGATATCCGGGACGTTCGGAATGCCGCTCACGCCGGTGGCGAGAACGACGTGGCGCGGGTGCAGGCTGCGCCGTCCTTCGCGTGTGCGTACTGTGACCTGCCAGCGGCCTTCTGCGTCGTCGTAGCGGCCGCCTTCGAACTCGGTGCCGGTCCAGTAGTTGAGCTCCATCGCCTCGGCGTAGGCCTCGAACCAGTTGGCGAGCTTGTCCTTCGGGATATAGATCGGCCAGTTGGGCGGGAACGGCATGTAGGGCAGGTGGTTCACGTGCACCTGGTTGTGCAGCGTGAGGGCGTGGTAGCGCTTGCGCCAGTTGTCGCCGACGCGCTCGCCGCGGTCCACGATCAGCGTGTCGATCTGGCGTTGCGTGAGGCGTGCGGCGATCGACAGGCCGGCGTGGCCGCCGCCGACCACCAGCACGTCGGGATCGCGCCCGCGATACTGCGCGCGCTCCTTGCGCTGGTCGAGCCAGTTCGGTCCGGCAAAATCGCGCGAATAGGCCTGGCCTTTCGGCCGCAGGCGGCCGACCTGTTCCTCGTGGCCGTTCAAGTCCTGCAGCGCGGTGAGCAGCGTCCACGCTTTTCCGCTTTCGGGAAGGAGGCGAAGCACGCCGGCGCCCGGCCCGTCGGCGCTTTCGAAGCGGAAGATCGCCTCGATGCACCTGCGCCCGGCGCGCAGCGTCTCGCGCGGCGGCGTGCGCTCGGGATCCAGGCGGAATCCATGGCCGCGCCGCTCGAGCCCGGAAACCACGGCTTCGATGCCGCTCGCGGTGCGGATGTCGCCTGTGAAGGCGAGCAGGTCGCGCCAGTGGCAGTCCGGCACGAAAAGCGACCGCAGCGCGGCACGGTCGCCTAAGGCAGCTTCAAAGCGCGTGAGCCATTGGTCGGCGGACATCGCGCCGCCAAAACTACACTATTTACTGCCTCCCACCGACCCCGGACCGCGCGTACGCTCGTCGGCGGCGGTGATCTTGCGCGCGTCCTTCCTGCACTGGTCGCGTTCTTCACCGCGCAGGCGCTCGCAACGCTGCGTGTCGCGCGGCGCAGGCGGCTGCAGCACGCCAGAACCGGCGCGGATGCGCGTGCCCGGCCCATCGGCCCAGGCAGCCGCGCTGATGCTCAGCACGAGGGCCAGCAAGATGCGCATCAGCGGATGGTTCCGGCCGGGGCGGGGTTCTGCGCGCCAGCGCTGCCCGAGCCGGTGCCCGCGGGCTGTTTTTCGTTCTGCAAGCAAGTGTCGCGCTCCGCGCCAATCATGTTCTGGCACCGGCTTATGCCGCCGGGAGCGGCGGCCGTGGGCGGCTGGGCCGTGGGCGGCTGGCTCTGCGGAATCACGGCCGGCGTTTGCGATGGGCTGACCGCCGGCGTCTGCGACGGGGTTACGGCCGGCGTCTGCGAGGGGGTCACGCTGGGCGTGGCCTGGCCGGGCTGCGTGGTCTGCGCCAAAGCGGCGCCGGCAAAGAACAGGAGGGAAATCAGGCTAGGCAGTTTGAGCATGGTGATGGGCTCCAGCAATGGTCGTGCCGCGGCGACGCAGCTTGCGCAGCGACTGCTTGAGCAGCGGCACCAGAGAGCGCGGCTTGCGGCGGCGGCCGAGCAGGCGCTTCACGCAGGCTTCGACGCTGCGGCCGGTCATGGCTTCGGCCAAGCTGCCGTCGAGATGGGCTTCGATCACGACCGGGTGGATGTAGCACTTGCGGCATACCGCCTTGGTATTGCCGAGCTGCTGGGCGACCGCGGAAACCGCGTTTCCCACGTGCTTCAGCCTGTGCAGGGCTGCGGCCGCGAGGACGGTGCCCGCCCAGGTGCGGAAATCCTTGCTGGTGAAGTCCTCGCCCGCGATCGCCTTCAGGTACTCGTTCACATCGGCGGAATCGACCGAGCGCGTCTCGCCCTCCTCGTCGACGTACTGGAAGAGCTCGTAGCCCGGCAGGTCGCGCATGCGGCGCACGATCGCGGCGAGCTTGCGGTCGTTGAGCGCGAGCTCGTGCCACACGCCGCTCTTGCCGCGGAAGCGGAATTGCAGCGTGGAGCCGCGCACGCGCACCTGCCGCGTGCGCAGCGTGGTGAGGCCGTACGATTCGTTCTCGCGCGCGTACTCCTCGTTGCCGACGCGCATGCGCGTGGTCTCGAGCAGGCGCACCACGGCGGCGAGCACCTTGTCGCGCGGCAGGCCGGGCAGCGCGAGGTCCTGGCGCACGCGGCGGCGGATGCGGGGCAGCGCGTTGGCGAACGCGAGCATGCGCCCGTACTTGGTTTCGTCGCGCACCTCGCGCCAGCGCGGGTGGTAGCGGTACTGCTTGCGCCCGCGCGCGTCGCGCCCGGTCGCCTGGAGGTGGCCGTCTTCGCGCGTGCAGATCCAGACCGCCTGCCACGCAGGCGGAATGGCGAGCGAGCGGATGCGCTTGAGCGCGGCTTGGTCGCGCACCGCGCGGCCGCCGGGGTGCCGGTAGCGGAAGCCGTGGCCGTTGCGCTGTCGCACAATGCCGGGTGCGGCGTCGTTGACGTAGCGCAGGCCGGCGGCCTGTGCCGACCCCGCCGGGTCCTTGTAAGAAGTTCTCAACTGTGACGTCATGCCGCTCCCCCGCCGCAAACTGCGTGCCAGCGTTACCATTCGCGCTCGATGAAGCCCCTTCGGTTCATGGCCTCGATGCTTCAGCGGCTGGTCGACAAGATCGATCCGCAGGAGGGGCGTTATCGCATGCTTTTCGAACGCAGCCCGCTACCGATGTGGGTGGTTGACACGAAAACGCTGGGCTTCCTGGCCGTGAACGACGCCGCGCTGCGGCTCTATGAGTATTCGCGCGAGGAATTCCTCGCCATGACCGCCCTGGACATCCGCCGCCCGCAGGACGATGCGCCGTTCCGCCAGTTCCTGAGCGGCGAAGGCGGCGAAGTACACCATGGCGCCTTCCGCCACGTGAAGAAGACCGGCGAGCCGATCGACATCGACGGCGTCGGCCACCTGGTGGCCTGGCGCGGCCGGCCGGCGCGCCTGGTGCAGATCAACGACATCACCGAGCGCCTGCGCATCCAGCAGACCCTCGAGCGGCTCAACCGCGAGCTCGAGCTCTCGCACGAGCGCCTGCGCGCGCTGTCGCGGCGCCTCTTCGAGGTGCAGGAGGAGGAGCGCCGCCGCCTGGCGCGCGACTTGCACGACGACGTGGGCCAGGCGCTCACTGCGCTGAAGATCCAGCTCGAATCCCTCGCGCGCACCGGGACGGCGCGGGTCGATGAATGTGTCGATACGGTCCAGCACACGCTGGAACGGGTGCGGCAACTCTCGCTCAGCCTGCGCCCGCCGCAGCTCGACGACCTCGGCCTCGCGGCGGCGCTGCGCTCGCACCTCGATCGCCAGGCGCGCGTCGCCGGGCTGCAGGCGCACTTCGAGACCGAGGACGCGCCGCAGGACCTGCCGCCCGATACCGAGACCGCCTGCTTCCGCGTGGCGCAGGAGGCCATCAACAACGTGCTGCGCCATGCGCGGGCGCGCAACCTGTGGGTGCGCGTGTTCAGCGCCGGCGGCCGGCTCGCCATCTCGGTGCGCGATGACGGGCGCGGCTTCGACATCGACTCGGTGCGCGAGCGCTCGCTCTCCGGCGCGAGCCTCGGCCTGATCGGCATGGAGGAGCGCATGGCGCTCGCCGGCGGCTCGTTCGAGCTGCGCTCGGCGCCCGGGCAGGGCACCGTCCTGCTCGCCACCTTTCCGCTCGCGCTCGCCGCGAAGCGCGCCGTCGGATGATGCGCGTCCTGCTCGCCGACGACCACGCGCTGGTGCGCGCGGGTATCCACTCGCTCCTGCAGGGCATGCGCGAGGTGCAGGTGGTGGGCGAGGCCTCCAGCGGCGAGGAGGCGATCGAGATGGCGGACCGCGAGCGTCCCGACGTGGTGCTGATGGACATCGCGATGAAGGGCATCACCGGCCTGGAGGCCGCGGCGCAGATGCGCGAGCGCTATCCCGAGGTGCGCGTGGTGATCCTGTCGATGCACTCGGGGGAGGAATACGTGCTGCAGGCGCTGCGCGCCGGCGCGGTGGGCTATCTGCTCAAGGACGCGGCGACCGGCGAGCTCGAGCTCGCGCTGCGCAGCGTGATGCGCGGCGAAAGCTGGCTGAGTCCCTCGGTGTCGCGCCAGGTGGTCGAGGGCTACATGCACCGCACCGGCGGCGAGACCGCGCCCGACGTGCTCACCGCGCGCCAGCGCGAGGTGCTCAAGCTCGTGGCGGGCGGCAAGAGCACGAAGGAGATCGCCTTCCTGCTCAACCTCTCGGTGAAGACGGTCGAGACGCACCGCGCGCAGATCATGGAGCGCCTCGGCATCCGCGACGTCGCCGGGCTCGTGAGATATGCCCTGCGCACCGGACTGGTTCCGCCCGAGGGCTGACAAGCTTTTGCGATCGCCTCAGGAAATGGCTAGCGCGGGCTAGGGGAGCCCCCGATGGGCACGCTCAGGCGGCGGATTTAACCTGCCTGTGACATGGAACGTGTACGTCGCATCGCCATCGCGGACAGCAGCCCCGCGTTCCGCAACGCCGCCGCCAACTTCGTCCAGGACCTGCCCGGCTACACGCTCGCCGGCGCGACCGATGCTGCGCCGCACGCGCTGGCGCTGCTCGATTCCGCGGACGTCCTGCTGCTCGACCTGGGAATGCCGCCGGTGCGCGGGCTGGAGCTGGTGAAGCGCGTGAAGGCCGAGCCCGGCGCGCCCGCGGTGGTCGCGATGACGCTGTTCCACACTCCCGAAGCCGCCGCTGCCGCGAGCCGCGCCGGCGCCGACGCGTTGGTCGGCAAGGAAAGCTTCGTCGCCGGGCTGCGCGCCGCGCTAGCGCGGCTCTTTCCTTAAGCGTTTAGCAAACACGGTCATCTCCTTCTCGGCCTGGCGGTCGCCTTTCTTCTTGGCGGCCTCGATGCCGTGCTCGTACGCGGTTAGCGCCTCATCGTCCTTCTGTAGTTCGACCAGGCTTTTGCCCAAGGCCTTCCAGGCCGCCGAGTACAGTGCATCGCGGGCAACCGCATCGCGCAAGTACTCGACTGCCTTGCCGTGGTCGCCCGCCTTGGCGTGCTCGAGGCCCAGCGAATAGCGCAGCAGGGCGCCGTCGCGCGGCGTGCCGAGGAGCTTTTCGAGCTGCGAAATCATTGGGCTAAGATACCCCCGATGAAAACTCCGATCCAGACGCGCGACGCGCCCGAGGCGATCGGCACCTATTCGCAGGCGGTGCGCGCCGGAAACAGCGTTTACCTTTCGGGCCAGATCGGCCTCGACCCCGCCACCATGCAGATGGCGGAGGGCATCGACGGCCAGACGCACCGCGTGTTCCGCAACCTCGCGGCGGTCGCGGCGGCCGCCGGCTCGAGCCTCGACCAGGCGGTGCGCATGACGGTGTACCTCACCGACCTCGCGCACTTCGCGCGCGTGAACGAGATCATGGCGCAGTACGTGCGCGAGCCCTATCCCGCGCGCGCCGCGGTCGGCGTGGCCGGCCTGCCGCGCGGGGCGCTGGTCGAAATCGACGCGATCCTGCACGCCGATTAAGGCGTCGGCGCTCGACCGGAAATTCCACAAGCTCGGGCTGCGCTCGCGCTTCGACTTCGTGCTGCACCTGCCGTCGCGCTACGAGGACGAGACCGTCCTCACGCCGGTCGAGTCGGCGCGCGAGGGCACGCCGGTGAGCGTCGAGGCGCGCGTGCTCAAGGCGCAAGTCATGTACCGGCCGAAGCGCCAGCTGGTGGTGCACGCCGAAGGGCTGGTGCTGCGCTTCTTCAATTTCTGGGGCAGCCAGCTCAAGCAATTCCAGGCCGCCGCTCAGACCGGCCGGTACGTGCGCGCGTACGGCGAGGTGAAGCGCGGCTTCTTCGGCGCCGAGATGGCGCACCCGCGCTACCGCATCGTCGACGCGGGCGAGCCGCTGCCGCAGGCGCTCACGCCGATCTATCCCACAACTGCGGGGCTGAGCCAGGCCGAGCTGCGCGCGCAGGTCCTCGCCGCGCTCGACGCCGGCCCGATCGACGATCCGCTGCCCGCCAGCGTTTATCGAAGCTTGGATCTTGCGGGATTCGCCGAGAGCGTGAGCGCGCTGCATCGACCGCAGCCCGGCAGCGACCTCACGGCGGCGTGGCGGCGCGTGCGGTTCGACGAGCTGCTCGCGCAGCAGCTCTCGATGCGCTTCGCGTACCGGCGGCGCCGCTCGAGGCAGGCGCCGGTGCTGAAGGTGAACGGGCCGCTGCTGAAGGCCTTCCTTGGGGGGTTGCCCTTCAAGCTGACGGCCGCGCAGACGCGAGCGATGCAGCAAGTGCTCGACGATGTCGGCCAGCCGCACCCGATGCAGCGCCTCCTGCAGGGCGACGTGGGCAGCGGCAAGACGGTGGTCGCGGCCATCGCCTGCCTGGCCGCGATTGATTCGGGCGCGCAGGCAGTCGTCATGGCGCCCACCGAGATCCTTTCCGAGCAGCACTGGCGCAAGTTCAGCGAGTGGCTCGGGCCGCTCGGCGTGCGCCTGGGCTACCTGCGCGGCGGCATGGGCAAGAAGGAGAAGAAGGAGATGCTGCAGGGCCGCGTGCTGGTCGGCACGCACGCGCTGATCCAGAAGGACGTCGAGTTCTCGCGCCTCGGGCTGGTGGTGGTCGACGAGCAGCACCGCTTCGGCGTCGAGCAGCGGCTCGCCTTGCGCAACAAGGCCACCGGCCTGGTGCCGCACCAGCTCATGATGAGCGCCACGCCGATCCCGCGCACGCTCGCGATGACTTACTTCGCCGACCTGGATGTCTCGACCATCGACGAAATGCCACCGGGGCGCGGGAAGGTGCTGACCAAGCTGTTTTCGGAGGCGAAGAGAAGCGAAGTGCTGGCGCGCGTGCGCGCAGCCTGCGCGGAAGGCCAGCAGGCCTACTGGGTGTGCCCGGTCATCGAGGAGTCGAAGGCCGGCCTGCGCACCGCGCTCGAGACCTACGAGAAGGTGCAGGCCGAGCTCGCGCCGCTGGAAGTGGCCCTGCTGCACGGACGCATGGCGGCGTCCGAGAAGGCGGCCATCATGCAGGCCTTCCAGCAAAACAGGATCAAGGTGCTGGTCGCCACCACGGTGATCGAAGTGGGCGTGGACGTGCCGAATGCCTCGCTGATGGTGATCGAGAGCGCCGAGCGCTTCGGGCTTGCGCAGCTGCACCAGCTGCGCGGGCGCATCGGCCGCGGCACGCGCGAAAGTGCCTGCATCCTGCTGTACGGCGAGCTGCAGGGCAACGCGCGCGAGCGCCTCAAGGTCATCTTCGAGAGCACCGACGGCTTCGAGATCGCGCGCCGCGACCTCGAGTTGCGCGGGCCCGGCGAGTTCCTCGGCGAGCGTCAGAGCGGCGTGCCGCTGCTGCGCTTCGCCGACCTGGAGCGCGACCGGGACCTGGTGGAGGCTGCGCTGCGCGCCGCCCCCGAGCTGATGCGCGCCGATCCCGCGGCCGCGCGGGCGCACGTGGCGCGCTGGCTCGGCGCGCGCCAGGAGCTCACCCAGGCGTGAGTGGGCGGTGAGTTATCCTCTGGCCGTGGATGTCGCCTTCATCGCCCGGCGCCTCGATGCCTACGAGCGCCTGGTCCGCCTCGACAAGCCGATCGGCGCGCTGCTCCTGCTCTGGCCCACGCTGTGGGCGCTCTGGCTGGCCGCGGCCGGGCGGCCGCACCTCGGCATCGTGCTGGTGTTCCTCCTCGGCACGCTGCTCATGCGCTCGGCGGGCTGCGCGATCAACGACTACGCCGACCGCGAGTTCGACCCGCATGTCGAGCGCACGCGCAGCCGCCCGCTCGCCGCGGGCGAGATCGCCCCGCGCGAGGCGCTCGCGGTGGCCGGCGTGCTCGCGGCCGCGGCCTTCGCGCTGGTGCTGTTCCTGAACCGCTTCGCGATCCTGCTGTCCTTCGTCGGCCTCGCCATCGCGGTGGCGTACCCGTTCACCAAGCGCTTCTTCGCGCTGCCGCAGGCCATGCTTGGCGTGGCGTTCGGCTTCGGCATCCCGATGGCGTACGCCGCGATCCAGGAGCGCCTGCCGCTCGAGTGCTGGATGCTGTTTGCCGCCAACTTTTTCTACGCGTTCGCCTATGACACCGAATACGCAATGGTGGACCGCGACGACGACGCACGCATCGGCATCCATACCTCGGCGCTCACGCTCGGCCGCTGGGACGTCGCGGCGGTGATGGCGTGCTATGCGCTCATGCTTGCGCTGCTCATCGCGGTCGGCCATGTCGCGGGGCTCGCCTGGCCGTTCTATGCCGGGCTCGCCGCCGCCGCGGCGATGATGGTCCACCACTGGCGGCTGATCCGCAGCCGCAGCCGCGAGGGCGCATTCAAGGCTTTCATGCACAACAATTGGGTCGGCGCCGCGGTATTCGCCGGCATCTGGCTCGGCTACACATGAACGAGACCGGCGCGCCGCTCGCCAGCTTCACTTTCGCCAGCGGCGTGCTGCGCGGCACGCAGCTCACCCTGCATCAGACCGCGCTCGTGCATCGCAGCGCGCAGGCGCTGGAGACCATCCCGCTCGGCGCCATCACGGCGGCGAGCGTGGCGTTCCGGCGCAATGAGCGGCGCCTGGTGTGGGGCATCGGGCTCATCGTGTTCGCGCTGCTCTTCCTCGTCATCGCCGGCCCGCTCGGCAGCTTCGCGAGCGGCGCGGCGGCGGCCGGCCAGCAAACCCTGCCGATCATGCAGCACATCTACCGCGTGCTCGAGGCGCTGGCGAGCCTGCTCCCGGTGCTCGCGCTCGCGTTCGTGGTGGGCGGCGCGGCACTGTGCGCGCTCGGCTGGCTGGGCAGCACGGCGCTGCTCGTCAGCCTGCCGGGCTCCGAGCGCCTTTACGTGGCGCGCGGGCGCGACACGCTGCTGCTCGACTTCGCCGAGGCGCTCGCACAGCGGCTGATGCTGGCGCGCAAATGAAGTACGCCGACCTGCGCGAGTTCGTCGCGCAACTCGAGTCGCAGGGCGAGCTGAAGCGCATCCCGGTCCCGGTCTCGCCGCGCCTCGAGATGACCGAGATCTGCGACCGCGTGCTGCGCGCCGGCGGACCGGCGTTGCTCTTCGAGAAGCCCGCCGGCCACGACATCCCCGTGCTCGCCAACCTGTTCGGCGCGGTGCGCCGCGTGGCCGCGGCGATGGGCGTCGCCGATGCCGGAGCGCTGCGCGAGGTCGGCCGGATGCTCGCCTTCCTGCGCGAGCCCGAGCCGCCCAAGGGCCTGCGCGACCTCTGGGACAAGTTCCCGGTGTGGAAGCAGCTCCTCAACATGCCGCCAAGAACGGTCTCGGCTGCTGCATGCCAGGAAGTTGTTTGGGAGAAAGGCGAGGTAGATCTGTCGCGCTTGCCGGTGCAGACCTGCTGGCCGGGCGACGCGGGGCCGCTCATCACGTGGGGGTTGACGGTCACGCGCGGGCCGGCCAAGCCGCGCCAGAACCTCGGCATCTATCGCCAGCAGGTGATCGACCGCAACCGCGTGATCATGCGCTGGCTCGCGCACCGCGGCGGCGCGCTGGATTTCCAGGATTTCCGAAAAACTTCGAATGAACCCTTTCCGGTCGCCGTCGCGCTGGGCGCCGACCCGGCGACGATGCTCGCGGCGGTGACGCCGATCCCGGATGCGCTTTCGGAGTACCAGTTCGCGGGCCTGCTGCGCGGCAGCCGCACGGAGCTGGTGCGCTGCGTGGGAAGCGCGCTCGAGGTTCCGGCAACGGCCGAGATCGTCCTGGAGGGAGCAATCGGCACTGAAACGGCGCAGGAAGGCCCGCACGGCGACCACACCGGCTACTACAACGAAGCCGAGCGCTTCCCGGTGATGACGGTCGAGCGCATCACCATGCGCCGCGCGCCGCTCTACCACTCCACCTACACCGGCAAGCCGCCCGACGAGCCGGCGATGCTCGGCGTAGCGCTGAACGAAGTGTTCGTGCCGCTGCTGCAGAAGCAGTTTCCGGAGATCACGGATTTCTACCTGCCGCCCGAAGGCTGCTCGTACCGGCTCGCGGTGGTCAGCATGAAGAAGCAGTACCCGGGGCACGCGAAGCGCGTCATGTTCGGCGTGTGGAGCTACCTGCGCCAGTTCATGTACACGAAGTTCATCCTCGTGTGCGACGACGATGTCGACGTGCGCGACTGGAAGGAAGTGATCTGGGCGCTGACCACGCGCGTCGACGCGGCGCGCGACACCGTGCTGGTCGAGAACACGCCGATCGACTACCTGGACTTTGCGAGCCCGGTGTCCGGTCTGGGCTCGAAGATGGGCATCGACGCGACGAACAAGTGGCCGGCCGAGACCTCGCGGCGCTGGGGCCGGCCGATCGCCATGGACGAGGCGGTGAAGCGCCGCGTCGATGCGCTGTGGAAGGACCTCGGCCTCTGAAAACCCTTGAAAAGGCGCCTCGCCGCCTTTATTATTAGCACTCGCTAGTACTGAGTGCTAAGTGGCTTGTGCGAGCCACCGAGCTATCCACAAGTCATTGAAATTCATCGATTATTCCATGGGAGATTCGGTATGAAGATTCGTCCGCTGCATGACCGCGTGATCGTCAAGCGCATCGAGGAAGAGCGCAAATCCGCGGGTGGCATCGTCATCCCCGACACCGCCGCCGAGAAGCCCGACCAGGGCGAGATCGTCGCCGTAGGCAAGGGCAAGAAGGACGACCAGGGCAAGCTGATTCCGATCGACGTCAAAGTCGGCGACCGCGTGCTGTTCGGCAAGTACTCCGGGCAGACGGTGAAGGTGAAGGGCGATGAGCTCCTCGTGATGCGCGAGGAAGACATCATGGGCGTCATCGAAGGCAACTAAAGAAACCCGAATTCAGGAGAACGCAACAATGCCAGCCAAGGAAGTACGTTTCCACGAAGGCGCCCGCGCCAAGATGGTTCATGGCCTGAACATCCTGGCCGACGCCGTGAAAGTGACGCTGGGGCCGAAGGGCCGCAACGTCGTGCTCGAGCGCTCGTTCGGCGCACCGACCGTCACCAAGGACGGCGTGTCGGTGGCGAAAGAGATCGAGCTCAAGGACAAGTTCGAGAACATGGGCGCGCAGATGGTGAAGGAAGTCGCGTCCAAGACCTCCGACGTGGCCGGGGACGGCACCACCACCGCCACGGTGCTTGCCCAGGCGATCGTGCGCGAGGGCATGAAGTTCGTCGCCTCGGGCATGAACCCCATGGACCTGAAGCGCGGCATCGACAAGGCCGTGCTCGCGGTGACCGAGGAGCTGAAGAAGATCTCCAAGCCCTGCACCACCTCCAAGGAGATCGCCCAGGTCGGCGCCATTTCCGCCAACGCGGACTCCGACATCGGCAAGATCATCGCCGACGCGATGGACAAGGTGGGCAAGGAAGGCGTGATCACGGTCGAGGACGGCAAGTCGCTGCAGAACGAGCTGGATCTCGTCGAGGGCATGCAGTTCGACCGCGGCTACCTCTCGCCGTACTTCATCAACAACCCCGAGAAGCAGATCGCCGCGCTCGAGGATCCCTACATCCTGCTGCACGACAAGAAGATCTCGTCGATCCGCGAGCTGCTGCCGATCCTCGAGCAGGTGGCGAAGGCGGGCAAGCCGCTGCTGATCATCGCCGAGGAAGTCGAGGGCGAGGCGCTGGCCACCCTGGTGGTCAACAATATCCGCGGCATCCTCAAGACCGTCGCGGTCAAGGCGCCGGGCTTCGGCGACCGCCGCAAGGCGATGCTGGAGGACATGGCGATCCTCACCGGCGGCACGGTCATCAGCGAAGAGCTGGGCCTGAAGCTGGAGAACGCGACGCTCAAGGACCTCGGCAAGGCGAAGAAGGTGGAGTCGGGCAAGGAGAACACCACCATCATCGACGGCGCCGGCGCGAAGAAGGACATCGAAGGGCGCGTCAAGCAGATCCGCGTACAGATCGACGAGGCGACCAGCGACTACGACCGCGAGAAGCTCCAGGAGCGCGTGGCGAAGCTGGCCGGCGGCGTGGCGCTGATCAAGGTGGGCGCGGCGACCGAAGTCGAGATGAAGGAGAAGAAGGCCCGCGTGGAAGACGCGCTGCATGCGACGCGCGCGGCGGTGGAAGAGGGCATCGTCCCCGGCGGGGGCGTCGCCTACCTGCGCGCCCGCAGTAACGCCAAGATCAAGGGCGACAACCACGACCAGGACGCG
>DASVFV010000141.1:0-14912 GCA_036379875.1 Burkholderiales bacterium | reverse complement strand
ACCAGCACCACCGGGCCGAGCGATCGTCCGAGCGCGGGCATGAGCGCCGGGGCGAGCGGCAGCCCGAGCAGCGCCGGCACCGGCACGGTCGGCGGCTCGAGCGGCAGCGCTTCCACCGGCGCGTCGACCGACGTGCCGAGCAAGTGCGTCGGCCTGACCGGCGCCGAGCGCGACAAGTGCCTGCGCGACAACCGCTCCAGCGCGGGCGCGGGCGCCTCCGGCAGCAGCAGCACCTCGGGCAGCACCACCAGCCCGGGCACCGGCGTCGGTACCGGCTCGAGCGGCAGCCTCGGCTCGAGCGGCGGCACGACCGGCAGCATGGGTAGCGGCTCCACCGGGTCGTCGAGCGGCTCGAGCAGCGGCTCCGGCGCGAGCAAGTAAATTTGCTGAAGAAGCAACTGCGGTTCGGCCGGGGATTCCCAATCCCCGGCAACCGCACCTCCCAGTGATGCGCTACGCACGCGCGCGCAACGCCGCGCTGCTTTTCGGCGTCGGGCTGGGCGGGTTCCTCGACGGCATCACGCTGCACCAGATCGCGCAATGGCACCAGATGCTGTCGAGCGTCATGCCGCCCGACAGCGTGGAAGCCATGAAGGCCAACATGAGCGCGGACGGCTGGTTCCACATGGCGACCTGGATCGCCACGCTGGCCGGCATGTTCATGCTGTGGAGTGCGGTGCGCGGCGCGGGCCGCCTGCCGTCCACGCGCTCGTTCTGCGGCTACCTGCTGATCGGCTGGGGCGGCTTCAACCTGGTCGAGGGCATCGTCGATCATCACCTGCTGCAGCTCCACCACGTGCGGGATCTCCCGATGCACGTGCCGGCCTACGACTGGCTGTTCCTCGCGATCGGCGGCATCGGCCTGCTGCTCGCCGGCCTGGCGCTGCGCGACCGGGGCGACCGCCCCGCGCCGTTGTCGAGCGAGCGGCGCTCGGGCTTCGACCGCCGCTCCGTGCCCGGATAACTGCAACCCCGGCGCTAGAATGCCGCAGTGCAGATCGTCGGCCGCGGCTTCGCATTCGAGGACCTGAAACCCGGGTTTCGCTTCCGCACCCATCGCCGCACCATCCTCGAGGCCGACCTCGCGGCGTTCATCAACCTTACCTGGCTCACCGAGGAGCTGTTCGCGGTGAAGGACGAGGCGCGCGGCCAGCTCGTTCCCGGCGCGCTGGTGTACTCGTTCGCCGAGGGCCTGCTGCTGCCGACCATGCAGGACACCGGCCTCGCGTTCCTGAATGCCACGCTCGACATCAAGGGCCCGACCTTCGTCGGCGACACGATCCATGTCGAATGCGAGGTGACCGAGCACCGGGCGGCGTCGAAAGGCGAGCGCGGCCTCGTGCGCTTCTCGAATAAAGTCATCCGGCAGGACGACCAGGTCGTCCTCGAGTACAACCCGCTGCGCCTGCTGAAGAAGAAATGAGCGGGCCGCTCGCCGGCCTGCGCGTGCTCGAGCTCGGCAGCCTGGTGGCCGGGCCGTTCTGCGGCAAGACCTTCGCCGATTTCGGCGCCGAGGTGATCAAGGTGGAGCCGCCGGGCGAGGGCGACCCATTGCGCAAGTGGCGCAAGCTGCGCAACGGCACCTCGCTGTGGTGGCAGGTGCAGTCGCGCGGCAAGAAGTCGGTGACCTGCGATCTGCGCAAGCCCGAGGGCCAGGAGGTGGTGCGCCGCCTGGCGCGCCGCTCGCACGTGGTGGTGGAGAACTTCCGCGCCGGCGCGCTCGAGAAATGGAACCTCGGCTGGAGCGAGCTTTCGCGCGACAATCCGAAGCTCGTGCTGGTGCGCATCTCCGGCTACGGGCAGGACGGCCCGTACAGCGGGCGCCCCGGCTTCGCCGCGATCGCCGAAGGCATGGCGGGCTTCCGCTACATCACCGGCTTTCCCGACCGGCCGCCCGCGCGGCCGAACCTGTCGATCGGCGACACCATCGCCTCGCTGCACGGCGTGATCGGCGCGCTGATGGCGCTGCACTCCGGCAAGGGCCAGGTGGTGGACGTCGCGCTCTATGAAGCGATGTTCAACTGCATGGAGAGCCTGCTGCCGGAGTACGCGGCGCAGGGCTACGTGCGCGAGCGCACCGGCAGCACGCTGCCCGGCATCGCGCCCTCCAACCTCTACCCATGCAAGGAAGGGTATGTATTGATCGCCGGCAACGCCGATAGCCTCTACAACCGCTTGATGACGGCGATCGGGCGCGCCGACCTGCGCGACGATCCGGCGCTCGCGCGCAACGACGGCCGCGCCGCGCAGATGAAGCGCATCGACGATGCGATCGCGGCGTGGACCTCGGTTCGTTCCGTGCAGGAAGTTCTCGACGAAATGCAAAAGGCTGAAGTGCCCGCCGGAAGAATCTACAGCGCCGCCGACATCGCGGCCGACCCGCACTACGCGGCGCGCGGCATGATCGAGGAAGTGATCGCGGGCGACGGCGAGCCGCTCAAGGTTCCCGGCATCGTGCCCAAGCTCTCCGCCACGCCGGGCGCGATGCCCGCGGCGGCGCCGAAGCTCGGCGAGCACACCGAGCAGGTCTTGAAAAGCCTCGATTTCTCCGCGGCAGAGATCGGGCGATTGAGGAAAAACGGAATCGTATGATCGACCACGTCGACCACATCGTCCTCACCACGCGCGACAAAGACGCGTGCATCCGCTTTTACGCCGAGGTGCTCGGCATGAAGCTGGAGAGCTTCCGCACCCCGACCGAGGAGCGCCTCGCGCTCAAGTTCGGCGCGCAGAAGATCAACCTGCACGAATGGGGCAGGGAGTTCACGCCGCGCGCGCACGTGGCGGTGCCCGGTGCGCTGGACTTGTGCTTCATCGCCTCCATTCCGCTCGAGGGCGTGATCGAAAAGCTGAAGAAGCACGGCGTGCCGATCCTCGAGGGACCGGTGGCGAAGACCGGCGCGCAGGGGCCGATCCGCTCGGTGTACGTGCGCGATCCCGACCTCAACCTGGTCGAGATCTCCGTCTACAATAAGTAAAGGAGGAGGTACCGAATGAGAGCCGCAACGGCGCTAGCGTTTCTGTTGTTCTTTTCCCCCGTAACCCAGGCCCAGGTGCTCGGCTTCGGCAGCGCGCCGCAGGGCTCGATCGGCTACAACATGAGCTCGGCGATCGCCAAGGTGATGGCCGAGGACGCCAAGCTGCAGAGCCGCGTGCAGCCCTACTCGGGCTCGAGCGCGGTGCTGCCGCTCGTCAACTCGGGCGAGCTCGACCTCGCGGTGTGCAACGTGCTCGAGATCGAGGAGGCGACCAAGGGCGAGGGGCCGTACAACGGCCGCAAGCAGCAGAACCTGCGCGTGCTGGCGGTGATCTTCCCGCTGCTCTCGAGCATCTTCGTGCGCAACGACTCGCCCATCAAGTCGCTCGCGGATCTCAAGGGCAAGCGCATCCCGGCCGGCTTCTCGGCGCAGGTCACGCTCGACCGCATCATCGACGCGGTGCTCGCGAACGGCGGCGTGGAGAGGAAGGACATCGTGCCGGTGCTGGTGCCGAACGTGATCCGCGGCGCCGACGACTTCGCCGAGGGCAAGATCGACGGCGGCTTCTTCGCGCTCGGCGCGGCCAAGGTGCTGGAAGTGCACAAGTCGACCGGCGGGATCCGCTACCTGCCGCTCTCCGACGACCCGGCGGCGGTGGCGCGCATGAAGAAGCACATGACCTACGCCTACGTCACCACGGTGAACCCGAGCCCGGCGTTCGCCGGGGTCGCGCAGCCGACCAAGCTGATGGCCTACGACTACCTGGTGGCGGTCGGCTCGCACGTGAAGGACGACCAGGCCTACCGCATCGCGAAGGCGATGTACGAGGGCAAGTCGAAGCTGATCGAGAGCCTCGGCGCGTTCCGCGGCTTCAACCCCGACCTCATGAACCGCGCCATGCCGGCCACTTTCCATCCGGGCGCCGTCAAGTTCTACCAAGAGAAAGGCATCGCGAAGTAACTGGAATGGCTGAGGAGTACATCGAGCCGCCTCGGCCAGCGGGTCCGTACTCGAGAACCATCTTCGCCCTCCAGGCGTGCCTCATCGCCGTCGTGATGGGGTACGTCCTGGACCTGCACCGCAGCGTTTTCAAGCTCAACCTGTACACCGAGCAGTTCCTGCTCGTGGTGCTGGGGCTCGCGATCGCCCTGTGTTTTTTAATCAGTTCGAAAAGAAAAATCCTCGATGCCGCGGCCGCGCTGGTTGGGCTCGGCATCTGCCTCTACGTGGCGTGGCGCTACCCGCAGCTCTCCACCGAGCTCACCATGCGCCCGCTCGACGGCATCGTCACCTCGGGCATCCTCGCGCTGCTGGTGCTGGAGGGCACGCGGCGCATGGCCGGATTCTCGCTCGTCGCCTTCACGCTCGGCGGCGTGGCCTACGCGATGCTCGGCCATCACCTGCCCGGCGTGTTCCAGGCGCGCCCGGTGGATTTCACGCGCCTGCTGGTGTATCTCAGCCTGGACACCAACGCGCTGCTCGGCACCTCGCTGCAGATCGCGATCGTCGTGGTGGTGCCGTTCATCCTGCTCGGCCACGTGCTCGGGCGCTGCGGCGGCTCGGAGTTCTTCACCGACCTCGCGCGCGCCTGGATGGGCCGCTACCGCGGCGGCTCGGCGAAGGTCGCGGTGGTCGGCTCGAGCTTCTTCGGCATGATCTCGGGCAGCGCGGTGGCGAACGTGAGCGCGGTCGGCGTGATCACCATCCCGCTCATGAAGCGCTCCGGCTTCCCGGCGCAGATCGCGGCGGCGATCGAGGCGGTGGGCTCGACCGGCGGCCAGCTCATGCCGCCGGTGATGGGCGCGGCGGCGTTCCTGATGGCGGAAGTGCTGCAGGTGCCGTACGCCGAAGTGATGATCGCGGCGATCATCCCGGCCTTCCTCTATTACCTGGCGCTGTTCTTCCAGGTCGACGTGGAGGCGGCGAAGCGCGGCATCGCCGGCGAGGCGCGCGAGCGCCTGCCGCGCCTCGGCGCGGTGCTCAAGTCCGGCTGGTACTTCCCGCTGCCGTTCGCGCTGCTCGTGTACGCGCTGGTCGCGCTCAACTGGCAGGCGGAATACTGCGCGCTGCTCGCCACCGGCGTGCTGATCGTCCTGTCGCTCGCGTTCGGCTACCGCGGGCGGCGCGTGCTGCCCGGCGCCATGCTGAAGGCGGTGATCTCGACCGGCGGCAGCGTGGTCGACCTGATCCTGATCTGCGCGGTGGCCGGCATGTTCATCGGCATCCTCAACATCAGCGGGCTCGCGTTCGGCATGACGCTGCAGCTCCTCGCCATCACCGGCGAGAGCGTGGCGCTGATGCTCGTGGTCACCGCGGCGATGGCGATCGTGCTCGGCCTCGGCCTGCCCACGGTGGGCGTGTACATCATCATGGCGACGCTGATCGCGCCCGCGCTCGTCAAGGTGGGGGTGGCGCCGATGGCGGCGCACATGTTCCTGCTCTACTTCGGCATCATGTCGATGGTCACGCCGCCGGTCGCGCTCTCGGCGTTCGCCGCCGCGAGCATCGCCGGCTCGGACGTCGACAAGACCGGCTGGACCGCGACGCGCATCGGCTGGGCCGCGTACATCGTGCCGTTCCTCTTCGCGCTCTCGCCGAGCCTGCTCATGCAGGGCTCGCCGCTCGGCATCGCCTGGGCGGTCGCCACCGCGGCGTTCGGCATCTGGCTCGGCACGGTGGGCATCGTCGGCTTCTTCTACCGCGCGATCCCGCGCCTGGAGCGCGTGCTGTTCGTGGTCGCGGGCGTGCTCACGCTCATCCCGTACGACATGTTTCCCGGCGCCGGCTTCACCGACGTCGCCGGCCTCGGGCTCGGCGGCGGATTGCTGTTGAGGGAATTAATGGGAAAGAAGAGAGCGCAACAGGCTTCCGTTCCCTGATGGCGAGACTGGTCGCGGCCTTCGGCACCTCGCACAGCCCGGCGCTCGCCAGCCCGGCCGCGGACATGCCCGGCCACGCGCGGCGCGACGAGATGTACGCGCACCACCTCGACCGCGAGGGCAAGCGGGTCACCTACGAGCAGCTGCTGCAGCGCGCCCCTGGTGGAATCGATATCTCGGAAGAAACCACGGCGCAACGCGTCGCGGCCTGCGAGCGGCACCTCGAGCGCCTGTCGCGCTCGATCGACGAGGCCAAGCTGGACGCGCTCATCGTGGTGGGCGACGACCAGCACGAGCAGTACTTCGAGGACAACATGCCGGCGTTCCTCGTCTACTGCGGCGCGAGCATCGTCAACTCGACGCTCGACCTGCCCGCCGAGGCGCCCGAGTACTGGAAGCGCGCGCGCTCCGTCTATCACGAGCCCTCCGCGCCGCGCGAGTACCCGGTGGCGTCCGCGCTGGGTCTTCACATGGTGGATTTCCTGCTAGAGAACGGCTTCGATGTTTCCTTCGGCGAGAAGCTCGCCCGGCCGCGCGGCGAGGGGCACGCGTTCGGCTTCGTGCATCGCCGGCTGATGGGCGCTCGCGTGGTGCCCATCGTGCCGCTGGTGGTGAACACGTATTACCCGCCGAACCAGCCGCGTCCGCGCCGTTGCTTCCAGCTGGGGAGGGCGCTCGCGCAGGCCGTTTCACGATTCGATTCAAATCAGAGAATCGGAATCATCGCGTCCGGCGGCCTGAGCCACTTCACCATCGACGAGGCGCTCGACCGTGCGATTCTCGACGCGTGCGAGCAGGGCGACGAGGAAGCACTCGCGGCGCTGCCGCTCGCGAAGCTCAACTCCGGCAACTCGGAGATCCGCAACTGGATCGTGATGGCGGGCGCCGCGGCCGCCGCCGGCCTGCGCTGCGCCTGGCGCGAGTACGTGCCGCTCTACCGCACACCGGCGGGCACGGGGTGCGGCATGGCCTTTGCTGCGTGGGGTGTCTGAAAGGAGGTCCCATGGCAGGCATACCCAGACGTCAAGGACGCGCCGAGCCGAAGATCGGGCCGAGCGACAGCTCGGATACCTATTCCGACCGTCCTGACGTCAGCACCGACACCGACGCCGGCGGCACCGGCGAGCGCAAGACGATCGAACGCGTGCCCAACGCGCGCGATGTGAAGACCGATCGCGTGGTCGAAGACAAGGACGCCGGATTGGGCGGCGGGCTCGACCAGGCGGAAGAAGCGCGCCTGGGCATCACGGACGAGGAGCTCGCTAGAAAACGGAAACCCTGACGCCGTTCGCTTCCAGGAGCTGAACCAGCGCGCCGGTGTGGGCGCGGTCGCGCGTCTCGATCAGGAACTCGATCTCGGTCGACTTGACCGAGGCGGTGCCGAACACGCGCTCGTGCTGCACGTCGACGATGTTGCCGCCGGCCTCGGCGATCAGCGCGGCGACCTTGGCCAGGCTGCCCGAGATGTCGGGCGTGGTGACGCGCAGCCGCACCAGGCGCGAGTCGCGCACCAGCCCGCGCATCAGCACCGAGGCGAGCACGCGGCTGTCGATGTTGCCGCCCGAGATCGGCAGGCCGACGCGACGGCCCGCGAACAGCGCGGGCCGCTCGAGCAGGGCGCCGAGCGCGGCGGCGCCGGCGCCCTCGGCCACCGTCTTCTCGATCTCGATCAGTGCCATCACCGCGCGCTCGATGGTCTCCTCCTGCACCACCAGCACTTCCTCCACCAGCTTCTGGATGATGCCGAACGCGATGTTGCCGACGTCCTTCACCGCGATGCCCTCGGCGATGGTGTCGCCGCCGCAGACCACGGGCTGGTTGGTCAGGCGCTGGTGCATCGACGGGTAGTTCGCGCTCTCTGCGCCGTAGATTTGAATGGCAGGGTTGATCCCCCGGGCGGCAACCGCGATCCCGGAGATCAAACCCCCGCCGCCGACCGGCACCACCAGCACCTCGAGCTCGGGCACCGCTTCCAGCATCTCGAGCGCCACGGTGCCCTGGCCGGCGATGATGAGCGGGTCCTCGTAGGGATGCACGAACACCAGGTCGTCGCGCGCCGCGAGCGCGCGCGCGTGCTTGCCGGCCTCGAACAGGTTGTCGCCCTCGAGCACCACGGTGGCGCCGTGCACCTCGGTGTTCTTCACCTTGGTATTGGGCGAGCCCTTCGGCATCACGATGGTGGCCGGGATGGAGAGGCGCGCGGCGTGGTAGGCCACCGCCTGCGCGTGGTTGCCCGCGCTCATCGCGATCACGCCGCGCCGGCGCTCCTGCGCCGAGAGCGAGAGCAGCTTGTTCAGCGCGCCGCGCTCCTTGAACGAGGCGGTGAACTGCAGGTTCTCGAACTTGAGGAACACCTCGGCGCCGGTGAGGCGCGACAGCGTGCGGCTGTGCACGCAGGGCGTGTGCTCGATCGCGCCGCGCAGGCGCCCGGCGGCGGCGCGGATGTCGGAAAGGGAGACCGCCATTGTCGTCAGGACGCTACAGCATTATCAGGCGCGCTTGATAGTGCGGCGCGCCAACACGGGGTAAAAGAGCAAGGCGTGGACCGCAAAGAAGAAATTCTCGCCAAGCTGAGGCAGATCGAGGAGCAGGCCCAGCTCACGCTCGACGAGCTGCCGCTGCGGCTCGCCAAGGACCGCCTGCGCCTCATCATCGGCCTCGCGCGCTATCTCTCGACTTCCGTGGACATCAACTGGGAGAGCCCGGTTTCGGTGCCAGCTGGCGAGCGACCGCCGCGAGGAGCTCCTCGAGCCTGACCGGCTTGCGCAGGTGCGCCTGCGCGCCGATCGCCTGCGCGTGCCCCTCGTCCTCGAGCGAAGTGAGGAAGATCACCGGCACGCGCGCCACCTTCTGGTCGGCGCGCAGCGCCGCGATCAGCTCGAAGCCGCTCATGTGCGGCATCTCCACGTCGCAGATGATGAGATCGGGCGGGCTGTTCAGCACCGCGTAGCCGGCCGCGATCGCGTCCTCGGCCACCTCGACCGCGTAGCCGGCGCTGGACAGGTGCAGGCGCAGCAGCTCGCGCATGATCTGCTCGTCCTCGACCACCAGGATGCGGGCCCCCATGGTCACCGAAACAGCGCGCTAGCGGCTTGCATTCCGGCAGGATTATGATCCATCGCAGCGCCATGGAAGTAACCCGCATCGCAGATCGGATCGCGCGCAGCGCCGAGCCCGCGGACGAGCAGTTCCGCCTGCTCGTCTCGAGCGTCACCGACTACGCCATCTACCTGCTCGACCCCGCCGGGCGCGTGGCGAGCTGGAACGCGGGCGCCGAGCGCATCAAGGGCTACCGCGCGGGCGAGGTGATCGGCCGCCACTACGCGATGTTCTACCCGCTCGAGGAGCGCGCGGCCGGCCGGCCCGAGCAGAACCTCGCCATCGCGCTGCGAGAGGGGCGCTGCCAGGGACAGGGCTGGCGCGTGCGCCGCGACGGCAGCCGCTTCTGGGCCGAGATCACCATCACGCCGCTGTACGACCCGGGCGGCGCGCTGAAGGGCTACGCCAAGGTCACGCGCGACATGACCGAGCGCCACGCCCACGAGGAGCGGCTGCGCGAGAGCGAGCGGCGCTTCCGGCTGCTGGTGCAGGGCGTGAGCGACTACGCGATCTACATGCTCTCGCCCGAGGGCGAGATTACGAGCTGGAACGCGGGCGCGGCGCGCATCAAGGGCTACGCCGAGGCCGAGGTGCTCGGGCGCCACTTCGAGATGTTCTTCACCGCCGAGGAGCGCGCCGCGGGCCGGCCGCGCCGCGCGCTCGAGAGCGCGCGGCGCAGCGGGCGCTGCGCCGACGAGGGCTGGCGCCTGCGCAAGGACGGCAGCCGCTTCTGGGCGCTCACGGTGCTCGACGCGATCCACGACGAGTCGGGCGAGCTCCTCGGCTTCGCCAAGATCACGCGCGACCTCACCGAGCGCCGCGCCGTCGAGGAGCAGGCGCGCCAGGCCGAGGCGCTGCTCACCAGCTTCACCGACAACAGCCCCGCGCTCATGTCGCTCAAGGACCGTGCCGGGCGCTACCGCTTCGTCAACGCGCGCTTCCTCGAGCGCCACGGCCTGCGCCGCGAGCAGGCGATCGGCCGCAGCGACGCGGAGCTCTTCCCGCAGCGCGAGGCGATCGCCATGACCGCGCACGACGCGCGCGTGGTGACGCGCGCCGAGTCGGTGCAGTTCGAGGAGCGCTGGCGCGCCCCGGACGGCGAGCGCTTCGCCATGGTGTCGAAATTCCCGCTGCTCGACGCGAAGGGTACGGTGACCGGCATCGGCATGGTGGCGAGCGACATCACCGAGCGCCGCCTGGGCGAGCAGGCGCTGAACGAGCAGCGCGCGCTGCTCGCCGAAGCGCAGAAGCTGGCCGGGGTCGGCTCGTGGGAATGGGATCCGCAAAGCGGCCGCGTGCTGTGGTCCGAGCAGCTCTACCGCATCTACGGCGTGGCGCCCGAGACCTTCCGGCCGAGCTTCGAGAACTACCTCGAGCTGGTGCACCCGGAAGACCGCTCGAACTCGGGCGCCATGATGGCGCGCGCGCTGATGGACGGCCGGCCGTTCACCATGCACGAGCGCATCGTGCGGCCGGGCGGCGAGGTGCGCTACCTGCGCAGCCACGGCGAGGTGGTGCGCAATCCGTACGGGCGGCCGGTCAAGATCCTCGGCGCCTGCCTGGACGTCACCGAGCAGCGCCATTCCGAGACCGCGCTGCGCCAGGCCGCGCAGGACCTGCACGGCCTGACGCGCCGCCTGGTGCAGGCCGAGGAAGCCGAGCGCCGGCGCATCGCCGCGGAGCTGCACGACCGCGTCGGCCAGTCGCTCTCCGCCCTCAACATCAACCTCGACATCATCGCCAAGACGCCGGGCCTCGCCGCGCCGGTGAAGCAGCGCCTCGAGGACTCGGCCGAGCTGGTCGACACCACGCTGCAGTCGATCGAGAGCGTGATGGCCGAGCTGCGCCCGCCGCTGCTCGACGAATACGGCCTCGCCGCGGCGCTCGACTGGCACGCGCAGGAGTACTCGCGCCGCACCGGCATCCGCGTCACGCTCGATCGCGAGGCCGCCGACGCCGCGGGCAGCCTGCGCATCGAGGCCGCGCTCGCGCTGTTTCGCATCGCGCAGGAGGCGCTCAACAACGTGCTCAAGCACGCGCGCGCGAGCGCGGTGCGCATCGAGCTCGCGCTCGCCGGCAGCCAGGTCGCCCTCACGGTGCACGACGACGGGCGCGGCTTCGACCCGGCCGAGCTGCCGCGTGGGCGGCTCGGCATGACGACCATGCGCGAGCGCGCCGAGGCCGCGGGCGGGCAGCTGCAGGTCGACAGCGCGCCCGGCAAAGGCACCCGTGTAACCGCTACAGTACCGCTCTGATGCCGATCCGCGTCCTCATTGCCGATGACCATGCGGTAGTCGCCGAGGGCCTGCGCCACCTGGTCGAGGCCGAGAAGGACATCGAGGTGGTGGCGTGCGTAGGCGACGGTCGCGAGGCGGTGCAGCAGTCGCGCGACCTGCAGCCCGACGTGGTGCTGATGGACCTCTCGATGCCGGAGCTGAACGGCGCCGACGCGACGCGCGCGATCCTCGAGCGCGACCCGCGCTGCCGCGTGATCGTGCTGTCGATGTACTCGCAGCGCGAGTACGTGCGCCGCGCGCTCAAGGCCGGCGCGGCGGGCTACGTGGTGAAGCGCTCGGCCGCCCGGGAGGTGGTCGAGGCGATCCGCGCGGTGCACGCCGGGCAGCGCTACCTGTCGCCGCGCGTCGCCGACGTGGTGCTCGAGGACTATACCGACGAGAAGCAGGACGACCCGCTCGCGCGGCTCTCGGCGCGCGAGCGCGAGGTGCTGCAGCTCCTCGCCGAGGGGCGCACCGGCGCGCAGATCGCCGAGCGCCTCGCGCTGTCGCAGAAAACCGTCGAGACCTACCGCGCGCGGCTGGTGGAGAAGCTCGGCATCCGCGACCTCGCCGGCCTGGTGCGCTTCGCGATCCAGAAGGGCCTGGTGTCGCTCGACGAGGGCCCGTCCGGGAAATCCTGACGCCCTCTGTACGGCGCTCCCGACTGACCCGCACCGCACCCGGCGCTAGCATGCGCCGTGCCCTTGATCGAGAAGGTCCTGTCGCTCCTGGTGGTGGAAGACCACGAGGAAGTGCGCGCCGCGCTGCGCGACTGGCTGCTCACCTCGCTGCCGCCCTTCAAGCTGCGCGAGGCGCGCAGCCTGGATGAAGCGATGGCGTGCGCCGACCAGGCGCCGCTCGATCTGGTGCTGATGAACATGGAGCTGCCCGGGCCGAACGGCATCGAGGCCACGCGCGCTTTGCGCAAGCGCCATCCCAAGTGCCCGGTGGTGGTGATGTCGGTGAACGACTCCGAGGCGCTGCGCACCGCGGCGATCGAGGCCGGCGCGCTCGCCTTTCTCTCCAAGCGCGAGCTGCCGCACGCGCTGCTTCCCCTGATCGGACGGCTTTGACCCCGCAGATTCTTCTCGTCGACGACGACCGCGCGGCGCTCTATGCGCTCACCGAGGTGCTGTCCGACCTGCCGGTACGCATCGTGCTCGCCGAAAGCGGCGAGGAGGCGCTGCGCCAGGTGCTCAAGCAGGAATTCGCCGCCATCCTGCTCGACGTGCGGTTGCCCAACATGGACGGCTTCGAGGTCGCGGCGGCGATCCGCAGCCTCGAGCGCCTGCGCCGCACGCCCATCCTCTTCATGAGCGCGAACGAGGACCGGCGCAGGAAGCCACGCCCCTCGGCGCACGAGCACTACTTTCGCAAGCCGCTCGCGCCGGGCGCGGTGCGCGCCAAGGTGGCGTCCTTCCTCCCACTCGCGCCGGCCATGGTCGATGCGCAGCAGCCGCGCGCCCGGGACCGGGTGTCGTGAGCGAGCATTTCGTTCAGCTCTACGAGGACAGCGCGGCGCTCGCCGAGGCGGTGGCGGACTACGTGGGCGAGGGCCTGCGCAACGGCGAGGCGGTCGTCATCATCGCCACGCCCGCGCATCGCGCGGCGTTCCTCGGGAATATCTCTCCCACGGAAGGCTTGCGCGTGCTCGACGCGGAAGAAACGCTGGCGCAGATCATGGCGAATGGGATGCCCAACTGGCGCGCCTTCCGCGAGGTGATCGGCGGCCTGATCGCGGACCTGCGCCTGCGCCATCCCACGGTGCGCGCCTATGGCGAGATGGTCGACGTGCTCTGGCAGCGCGGCGAGCGCGAGGCGGCGATCCGCCTGGAGGAATACTGGAACGAGCTCGGCCAGGTGCAGACCTTCTCGCTCCTCTGCGCCTACCGGATGAATCCCCTCGACGGCGCGCTGTACGGCGGGCCGCTCGAGTCGGTGTGCCGGGCGCACTCTCGGCTCCTGCCGGCGCGCGACCAGCAGCGCATCGACGACGCGGTGCACGAGGCGAGCCGCAAGGTGCTCGACCAGCCGCTCGCCGGCATCCTCCTTTCCATGGCCGCCAACCACCGCGGCGACCTGCCGGCCGGGCAGGCGGCGCTGTTCTGGCTCAAGCAGAACATGCCGCGCACCGCCGAGAAGGTGTTTCAGGAGCTCAGGAGCGGAGCTTCGCGAGAAGCCTGAGCACTTCGGCCGGCTCGTAGGGCTTGGCCACGTGGTGGTCGAAGCCGGCCAGGTTGGCGAGGATCTTGTCGGAGGCCTGCTTCCAGCCGGTGAGCGCGATCAGCAGGGGGCAGTGCTCGCCGTAACGCTGGCGCAGGCGCCGCGCGCAATCGTAGCCCGTCACCTTGGGCATGCCGATGTCCAGCACCACCGCGTGCGGCCGGAACTCGCGCGCCGCGTCGAGCGCGTCCTGGCCGCCGTGCACCGCGCGCACCTGGTAGCCCTCGAGCTCGAGCACGGTGGACAGGGTGAGCGTGCCGTCGCGGTCGTCGTCGGCGATCAGCACTCGCGGCGCTTCACTCATTGGCGCCGCAGCATACACGCCGCTTCGTGAAGCCGCCCCCGTTGTAGGGCGGACTCGCAAGGCGGGGAAAAGATTTTTTTGCGCCGCGCGGCGCTTCCGGCGGGCCTTGTAGTCGATCTTGCAGACCCGGTAAGCGCTTGTGCCGAAGTAGGGAATGTCCCGTCGCGCGCTAGCGACGAATCGACGCGTTGTAGTGCTGGCAACGACAGGAAAGTCGTGCCCTGTCTACGCGGCTCGCATAGTAAATTTCGACGCGTTCATCGAAGTCGAAACTCGAGGGAGTCGCGCGTGAACCTGCCGCTCAAGGACACCGAAGTCTCGGCCGTCGCCCACGCCGAGGAAATGAACCAGATCCACAGCGCGCTCATCGCGCTGCGCAAGGGCGAGCCGAGCGCCAAGCTGCCGCACCACGGCAGCGCCGCGTTCTCGCGGGTGGCCGAGGTGTTCAACGACCTGGTGGAGCAGAACGTCGCGATGGCCGAGGAGCTCGGCAAGCTCGCGCAGATGGTCGGCAAGGAAGGCAAGCTCAAGCGCCGCGCCTCGCTGCACAACGCGCGCGGCTTCTGGGCGCAGAAGATCGAGAGCATCAACTCGCTGATCGACGACCTGGTGCACCCGACCAGCGAGGCGGCGCGCGTGATCGGCGCGGTGGCGCAGGGCGATCTGTCCAAGACCATGGCGCTCGAGATCGACGGCCGGGCGCTCGAGGGCGAGTTCCTCAGGAACGCCAAGATCATCAACAAGATGGTGGACCAGCTGGGCGACTTCGCCGCCGAGGTGACGCGCGTGGCGCGCGAGGTCGGCACCGAGGGCAAGCTCGGCGGCCAGGCCAAGGTGAAGGGCGTCGCCGGCGTGTGGAAGGACCTCACCGACAACGTGAACTCGATGGCGGGCAACCTGACCTCGCAGGTGCGCAACATCGCCGACGTGACGACCGCGGTGGCGAAGGGCGACCTGTCGAAGAAGATCGAAGTGGACGTGAAGGGCGAGTTCCTGACCCTCAAATCCACCCTCAACACCATGGTGGACCAGCTGCGTTCGTTCGCCGCGGAAGTGACGCGCGTGGCGCGCGAGGTGGGTACCGAGGGAATTCTCGGCGGCCAGGCGCGCGTCGAGGGCGTGTCGGGCACGTGGAAGGACCTGACGGATTCGG
>DASVFV010000140.1:0-27035 GCA_036379875.1 Burkholderiales bacterium | reverse complement strand
TCGACGTCGCTGCTGTAGGAAACGCCGAGCTCGATGCCGGTGCCGAGCAGGTTGTCTTCCTTGACCGAGAAATGGCTGCTGTTCTCGCCGCCCGCGCGGCTCACGCCGATGCCGAGGTCGAGCGACCAGGTGTCGCGCGTCTGGACTTCGATGTCGGCCACGCCGTCCCGGTACGCGATGGGCCGGATGCGCACGTCGTAGAGATAGTTGCTCGAGCGCAGCAGGCGCTCGGTTTCCTCGATGAGGCGCACCGACACCGGCTGGCCGCTCTCGAACAGCAGCTGGCGGCGGATCACCTCCGGCCGGGTGTTGATGTGGATCTTGTTCGCGAGCCGGTACAGGAAGTTGTTCTCGCGCGGATCGGTGAGGTCGAAGATGTCCTCGGTGAGGACACGCACCTCGCCGATGCGCGCGCCCGCGGCCTCGAGCTCGGCAAACGTGGGCATCGGCTCGCGCTCGGCCGGCGCAGGGGCGGCCGGCGCGGCAACGGGGTCCTGCGCGAGCGCCGCCGCGCTCGCTGCGGCGAGGGCGGCGAGCACGACGAGGAGCAGCAGCCTAATTGACGGTCGCGCCGGTTTCGCGCACCACCTTGCCCCATTTCTCATACTCGGCGCGCATGAAAGCGTTCAGCTCCTGTTGGCCCATCCAGGTGGCGTCGACGCCGCCGGTGCGGAAATTGTTCTGCAGCTCGGGGTCGCGCAGCGCCTTGGCGATCTCGCTGCTCAGTCGCTGCACGATCTCGGCCGGCATGCCGGCCGGCCCGGAGATGTTCAGCCACAACGTCGCTTCGTAGCCGGGCACGCCGGCCTCGGCGAGCGTCGGAACGTCCGGCAGCTCGCTCCAGCGCTTGCCCGTGGTGACGCCGAGGGCGCGCAGCCTGCCCGAGCGCACGTGTCCGAGGACGTTCGGCACGCCGGCGAACGATACCCCCACCTGCCCGGAGATCAGGTCCTGCATCGCCGGCCCGCTGCCCTTGTACGGGACGTGATTGAGCTCGACGCCGGCCATGGAGTTGAACAAAGCGCCGACCAGGTGCTGCGCGCTGCCGTTGCCCGAGCTCGCGTAGTCGATCTTGCCCGGCTGCGACTTGGCCGCGGCGATCAGCTCGCGCACCGAATGCACCGCGATCTTCTGCGGATTGACCACCAGCGCGTAGGGTCCCGACGCGATGAGCGCGATATGCGTGAAGTCCTTGAGCGCGTCGTAAGGCAGCTTCTTATAGAGGTGCGCGCTGATCACGTGGGGCGTGCCGGTGACGAGAAGGGTGTAACCGTCGGGCGGCGATTTGGCGACGAAATCCGCTCCGATCGTGCCGCCCGCCCCCGGCTTGTTCTCGACGAAGAACTGGCGTCCGAGCTGGTCCGACAGGCGCGGCGCGAGCATGCGCGTCGGCGTATCGGCGAAGCCGCCGGGCGAGAGCGGCACCACCATGCGCACCGGGCGGGACGGGTACTGCTGGGCCGACAGTGCGGTGGAGACAACGGCCAGGACCAGAAACAGAAAGCGGTTCATCCGCGGTACACCGGGTCGGGGGTGGTGAAGAACGAATGCAGGATGTGGTACGCGGTCATGTAGTTCTTCTGCTGGAAGCTCGCGTGCGAGATGCCCGCCATCACCGCGAACTGCTTGTCCGCGTTGGGCAGGCGCACGTAGAACTCGACCAGGTCCTCGAAGCTCGCGATGCCGTCGAACTCGCCGCGCATCACGATGGTCGGCACGCGGATCTGCGCCGGGTCCACCACCGGCAGGTTGGCGCACATGTCGACGTAGGTGCCGGTCGGCACGGAATCGTCGAGCGCGCAGATCGCCTTGGCGAACGCCTCGATGGTGGCTTGGTCGGCGGTGCCGGGATGGTCGCGCGTGAAGATGGTGCGCACGAACGCGGGGTCGATCGGGCGGCGGTTCACCCTGCGGAACTCGGGCAGCTTCTTCGCGCGCTCGGCGAGCGTCGGGCTGCCCTTGCCGGTCCACACGAACGCGTCGAGCGCGAGGCGCGCCACGCGCTCCGGGTGGCGCTGCGCGAACAAGGCTGCGCGCAACGCGCCCGAGGAGATACCGTACATCAGTAATTTTTTGTGAGTTGAATGCTTGAGGACATAGTCGGTTCCGGCGGCGAGGTCGTCCGCGCCGTTGGCGATGTCGCAGTTGATCGGCCGCGACTTGTCGGAGCGCCCGTAGCCCTCGTGGTCCATGCACCAGGTGTCGAAGCCGCGCGCCACGAACCAGTCCATCACCGAGGAGTCGGGGCGTCCCGGTACCTCGAGGTCGAAGGTCGGGGTCGAGGCCATGGACGAGCCGTGCACGAAGAAGATCGTGCCTTTCGCCTTGTCCGGGGCGGGCGGCGACTTGCGCCACAGGAAAAGTTTGACCTCGCCCTTGCGGGTCCAGTGCTCCGTTCCGGTTGCCTTCGCGCGTTGTTCCATGGTCGACGTAATGTACCCATTTTTTATGCAAGAATCCGCCGGCTTAAGCGCGAGGAGGCGCGAATGGCGATCGGAACGCTCGACACGTTTCCCAAGCTGCTCATGCACCATGCCCAGGCGCGCGGCGCGCGGCCCGCGATCCGGGAAAAAGACCTCGGCATCTGGCAGACCTGGACCTGGAGAGAATTCGCCGACGAAACGCGCGCGCTTGCGTGCGGCCTCGCCACCGAGGGGGTGAAGCGCGGCGACCACGTCGCGCTGGTGAGCGACAACCGGCCGCGCCTGTACGCCATGATGTGCGCGGTGCAGTGCCTGGGAGCGGTGCCGGTGCCGCTCTACCAGGACGCGGTGGCGGCCGAGATGGCATTCCCGATCCAGAACGCCGCGATCACGCACGCGTACGCCGAGGACCAGGAGCAGGTCGACAAGCTGCTCGAGATCCAGCCGCGCTGCCCGACCCTCAGGCGCATCTACTACGACGACCCGCGCGGGCTGCGCCACTACCCGCAGAAGGAGCTGCTCGCCTACGACGCGCTGCGTGACGCCGGCCGCGCATCGCTCAAGCGCGACCCGGCGTTCCTGGAAGGCGAGATCGCCAAGGGCAGCGGCGAGGACACCGCGGCGATGCTCTTTACCTCGGGCACCACCGCGACGCCGAAGGGCGTGGCGCTCACGCATCACGCGCTCATCGACCGCGCCACGGTCGCGGCGAAGCTCGAGGGGCTCGGCGAGCGCGACGTCGCGCTCGCCTACCTGCCGCCCGCCTGGGTCGGGCAATTCATCTTCTCGCTCGCGCAGCCGTTCGTGACCGGCTACTGCATCTGCTGCCCGGAGTCCCCCGAGACAGTGATGATGGACATGCGCGAGATCGGCCCGACCTACTACTTCGCGCCGCCGCGCGTGCTGGAAGCGCTGCTCACGCAGGTCTCGATCCGCATGGAAGACGCGAGCCGCCTGAAGCGCTGGCTGTACCGCAGGTTCATGGATGTCGCCGGCCGCGTGGGCGGGGCCCTGCTCGATGGCAAGCCCGTCGGGTTTTTCGACAGGATCCTGTATGGGTTGGGCGACCTATTGGTCTATGGCCCGCTACGCAACGTGCTCGGCATGAGCCGGGTGCGCGTCGCCTACACCGCGGGCGAGGCGATCGGCCCGGACCTCTTCAAGTTCTACCGCTCGATCGGCGTGAACCTGAAGCAGCTCTACGGCTCGACCGAAACCAGCGTGTTCGTCTGCATCCAGCCCGACGGCCAGGTGAAGGCCGATACGGTCGGGCCGGCAGTACCGGGCGTGGAGCTCAAGTTCACGCCGCAGCGCGAGCTCCTGATCCGCTCGCCGGGCCTCTTCAAGGAGTACTACAAGAACCCGCAGGCCACGCAGGAGGCGAAGGACGCCGAGGGCTGGTTCCACACCGGCGACGCCGGCTACTTCGATCCCGACGGCCACGTGAAGATCATCGACCGGGTCAAGGACGTGGGCCAGCTCGCCGACGGCACCCTGTTCGCGCCGAAGTACCTCGAGAACAAGCTCAAGTTCTTCCCGTTCGTGAAGGAAGCGGTGTGCTTCGGCCAGGGCAAGGACCGGGTGTGCGCGTTCATCAACATGGACATGGACGCGGTGGCGAACTGGGCGGAGAAGCGCAACATGCCGTACTCGGGCTACACCGACCTCGCGTCGCGCGACGAGGTGTACGACCTGGTCGCCGGCTGCGTGGAAAGAGTGAACGCGGACCTCGCGCAGGACGCCGAGCTCGCCGCGTCCCAGATTCACCGCTTCCTCATCCTGCACAAGGAGCTCGACCCCGACGACGAGGAGCTCACGCGCACGCGCAAGGTGCGGCGCGGCTTCATCGCCGAGAAGTACGCGGCGCTCCTGAACGCGCTGTACAGCCCGGCCCGCACCGCGCGCGTCACCGCGCAGGTGCGCTACGAGGACGGCCGCACCGGCACCCTCTCGGCCGAGCTCAAGATCCGCGACGTCAAGACCTTCCCGCCCGCAGCCGCAAAACAGGCGGCATGATTCTCTCGGTCGAGGACGTCTCCCTGGCGTTCGGCGGAGTGAAGGCGCTGAGCGACGTTTCCTTCGACGTCAAGGAGCACGAGATCCGCGCCATCATCGGCCCGAACGGCGCGGGCAAGAGCTCGATGCTGAACGTGCTGAACGGCGTGTACCGCCCGCAAAAGGGAAAAATCAGGTTCAAGGAGAAAGTCTTCTCCGGCATGGACCCGCACGCCGCCGCGGCGCTCGGCATCGCGCGCACCTTCCAGAACATTGCGCTATTCAAGGGCATGTCGGTGCTGGACAACATCATGACCGGCCGCAACCAGCGCATGCGCTGCAACTTCCTGCAGCAGGCGATCTGGCTCGGCTCGGCGAAGCGCGAGGAGCTCGAGCACCGGCGCGCGGTGGAGGAGATCATCGACTTCCTCGAGATCCAGCACATCCGCCGCACCCCGGTCGGGCGCCTGCCCTACGGCCTGCAGAAGTGCGTCGAGCTCGGCCGCGCGCTCGCCGCCGAGCCGAGGCTGCTCCTGCTGGATGAGCCGATGGCCGGCATGAACCTCGAGGAAAAGCAGGACATGTGCCGCTTCGTGCTCGACGTAAACGACCAGTTCGGCACCACCATCGTGCTGATCGAGCACGACATGGGCGTGGTGATGGACATCTCGAATCGCGTGGTGGTGCTCGACTACGGGCGCAAGATCGCCGACGGCACGCCCGAGGAAGTCAGGAAAGACCAGAAGGTGATCGACGCGTATCTCGGGCTGGCTCACTGATGCCGATTGAGGTCATCTTCTTCATCGAGGTGCTGGCCGGCGGCCTGCTCGCCGGGGTGATGTACGCGCTCGTCGCGCTCGGCTTCGTGCTGATCTACAAGGCGTCGGGCGTGTTCAACTTCGCGCAGGGCGCGATGGTGTTCTTCGCCGCGCTCACCTTCGTCTCGCTCCTCGCGCTGCAGTGGAATTTCTGGCTCGCGCTGCTGGTGACGCTGGCGGTGATGGTGGTGCTCGGCCTGGTCACCGAGCGCGTGGTGCTGCGCCCGCTCGTCAACCAGCCGCCCATCACGCTGTTCATGGCGACCATCGGCCTTACCTTCGTGCTCGAGGGCCTGTCGCAGCTCATCTGGGGCTCGCAGCCGCACGGCCTGGAGCTCGGCATACCGGACGTGCCGATGGAGTGGCTGTCACAGCGCTGGAACGTGAACATCAGCCAGTTCGATCTGTTCGCCGCGTTCGTCGCCGGCCTGCTGGTCGCGGTGCTCGCGGTGTTCTTCCAGAAGACCCGGATCGGGCGCGCGCTGCGCGCCGTCGCCGACGACCACCAGGCGGCGCTTGCTGTGGGCATCCCCCTGCAGCACATCTGGGCCATCGTTTGGGCGGTGGCGGGCTTCGTGGCGCTGGTGGCGGGACTCATGTGGGGCGTGCGCAACGGCGTGCAATATGCGCTCACCTTCGTCGCGCTGAAGGCGCTGCCGGTGCTCCTGATCGGCGGCTTCGAGTCGATCCCGGGCGCGATCCTCGGCGGGCTGATCATCGGCGCGACCGAAAAGCTCGCGGAAGTGTATGTCGGGCCGATGTTCGGCGGCGGCATCGAATCGTGGTTCGCTTACGTGGTGGCGCTGCTCTTCCTGCTCGTCAGGCCTGAAGGCCTGTTCGGCGAAAAACACATCGATCGGGTCTGACCATGCTCTACCGCGAAGCGGGACAGTTCAAATCGAGCTACGCCGAGGACCAGCGCATCTTCCCGATCCGCCAGGACCGCATCGCGTTCTGGATGCTGATGTTCGTCGCCTTTGCAGTTATTCCTTTCATAGGAGATCAATACTGGCTGGGCGCGCTGCTTACACCGTTCCTGATCTTCGCGCTCGCCGCGCTCGGCCTGAACATCCTCACCGGCTACGCCGGCCAGCTCTCGCTCGGCACCGCCGCGTTCATGGCGGTGGGCGCGTTCATGACCTACAATTTCGTGCTGCGCCTGCCGTGGCTCGGCATCATCCCGAGCATGATCCTGGCCGGGCTGTGCGCCGCGGCGGTCGGCATCGCCTTCGGCCTTCCCAGCCTGCGCATCAAGGGCTTCTACCTCGCGGTCGCCACGCTGGCCTGCCAGTTCTTCGTGCTGTGGCTGATCCAGCGCGTCGGCTGGTTCACCAACCACAGCGCCTCGGGCGTGATCACCGCGCAGCAGATCGTCGTTTTCGGCTATGCGTTCGACACCCCGGCGAAGAAGTACCTGTTCACGCTCGGCATCGTGGTGGTGATGGCGCTCGCGGCGAAGAACCTGATGCGCAGCGAGACCGGCCGCGCCTTCATGGCGGTGCGCGACATGGACGTGGCGGCCTCGGTGATCGGCATCCCGATGATGAAGACCAAGCTGCTTGCCTTCGCGATCAGCTCATTCTACTGCGGCGTGGCCGGGGCCCTGCACGCATTCTGCTACCTGGGCACCGTCGAGCCCGAGGCCTACACGCTGGATCTCTCGTTCCGCATCCTGTTCATGATCATCATCGGGGGGGTGGGCTCGATCATGGGCTCGTTCCTCGGCTCGGCGTTCATCACGCTGTTCCCGATCTTCCTCAACCTCGCCTCGGGCTGGCTGTCGCACGGCTTCGGCGTGGAGATCTCGCACGCCACCATCTCCAACCTGGAGCTGATCATCTTCGGGGGGTTGATCATCTTCTTCCTGATCGTGGAGCCCAACGGGCTGGCCCGGCTGTGGCAGATTGGCAAGGAGAAGCTGCGCCTGTGGCCGTTCCCGCATTGACGGGGCTATACTGACCCCCTCTTTCCTGAGGAGGATAGGAGAAATGAACAAGACCCTGGCAATCGCCGCGGGCGCGCTCGCCCTAGCGGCCGGCGCCGCCCTGCAGCCCGCGGCCGCGCAGAACGAGCAGTTCATCCCCGCCAACTTTTACTGGGTCGGGCCGTACGCGCCCGGCGGCTCGGGGTTCGGCGGCGGCATGATCGACTACTTCGCGATGCTCAATGAGCGCGACGGCGGCATCAACGGCGTCAAGCTGACCTGGGAGAAGTGCGAGACCGAGTACCGCAACGACCGCGGCGTCGAGTGCTACGAGCGCTCGAAGAAGAAAGGTCCCACCGGCGCCACCGTGGTGCACCCGCTCTCCACCGGCATCACCTACTCGCTGATCGACAAGGCCACCGCGGACAAGATCCCGGTGATCTCGATGGGCTACGGCCGCACCGACGCGGCCGACGGGCGCGTGTTCCCGTACATCTTCCCGCTCATCACCACCTACTGGTCGCAGGCCACCGTGATGGTGAAGTACATGGGCGAGAAGGCCGGCGGCATGGACAAGCTGAAGGGCAAGAAGATCGTGCTCGTGTACCACGACTCGGCCTACGGCAAGGAGCCGATCCCGGTCCTCACCGACATGGCGAAGCAGTACGGCTACGAGTTCACGCCGATCGCGGTGCCGCACCCGGGCAACGAGCAGCAGTCGCAGTGGCTGCAGGTGCGCCAGATCCGCCCCGACTGGGTGATCCTGTGGGGCTGGGGCGTGATGAACCCGACCGCGCTCAAGGCGGCGGCCAAGGTCGGCTATCCGCGCGACAAGATCATCGGCGTGTGGTGGTCCGGTGCCGAGGAAGACGTGATCCCGGCGGGCGACGCGGCGAAGGGCTACGTGGCGGCGGGCTTCAACCTGCCCGGCACCAACTTCCCGGTGATGCAGGACGTGCTGAAGCACGTCTACAAGAAGGGCAAGGGCGACATGGAAGACATGTCGCGCGTCGGCTCGATCTACCACACGCGCGGCATCGTCGCCGGCATCATCACCGCCGAGGCGATCCGCACCGCGCAGAACCGCTTCGGCAAGGGCAAGCCGATCACCGGCGAGCAGATGCGCTGGGGGATCGAGAACCTGAACATCGACGAGAAGCGCCTGAAGGAGCTGGGCGCCACCGGCCTCATGCAGCCGCTCAAGGTCTCGTGCATGGACCACGAGGGCGGCGGCGCGGTGAAGTTCCTGCGCTGGGACGGCAAGAAGTGGAACGTGATCACCGACTGGATGCAGCCCGACCGCAAGCTGGTGCGCGCCAAGGTCGAGCAGTCGGCCGCGCAGTACGCGAAGGAGAAGGGCATCACGCCGCGCGACTGCTCGAAAGAGAAATAACCGACCAACGACAACGGGCCGCCTCCGGGCGGCCTTTTTTTTAGCCATGGCCAGCGCCGCGATCCTCTCGCTCAGCAACATCGAGGTCATCTACGACCACGTGATCCTGGTGCTGAAGGGCGTGTCGCTCGAGGTGCAGGAGGGGCAGATCGTCGCGCTGCTCGGCGCCAACGGCGCGGGCAAGACCACCACGCTCAAGTCGATCTCCAACCTGCTGCGCGCCGAGCGCGGCGAGGTGACCAAGGGACAGATCCTCTACCGCGGCAGCCGCATCGACCGCTCGAACCCCTCGGAGCTGGTGAAGCGCGGCATCTGCCAGGTGATGGAGGGCCGGCACTGCTTCCAGCACCTCACGGTCGAGGAGAACCTGCTTACCGGCGCGTACACGCGCGGGTACATCGGCTCGGGGGTGAAAGAAGATCTCGAGAAGGTCTATACCTACTTCCCGCGCCTGAAGGAGCGCCGTCACTCGCAGTCGGGCTACACCTCGGGCGGCGAGCAGCAGATGACCGCGATCGGCCGCGCGCTGATGGCGCGCCCGCAGATGATCCTGCTCGACGAGCCGTCCATGGGCCTCGCACCGCAGCTCGTCGAGGAGATCTTCGAGATCGTGAAGGAGCTGAACGGCAAGGAGCGCGTCTCGTTCCTCCTCGCGGAGCAGAACACCAACATCGCGCTGCGCTACGCCGACTACGGCTACATCCTCGAGAACGGTCGCGTGGTGATGGACGGCGAGGCCAAGTCGCTCGCCGACAACGAGGACGTGAAGGAGTTCTACCTCGGCTTCTCGTCGGGCGAGCAGCGCAGGAGCTTCCGCGACGTGAAGTCGTATCGTCGCCGCAAGCGTTGGTTGTGATGCATTGGGACAAGCTAGAAACCCGTTCGGCCAAGACGCGCGAGCGGGCGTTGATGGAAGATCTACCGCGGTTTGTCGCTCATGCCATGAAGCGGGCACCCGGGTGGGCGAAGATTCTCAACGGTGTGAATCCGTCGAAGATCAAGACCCGTGCAGCGCTCGCGGCGTTGCCCGTGACGCGCAAGAGCGACCTGCCGGCGCTGCAGAAGGAAATGCCGCCGCTCGGCGGTTTGAACGCCACGCCGGTCGAGAAGCTCGCCAAGCTGTTCATTTCGCCCGGTCCGATCTACGACCCCGAAGGGCGCGGCAAGGACTGGTGGCGCACCGCGCGCGGCCTTTACGCCGGCGGCTTCCGCGCCGGCGACCGCGTGCTCAATACCTTCGCCTATCACTTCACGCCCGCCGGCTCGATGCTCGAGGCGGGCGCCAGCGCGATCGGCTGCATCGTGATTCCGGGCGGCACCGGTCATACGGAGCAGCAGGTGGCCGCGATCCGCGACCTGAAGGTCAATGCGTTCGTCGGCACGCCATCCTTCCTCAAGCTCATCGTGGAGAAGGCCGACGAGCTGAAGGTGGATATCACCTGCCTCACGAAGGCCCACGTCGGGGCGGAATATCTTCCACCCCCGCTGCGGAAGAGCCTGGGTGAGCGGGGCATCCGCGTCTCCCAGACCTACGCCAGCGCCGACCTCGGCCTGATCGCCTACGAATCGGTGATGCCCGACGGCCAGGTGAACGACGGCATGATCCTGGACGAGCGGCTGCTGCTCGAGATCGTGCGGCCCGGCACCGGCGATCCGGTGGCGCCCGGCGAAGTCGGGGAAGTCGTGATCACCAACTTCAACAAGGACTATCCGCTGATCCGCTTCGGCACCGGAGACCTTTCCGCCGTGCTGCCGGGCGCCAGTCCGTGCGGCCGCACCAACGTGCGCATCAAGGGCTGGATGGGCCGCGCCGACCAGAGCACCAAGGTGCGCGCCATGTTCGTCACCCCGCGCCAGGTCGCGGAGATCGCGCGCCGGCATCCGCAGATCGCCAAGGCGCGGCTGGTCGTCGAGGGCGACGCCGGCAACGATCGCATGACGCTTCGCTGTGAGGTTTCCGACCGATCTTCCGCGCTGAGCGAAGCGATCGTCTCTTCGATTCGCGAGATCACCCAGCTGCGCGGCGAGGTCGCGCTGGTCGCGCCCGGCAGCCTGCCGAACGACGGCAAGGTGATCGAGGACCTGAGGAAATACTCCTAGCGCTCAGGATTTGCGCGCCGCGCCGACCGGCATGGCATCGACGCGCCGCATCTCGTCGTTGCGCAGCACCGCGGGATCCCTGAGGAACGCCGTGACGAACTCGATCGCATCGGCACCCCAGAACACCTCGCCGTCCAGCACGAAGCTCGGCACGCCGAACACGCCGCGCGCCGCGGCGTCCTCGGTGTTGCTTCGGAGTTCATCCTTCGCCGCCGCTAGTTGCTCGGTGCCGACGCCCAGCTCCCGGCACAGCGCCTGGAACGCAGCCGGCTCGGTCGCATTCGCGCCGCTCATCCACACGCTTTCGAAAATCCGTTTGACCGCGTCGGGCCGGCAACCGCAGGCTAGCGCGAGGCGCAGGTGCTGGAGCGGGTTGAACGGATGCTCGGCCGGGAAGCGGAACGGGATGCCGAGCTCCTTCGCCCACCACGTGCACCAGCGGTAAGTCCAGCGGCGCTTGGCCGGTATCTCGGCCGGGCCCTTCTGGCCCCAGTGATTGAGGAGCCCCGCGAACAGCACCGGCTTATACGAGATTGTTGCTGGGAGCTCTTTCAGCCGGTGCAGCGCGATATAGGAATAGGGCGAAACGAAATCGAAGTACCAGTCAACGGAGGCGGCCATGGCGGTAAGGATCGAGAAAAAGGGCAGGGTGTGGACGGTGATTCATTCGCGCCCCGAGGCGCGCAACGCGATGGATCCGGAAAGCGCGGATGCTCTGGTCTCTGCTTTCCAGGAGTTTGACCGGGACAAGGACGCCGCCGTCGCCGTGCTATGGGGCGAGGGCGGCGCGTTCTGCGCCGGCTGGGATCTGAAATATTGCGCTTCGTTGATTCAAAACTCTTCTCAATTACATGAAATCGATTACCCGCTCGACGATCGTACGGCCATCCCGCGCGGCCCGCTCGGGCCGACGCGCCTCGAGCTCGACAAGCCGGTCATCGCGGCGGTGGCCGGCCCCGCCGTGGCGGGCGGCTTCGAGCTTGCGCTTTGGTGCGACCTGCGCGTAATGGAGCAGTCGGCCTACTTCGGCGTTTATTGCCGGCGCTGGGGCGTGCCGCTGGTCGACGGCGGCACGGTGCGCCTGCCGCGCATCGTCGGCATGGGGCGTGCGCTCGAGATCATCCTCACCGGGCGCAAGGTGCCCGCCGACGAGGCGCTGCGCATCGGCGCCTGCGAGCACGTGGTGGCCGACGGCAAGTCGCGCGAGTTCGCCGAGGCGATGGCGCACGAGATCGCGCGCTTTCCGCAGGCCTGCATGCGCGCCGACCGGCGCTCGGCCTACGCGCAGCAAGGGCTCAGCCTGCGCGAGGCGATGCGCAAGGAGTGGTACAACGGCTTCCCGGCGTTCGTCGCCGAGGGCGCCGAAGGCGCGGCGCGCTTCGCTTCCGGCAAGGGGCGGCACGGCAACTTCCGGGATATCTAGCCTTGCTCTTTCGGCACCACGAAACCGATCGGGCGAGGCTTGGTGGACCGCGATGATCCCATGAGCTCGCGGATCGCGGTGACAAGGTTGGCGATCGCTTGATCATGGGAGCCGAATTTCCTCTCGAGCTGCGCGAGCCGGCGCGCCACATCTACGTTGGAAGCAAGCACCTCGCGCAGACGCACGAACGCTCGCACGACATAGACCGAGACTTCGCTGGCCAGCGGGCTGCTCAGAATGGTGGCGGCCATGATGGCGCCGTGTTCTGTAAAGGCGAGCGGCAGATACTTGCGATGCTGACCGTGTCCCATTCTTAAGGTCGCAATTTGCGACCTTAAAGAACCCCATTCCTCGGTTGTGAGCCGGAACATGAAGTCCTCGGGAAAGCGGGCTGCATTTCTCCGCACCTGCTCGTTGAACCGCTTGGTGCTCGTTCCGTAGATTGCGGCAAGGTCTGTATCGAGCAGCACCCTTCGGCCGCGCACCAGCAGAATGCGGTGCGCGATGCGATCGACGGGTATTGCGGATGCCATACGGTAGACCCGGCCTCCCTGGCATCGGATCAACGCGTCGTGGTGATCGAGGTTGACGCTCCATGTCCGGTATTGGCCTTGCGTTCAGGCAGGGCGGCGATTATCCGTTCACGCTCAGCATCGGTCATGCCGGTCCACCGGCCAATCTCGTCAAGGGTGCGATAGCAGCCGATGCATACGCCGCGCTGCGGGTCCATCTGGCACACCTTGATGCAGGGCGACTTCACGCCAGCTTGAACGCCTTGTTCACCTTGGACGAGGGCTCGCGCCCGAGCACGCCGCAGATCCAGCGTCCGATCTCGACCAGGCGGCGCAGGTCGACGCCGGTCTTCACGCCGAGGCCGTTCAGCATGTAGACGACGTCTTCGGTCGCCACGTTGCCCGAGGCGCCGGCCGCGTACGGGCAGCCGCCGAGGCCGGCCACCGAGGCGTCGAAGGTGCCGACGCCGATCTCGAGCGAAGCGTAGATGTTCGCGAGCGCCTGGCCGTAGGTGTCGTGGTAGTGGCCGGCGAGCTTCTCCAGCGGCACCCGCTTCGCGCACGCCTCGATCATCGCTTTCGTCTTCCCGGGCGTGCCGGTGCCGATAGTGTCACCCAGCGAAACCTCATAGCAGCCCATGTCGTAGAGCGCGCCGGCTACGCGGGCCACCGCTTCCGGTTTGATCTCTCCCTCGTAAGGGCAGCCAAGAACGCAGGAGACGTAGCCGCGTACCTTGACGCCATGCTTCTTCGCCTCCGAGGCCACCGGTGAAAAACGCTCGAGCGACTCTGCGATCGAGCAGTTGATGTTCTTCTTGGAAAACGATTCCGACGCGGCGCCGAAGATCGCTACCTCGGTCGCGCCGGCCGCGCGCGCCGCCTCGAACCCCTTCAGGTTGGGGGTGAGCACCGGGTAGGACACGCCCGGCTTGCGGCGGATGCGCTCGAGCACCTCGGTGTGGTCGGCCATCTGCGGCACCCACTTCGGCGATACGAAGGCGGTGGCCTCGACCGCCGGCAGCCCGGCGTCGGCGAGGCGCTCGATCAGCTCGACCTTGAGCGCGGTCGGCACCTCGGCCTTCTCGTTCTGCAGGCCGTCGCGAGGTCCGACCTCCACGATCTTGACCGTTCTATTCAAGCGAGATGAGCTCCACGCCTTCGAGCACCTGCTCGCCGGCGCCGTAGTGGATCTCCTTCACCACGCCGTCGGCGGGCGCGGTGATGGTGTGCTCCATCTTCATCGCTTCGAGGATGAGGAGCGCATCGCCCTTCGCCACCTTCGCGCCCGCGCTGGTCATCACCTTGACGATTTTCCCCGGCATCGGCGCGGCGAGCGAGCCCTGCGCTGCGTCGAGATCGACGCCCGCAAGCTCCGGCCGCAGCGACAGCCGCCGGTACTCGCCGTCGTGAAACACGTGCCAGTCGTGGCCGTTACGCACCGCGCGCGCCTTGAAGGCGCGCCCGTCCAGGCGCACCAGTACGCGGCCGTCCGGCAGGCGCTCGCCGGAAAGCGCATGGCTTGCGCCGTTCACCGCGATGCGAAGGCCGCTGTCGAGGAACGAGAGCCGCACCGGATGCGCGGTTTCGCCCTCGAGGAATGCGAAGTCGTGGTGCGACTCCTCGTTCAGCCGCCAGCCGTCCACGCGATGCCAGGGCGAATGCGGATCGCCGGAGGCCGCGGGGCGCTCGCGGGCGGCGCGCTCCTCTTCGGCGAGCTCGGCGAAGGCCGCGGCGGCCAGGAACTCGCTTTTCAGCTTCTGCTTCTCGAACAACTCGCCCTTATTGCGCTCGATCAACCCCGTGTCCAGCTCGGCGCTGTCGAACGCCGCGCTCGCGGTGACGCGGCGCAAAAACGCCACGTTGGTCGTCACGCCGGCGATCTCGACTTGCGCGAGTGCATGCCGCAGCCGCGCGAGCGCGGAGGCGCGCGTCGAGCCATGCACGACGAGCTTGGCGATCATCGGGTCGAACCAGGGCGTGATCTCCGCGTTCGCCTGCACGCCGGTGTCGATGCGGATGCGCGCGCTTTCGGACGGGAAGCCGAGGTGCACGATGCGTCCGGTGGAGGGCAGGAAGCCGCGCTCCGGATCCTCGGCGTAGATGCGCGCCTCGAACGCATGGCCGCGTTGCGCGATGTCGTTCTGCGCGAGCGGCAGCGCCTGGCCCGCGGCGACGCGCAGCTGCCACTCGACGAGGTCGAGCCCGGTGATCATCTCGGTCACCGGGTGCTCGACCTGCAGGCGCGTGTTCATCTCCATGAAGTAGAAGCGCCCGTCCTGCTCGGCGATGAACTCGACCGTGCCCGCGCCGGTGTAGCCGATCGCCTTGGCGGCGGCCACCGCGGCCGCGGCGATCTCGGTTTTCCTGGCGAAGCCCGGCGCCGGCGCTTCCTCGAGGATCTTCTGGTGCCGGCGCTGCACCGAGCAGTCGCGCTCGAAGAGGTGCACCACGTTGCCCTGCGTATCGCCGAACACCTGCACCTCGATGTGGCGCGGGCGCTCGAGGTAGCGCTCGATCAGCACGCGGTCGTCGCCGAAGGCGGATTTGGCTTCTCTTTTCGAGGCTTCGAGCGCGGCGGCGAACTCGCCTTTCGACTTGACGACATACATTCCCTTTCCGCCGCCGCCGGCGGAAGGCTTGATGAGCGCCGGGAAGCCGATCCGTGCGGCTTCGCTTTCCAGCGTCTTCAAATCTTGTGCTTCGCCGTGATAACCAGGCACCAGCGGCACGCCCGCCTTCTCCATCAGGCGCTTGGCGGCTGCCTTGTCGCCCATCGCCGCGATCGATTCGGGCGTCGGACCGACGAACACCACGCCAGCCGCGCGGCACGCGGCTGCGAACTCGGCGTTTTCCGACAGGAAGCCGTAGCCAGGGTGGATCGCCTCGGCGCCGGACTCGCGCGCCACGGCGATCACCGCGGCGATGTCGAGATAGCTTTCCACGCGCCGCGCTTCGTCGGCGACGCGCACGTGCAGCGCGTCGCGGTCCGCGTCGGCGTACACGGCGACCGTGCGCAGCCCGAGCCTTCGCGCGGTGCGCGCCACGCGGCAGGCGATCTCGCCGCGGTTCGCGATCAGGATTTTGGCGAACACCAGGAGGCCTTGCGCTTCTCGAGGAACGCCGCGATGCCCTCCTTGCCTTCGGGCGAGCCGCGGATCTCGGCGATGTATCTGGCGGTTTCTTGCGAAAGACTGGTATCGACACTGCGGCCGGCAACCGCCCGGATCAGCGCCTTGATCTTGGCGTGGGACTCCGGGCCGCCGGCGAGCAGGTTCTCTACGAGTTTGCCAAGTGCGCAATCCAGCTCATTCGCAGGAACGAGAAGCGAAAGCATGCCGATCCGCAGCGCCTCCTCGGCATCGAACACTTCCGCGGTCAGGAAATAGCGCCGCGCAGTGCGCTCGCCCATCGCGCGCATCACGTACGGGCTGATGGTGGCCGGCGAAAGGCCGAGCTTCGCCTCCGACAGGCACATCTTCGCTTCCGGCGTGCCGACCGCGATGTCGCATGCGGCGACGAGGCCCGTGCCGCCGGCGAACACCGGCCCGTGCACGCGCGCGATGGTCGGCTTGGGCAGGCGGTCGAGAGTCGCGAGCATGTCGGCGAGCGCCTTGGCGTCGGCGAGGTTCTGGTCGTAGCTGTAGCCCGCCATCCGCTTCATCCAGTTCAGGTCCGCGCCGGCGCAGAACGCGGGCCCGTTTCCGGCCAGGACCACGACGCGAATGGCGGTGTCTTTGCCGAGATCATCGAATGCCGCCCGCAGTTTTTTTATTAATTCATCATCGAATGCATTGCGCAGCTCCGGGCGATTGAGCGTGACGCGCGCGACGCCCCCTTGTCGGGTGACTTCCAGCATCACATGCGGAAGACACCGAACCGGGTGTCTTCGATCGGTGCGTTGAGCGAGGCGGAGAGGGCGAGGCCGAGCAGGCGGCGCGAGTCGGCGGGATCGACCACGCCGTCGTCCCAGAGCCGCGCACTCGCGTAGTACGGGTGGCCCTGCTTCTCGTACTGCTCGCGTATGGGGTTCTTGAAATTCTCCTCGGCTTCCTTCGAGGGGAAGTCGCCCTTCACGGTGGCCAGAACCGAGGCGGCTTGCTCGCCGCCCATGATCGAGATGCGCGCGTTCGGCCACATCCACAGGAAGCGCGGCGAGTAGGCGCGGCCGCACATGCCGTAGTTGCCGGCGCCGAACGAGCCGCCGACGATCATGGTGAATTTCGGCACGCGCGCCGTGGCTACCGCGGTCACCATCTTCGCCCCGTCCTTGGCGATGCCGCCCGCCTCGTATTTCTTGCCCACCATGTAGCCGGTGATGTTCTGCAGGAAGAGGAGTGGAATGCGGCGCTGGCAGGCGAGCTCGATGAAATGCGTGGCCTTGAGCGAGGACTCGGAAAAAAGGATGCCGTTGTTGGCGAGGATTGCCACCGGGTAGCCGTGCAGGTGCGCGAAGCCGGTGACCAGCGTAGTGCCGTAGTTCTGCTTGAACTCGTCGAGCTCCGAGCCGTCGACGATGCGCGCGATGAGCTCGCGCACGTCGTAGGGCTTGCGCGCGTCTGCCGGAATCACGCCGTAGAGCTCTTCCGCGGGGTAGGCGGGGTCGCGCGGCTCTCGGGTCTGCAATGACACGTCCTTCTTCAGGTTCAAACCCGAGACGATGCGCCGGACCAGGGCGAGGGCATGGGAATCGTTCAGCGCATAGTGGTCCGCCACCCCCGACACGCGCGTGTGCACCTCGGCGCCGCCCAGCTCCTCCGGCGTGACGACCTCGCCGATCGCGGCTTTCACGAGCGGCGGGCCGCCGAGGAAGATGGTGCCCTGGCCCTTCACGATGATCGACTCGTCGCACATCGCCGGCACGTAGGCGCCGCCCGCGGTGCTCGAGCCCATCACGCAGGCGATCTGCGGGATGCGCGCGGCCGACAGGTTGGCGATGTTGTAGAAGATGCGGCCGAAATGCTCGCGGTCGGGGAACACGTTGTCCTGCTCGGGCAGGTAGCCGCCGCCCGAGTCGACGAGGTAGATGCACGGCAGGCGGTTCTGGCCGGCGATCTCCTGTGCGCGCAGGTGCTTCTTCACCGTCATCGGGTAGTAGGTGCCGCCCTTGATGGTGGCGTCGTTCGCGACGATCACGCATTCGCGCCCGGAAACGCGCCCGATGCCGCAGATGATGGACGCGGAGTGCACGTCGCCGCCGTACATGCCCCAGGCGGCGAGCTGGCCGATCTCGAGGAACGGCGAGCCGGGATCGAGCAGGCGCGCGACGCGCTCGCGCGGCAGCATCTTGCCGCGCGCGGTGTGCTTGTCGCGTGCCGCTTGGTCGCCGCCTTCGGTGACCCGGGAAACCTTTTCCTTCAAATCCAGAACGAGCGCGCGCATGCGCTCCGCGTTCTCGCGGAACTCGGCCGAGCGCGTCTTGAGCTGGCTCTTGATCAAAACGGCGCTTTCAGCCAGCGCTCGAGCTGGTCGAAGCGGTCCACGCCCCAGAACGGCTCGCCGTCGACCACGATGTAGGGCGAGCCGAACACGCCTTTGGCGATCGCGGCCTCGACTTCTGCGCGCGTCTTGTCCTTGACGGCCTGATCGTTGATGTCGGGCTTTAGGCCGAGCGAGCCCGCGATCCTGAGCACGTTGTCGGCCTCGCTGATGTTCACGTTGTCCACGAAGTAGGCCTTGAACAGCGCCTTGGCGAGGCGCACGTCACCGGTGGCGTAGAAAGCGCGGCACGCCGACACCGTGGCGACCGGAAAGGGCTCCGGCATGCGGAAGGGCACGTCGTGGAAGCGCGCCGAGCGCAGGAAGTCGTGCTTCGAGTAATCGCCCTTGAGCGGCACGTTGACGAGCGGCTGCACGCCGCTCGCCTTGAACGCCGCGCCGAGCAGCATCGGCCGCCAGGTCACGCCGCGCCCGTGCTTTGCTGCGAGCGCCTCGATCTTGTGCGAGGCGAGATAGCCGTAGGGCGAAGAGAAGTCGAAGTAGAAATCGATCGGCGCCTTCATAGATGAGCTCCCATACGGCCTTTACGCACCCTGTTCGAGGGTGCGTCCTATCACCATGCGCTGGATGTCGTTCGCGCCTTCGTAGATCTTGGTGACGCGCACGTCGCGCCACAGCCGCTCGACCGGGAAGTCCGACACGTAGCCGTAGCCGCCGTGGATCTGGATCGCGTCGGAGCACACCTGCTCGGCCATCTCCGAGGCGAAGAGCTTGGCCATCGAGGCTTCCTTGAGGCACGGCGCGCCGGCGTCGCGCAGCCGCGCCGCGTGCAGGTAGAGCCGGCGCGCGGCCTCGACCTGCGTCGCCATGTCCGCGAGGCGGAAGTTCACCGCCTGGTGGCCGATGAGCGGCTTGCCCATGCTGCGGCGCTCCTTCGCGTACATGACCGCAGCTTCGAGCGCGGCGCGCGCCACGCCGACCGCCTGCGCCGCGACGTTGATGCGCCCGGACTCGAGATTGGCCAGCGCGATGCGGTAGCCGGCGCCTTCGCTTCCCAACAAATCGCTCGTCCTGCAATTTTCGAAAACGATCTGGGCGGTGTCCGAGGCGCGCTGGCCGAGCTTGTCCTCGATGCGCGCCACCTTGTACCCGGCAGTCGAGGTAGGAACGAGAAAGGCGCTGATGCCCTTCTTGCCCGCCGCCTTGTCGGTGACCGCGAACACCACGGCGATGTCCGCGTTCTTGCCCGAGGTGATGAACTGCTTCACGCCGTTCAGGACGTATTCGTTGCCCTTGCGCTCGGCGCGCGTGGTAATCGCCGATGCGTCGGAGCCAACCTGCGGCTCGGTGAGCGCGAAGGCGCCCAGCAGCTTTCCCTGGGCGAGCGGCTTGAGAAATCTCTCTTTCTGTTTCGCGTCGCCGTAGCCGTTGATGATGCCGGCGACGAGGTTGTTCACCGCGACGATGGTCGCGGTCGCGCAGTCGCCAGCCGCGATCTCCTCGCACGCAACCGCGAGCGAGCTGTAATCGAGGCCGGCACCGCCCAAGTCCTCGGGGATCGCGACGCCGTACAGGCCCATGTCGGCGAGGCCCTTGAGGGCTTGCTTCGGAAAGGTTTTGTCGCGGTCCCATTGCGCGGCGTGCGGCGCGAGCTGCTCCTTCGCGAAGCGGCGCACCGCCTCGCGGATTGCCTCAGTTCGATCCTCAGCCTGCGCGGACATAGGTCAGGGTGTGATGCGTGAACAGGTTGCCCTTCTCGCCGTGGCATTCCGCCACGCCGTAGATGCGCCGCCGACCCATCTTCAGGATGCGCGCAGTGCAGTAGACGTGCTCGCCCTTGGCCGGCGCGAGGAATGCCGTATTGAGCTCGGAGGTGAGTGCGTCGTTCTCCAGGCCGATGCGCGCCTTGATCGCGAACCACATCGCGCAGTCCGCCGCCGCCATCAGCGCCGGACCGTTGATGATGCCGCCCGGCCGTTCCAGGTCCGGCTTGTGCGGTAGTTCCAGCATGCACTTCTCTTCATCGGCGCTCACCACGCGGAACCCGTAGGGCCGCAGGAATTGCGACGTGTCGAGGATCTGTTGCAGGGCTTTCTTCAAGCGAGCTCGATCGCCATGGCGGTCGCCTCGCCGCCGCCGATGCACAGGCTCGCCACACCGCGCTTGAGGCCGTACTTGCGCAACGCGCCGATCAGGGTCACCACGATGCGCGCGCCGGAGGCGCCGATCGGATGGCCGAGCGCGCAGGCGCCGCCGTGCACGTTCACCTTGTCGTGCGGCAGGCCGTGCTCCTTCATCGCCGCCATGGTGACGACCGCGAACGCCTCGTTGATTTCGTAGAGGTCGACGTTCTTCGCAGTCCAGTTTGTTCTTTCAAATAATTTGGTTATGGCCCGTACGGGGGCGGTCGTGAACCAGCCGGGCTCCTGCGCGTGCGTCGCGTGCCCGACCACGACCGCAAGCGGCGCGAGGCCGCGCTTCTCGGCCTGCGAGCGGCGCATCATCACGAGCGCCGCGGCGCCGTCCGAGATCGAGCTCGAGTTGGCCGCGGTCACCGTGCCGTCTTTGCGGAACGCGGGCTTGAGCGTCGGGATCTTCTCCAGGTTGGCCTTGAACGGTTGCTCGTCGATCTCGATGAACTTCTCTTCCTTGCCGGCCTTGATCGCGATCGGCGTGATTTCCCAGGCGAACCAGCCTTGCTTGTTGGCCGCTTGCGCCCTCTTCAGAGACTGGATGGCAAAGTCGTCCTGCGCCTGCCTCGAGAACTGGTACTTCGAGGCGCAGTCTTCCGCAAAGGTGCCCATCAGGCGGCCCTTGTCGTACGCGTCCTCCAAGCCGTCGTAGAACATGTGGTCGAGCACCTGCGCGTGGCCCATGCGCAAGCCGGCGCGCGCCTTGGGGAGGAGGTAGGGCGCGTTAGTCATCGACTCCATGCCGCCCGCCACCATGACTTCGTTGTTTCCGGAAAGGAGCAGGTCGTTGGCAAACATTGCTGCTTTCATTCCGGACCCGCACATCTTGTTTACGGTGGTGCAGCCGGTACCAAGCGGCAGGCCGGCGCCGAGCGCGGCCTGGCGCGCGGGCGCCTGGCCCTGGCCCGCCGGCAGCACGCAGCCCATGATCACTTCCTGCACGTCTTCGGGGCGCAGCTTGGCGCGCTCGACCGCCGCGCGGATCGCCGCGGCGCCGAGCTCGGGCGCGGCGAAGCCCTTGAGCTCGCCCTGGAAGCCGCCCATCGGGGTGCGCGCAGCCGAGATGATGACTACGGGGTCGTTCTTCATGGGGTTTCCTTGTATGGGCGTACGAGCTTGCGCGCGCGCGCGACGATATCTTCGGGGAACGGGCATGACTTGCGCGTCTGCGTATCGATATGCACGCCGGTGAGCACGCAGATCGCGGACAGCTCGCCGGTCACGGCATGGCGCATCTCGTGCACGAAGGTTGCCGCTTTCTGCTTGATCTCCAGGAAGGCGGAGCGCACCGCGATCGTGTCGCCGGCATGGAGCTCGCGCTTGTAGGTGATGTTCTGCTGCACCGCCGCCATGCCGCGCCGGTTCTCCTTGAGGAACGCGGTGGTGACGCCCATCTCGGCGAACAGGTTCCAGGTGGCCTCGTCGAACTTGCCCACGTACCACATGACGTTCATGTGGCCCATGTGGTCGCAATGCCACGGATAAACCGCGCCGCGGTAGGTCTCGATCAGCTCGCTCATACGCGCGCGGGCTCGCTGATAAGCGAGGCGGACTGGCGCAGTGCGGCGATGGTTTCGCTTTCCAGTTTCGCAATCAATTCTGCGGCGGGCAGCGCACGCGACATAGCAACGCCCTGGCCGGCCCACAGCGCGATGAAGTCCGGCTTGCCCGCCTTTGCGGAAGCCTGGCGCAGCTTGCCGGTCACCGCGTTCTGCGCCGGGAAGGCGAGCTGCGGCGCATCGCGCATCTCCGTGATGAAGCGATTCACGACTCCGCGCGCCGGCTTGCCGGAGAATTTCTCGGTGATCGCGGTCTCGTCCTCGGTCGCCTTGACGAGCAGGTCCTTGTGCACCTGCGACGCGCCGCTCTCGGGGCAGGGGATGAAGGCGGTGCCGAGCTGCGCGGCCTGCGCGCCGAGCGCGAGCACCGCGGCGATGCCGGCGCCGTCCATGATGCCGCCCGCCGCCACCACGGGAATCTTCACCGCCTTGACGATCGCCCGTACGAGCGCAATCGTGCCGGTGAGCGATTGATAGGGATCGCGCAAATAGGTGCCGCGATGTCCGCCCGCTTCGCCGCCTTGCGCGATGACGAAGTCGAAGCCCTGCTCCTGCAGGCGCTTCGCCTCGGCCACGCACGTGGCGCTGCTGCCGACTAGGATGCCCTTGGCTTTCAGCGCATTGATTTTCTCCTGGGGAATGGTGCCGAAATGCGTGGTAAAGACGCGCGGCCGGATCTCCTCCACCGTGCGCAATTGCTGCTCGAGATCGGGCGCGTAAGGCGCGCGCACCGGCTCGGGTGCAGGCAGGCCAAGCTCGGTGTAGTACTTCGCCACCGCGTCGAGCGCGCCGCGCTGCGCGCCGGCGTCGATGGCATCGGGCAGCGGCGCGACGAAGAGATTCACGCCGAACGGCTTGTCGGTCTTCCCACGCACGAACGCGGCTTGCTTGCGCATTTCCTCCGGCTGCGTGTAGGCGAAGCCGAACGAGCCGAGCGCGCCGGCCGCCGAGCACGTCGCGACCAGCTCCTGGCTGCTCGGGCCGCCGGCCATCGGCGCCTGGATGACGGGGATGCGCAGGCCAAGCCTGCTGCTCAAGTCTGTCCTGATCATGCGGTCTCCGAGAAAAGCTCCCTGCCGATCAACCAGCGGCGGATTTCCGAGGTGCCCGCGCCGATCTCGTACAGCTTGGCGTCGCGCCACAGCCGCCCGGTCGGCGTCTCGTTGATGTAGCCCATGCCGCCGAGCGCCTGGATCGCCTCGCCGGCCATCCAGGTCGCCTTCTCGGCCGCGTAGAGGATCGCGCCCGCGGCATCCTTCCGGGTCGTTTCATTCCGGTCCAATGCCTGGCCCACGGCGTACACGTAGGCGCGGCACGCGGAGAACGTGGTGTACATGTCGGCCAGCTTGCCCTGCATGAGCTGGAATTCGCCGATCGGCTGGCCGAACTGCTTGCGCTCGTGCACGTAGGGCACCACCACGTCCAGGCACGCCGCCATGATGCCGAGCGGGCCGCCCGCCAGCACCGCGCGCTCGTAGTCGAGGCCGGACATGAGGACGCGGACGCCTTCGCCATCTTTTCCAAGAATATTTTCTGCAGGAACTTCGCAATCGCGGAATACGAGCTCGCAGGTGTTCGAGCCGCGCATGCCCAGCTTGTCGAGCTTCTGCGCGGTCGAGAAGCCCTTCATGCCCTTTTCGACCAGGAAGGCCGTGATGCCGTTTTCACCTTTCCCATAGATGACGAGGACATCCGCGTCGGGCCCGTTGGTGATCCACATCTTGTTGCCGTTCAGCACGTAGCGCTCGCCGCGCCGCTCCGCCTTCAGCTTCATGCCGACCACGTCGGAGCCCGCGCCGGGCTCGGACATGGCGAGCGCGCCGACGTGCTCGCCGGAGATCAGCTTGGGCAGGTATTTCTTCTTCTGCGCCGCGCTGCCGTTGCGCCGGATCTGGTTCACGCACAGGTTGGAATGCGCGCCGTACGACAAGCCGATCGAAGCCGAGCCGCGCGAGATTTCCTCCATCGCCACGATGTGCGCGAGGTAGCCCATCGCGGTGCCGCCGTACTCTTCCTCGACCGTGACGCCGAGCACGCCGAGCGCGCCGAGCTTGCGCCACAGGTCGGCGGGAAACTCATTTCTTTCGTCAATCTGCGCCGCACGCGGGGCGATCTCCTTCGCAACGAAATCGCGCACCGACTCGCGCAGCATGTCGATCGTTTCGCCGTGCTCGAACTTGAGGAAATTCATGTCAGGCGAGCTCTTATTCCGGCGTGTCGGGGCGGTCGGGCAGCGCCATCAGCGTCTGGAGCATGGTCGCCACGTGCGTGCCGTCCTCAGCGTACACCTCGGCCTGCGCGACGGTAAGCGTGCGGCCGGGCCGGATCACGCGGCCTTTAGCGACCAGCGCGCCGCGCCCGGGCTTGAGGATGTTCATCTTGTACTCGACGGTGACGAGCGAGCCGCCGGCGGGCATGAGCGAGAACGCCGCGTAGCCGCACGCGGTGTCGGCGATCATGCCGAGGATGCCGCCGTGCACGAAGCCCTTCTGCTGCGTGAGGTCATCGCGCCAGGGCAGGGCGATCTCGACCTCGCCGGCCTCGACCTTCTTCAGCGCCGCGCCGATCAGCGCCATCGCCTTCTGGCGCGCGAAGCTCTCCCGCACGCGGGCAGCGAAGTTCGGGTCGGGCGCGTTCATCGAACCTTTCAGCCTAGTTGACGTTTACGTCAACGTCAACTACGCTTCAGCTGTTTGCGCACCTTCTTCTCGAAGGCCTGGAGCTCCGAGAGCTGCGCCTCGATGTCCTCGCGCTGCTGCAGCAGGCTCGATTTGTGCGACTCGAGGACCGCGAGGAAACGCTCGAGCTGCGGGCGCTCGTCGCGGCCCGGCTCGTACATGTCGATCAGGTCGCGGATCTCGGACAGCGTGAGGCCGAGGCGCTTGCCGCGCAGCGTGAGCTTGAGGCGGGTGCGGTCGCGCGGCGAGTAGATGCGGCGCTGGCCGTCGCGCTTCGGCGCGAGGAGGCCCTGGTCCTCGTAGAAGCGGATCGCGCGCGGGGTGATATCGAACTCGCGTGCCAGCTCGCTGATCGAGAATTCGGCGCGTTCGGTTTCCATGCTAACTTCGGATCGATTCTAGCGGATGTCCCTCGAGTATCCCTTCCCGGAAGTCCCCGCGCCCGGCACCACGATCGAAGTGGCGCCCGGCGTTCATTGGCTGTCGATGGCGCTGCCGTTCCAGCTCGACCACATCAACCTCTGGCTGCTGGAGGACGGGGATGCTTGGACGGTGATCGACACCGGCATCGGCAACGCGGACACGCGCCGGCTGTGGGCAGAGATCCTCGGCAAGAAGCGCGTGAAGCGCGTGGTGGTCACGCATTACCACCCGGACCACGCCGGCAACGCCGCGTGGCTGTGCGAGCGCTACGGCGCGGAGTTCTGGACGACGCAGGGCGAATACCTGACGGCGCACGCGGTGCGCACCTCCACCGCCGGCTACACCGCGGAGGCGGTGCTCGACGTCTTCCGCCGCAACGGCCTCGAGGCCGAGCGCGCGGCAAAAATGGCCTCGCGCCGAAACCGCTACGCCGAGCTGGTGCCGGAATTTCCCTTCGCCTATCGGCGCATCATCGAAGGCGACGAGCTCACCATCCACGGGCGGCGCTGGCGCGCCATCGTCGGCCATGGCCATGCCCCGGAGCACCTATCCCTCTGTTGTGAAACCCTGAAAACGCTGATCGCGGGAGACATGCTCCTGTCGACCATCTCGACCAACGTGAGCGTCTGGTCGATCGACCCCGAGGGCGATCCGCTGCGCCTGTTCCTCGACTCGATCGCCCGCTACCGCCGCCTTCCGGCCGACGTGCTGGTGCTGCCCTCGCACGGCAAGCCGTTTCGCGGCGCCCACGAGCGCGTCGGGCAGCTCGAGCAGCACCACGAGGCTCGCCTTTCCGAACTCATGGATTCCCTGCGCAGTCCCAAAAGCGCGGCCGAGCTGCTGCCGGTGCTGTTCCGCCGGCCGCTCGATGCGCACCAGACCTTCTTCGCCATGGGCGAAGCCATCGCCCATCTGCACTACCTGTACTATGCCGGCCGCGCGAAGCGCGCCTTGGACAACGATGGCATCATGAGATATGCAACCCGCTGATCCGAAAGAATCCGAAGAACTGGCAAAGGTCGCGCACGAGGTCGCGCAGCGCTCCTCCAAGATCCTCGGCGACTTCGTGCAGAAGCAGACCGAGAGCATGTCCGCGGCGGTGCGCGACGAGATGGGCATCGCCAAGGCGTTCATGGATCTCTACGCGCGCATGGCAGCCGACCCGGCGCTCATGGCCACCGTGTCCATGAACCTGTGGGTCGACTACATGCGCCTGTGGCAGTCGAGCTGGATGAAGCTGTTCGGCATGGACGTCGGCCCGGTCGCCCAGCCCGACAAGAACGACTCGCGCTTCAAGGACGACGAATGGTCGAAGAACTTCCTCTTCGACCTGATCAAGCAGTCATATCTGATCAGCGCCCGCCACATCCGCGAGGCGGTGGCCAAGGTCGACGGCCTGCCCGAGGAATCGGAGAAGAAGGTCGCGTTCTTCACCCGCCAGTACGTCGACGCGCTCTCGCCGTCCAACTTCCTCCTCACCAACCCGCAGGTGCTGCGCGAGACGGTGGCGAGCGGCGGGCAGAACCTGGTGCGCGGGCTGAACAACCTGCTCGCCGACATCGAGAAGGGCGGCGGCCAGCTGCGCATCTCGATGACCGACGAGAGCGCGTTCCAGCTCGGCCGCAACGTCGCCACCACGCCCGGCAAGGTGGTCTACCAGAACGACCTGATGCAGCTCATCCAGTACGCGCCGATGACCGAGCAGGTCTTCCGCCGGCCGCTGGTCATCATCCCGCCGTGGATCAACAAGTACTACATCCTCGACCTGCGCGAGAAGAACTCCTTCATCCGCTGGGCGACGATGCAGGGCCACACCGTATTCGTGATCTCCTGGGTGAACCCCGACGCGCGCCTCGCGCAGAAGGGCTTCGAGGACTACATGCTCGAAGGCCCGCTCGCCGCGCTGGACGCGGTGGAGAAGGCCACCGGCGCGAAAGAGGTCAACTTCATCGGCTACTGCCTGGGCGGGACGCTGCTCGGCGCTACCCTCGCCTATCTGGCAGCCAGGGACGATGATCGCGTGAAGAGCGCCACGTTCTTCGTCAGCCTGCTCGACTTCTCGCAGCCCGGCGAGCTCGGCGTGTTCATCGACGAGGCACAGGTGGAAAACCTGGAACGTAAGATGAACGAGCGCGGCTACCTCGAGGGCTCGGAGATGG
>DASVFV010000139.1:0-29138 GCA_036379875.1 Burkholderiales bacterium | reverse complement strand
TGCTTGACGTCGGCGAGCGTGATGTAGCTCGACGTCTTGGTGTCGTAGAGCCGGCGGTTGGGGTACTTCTTGATCAGCCGAAGCTGGCTTTCCATCGCGCCCAGAGTTTACCCCTTAATACATGTGCTGGCCGCCGTTGATCGAGATGTTGGCGCCGGTGACGAACGCGGCTTCCTCGGAGCACAGGTAGATGATCAGCCCGGCGACCTCGTCGGGCTTGCCGAGCCGGCCGATCGGAATCTGCGGCAGGATCTTGGAGTCGAGGATCTCCTTCGGGATCGCGGTGACCATCTTGGTGCCGATGTAGCCCGGCGAGATGGTGTTGACCGTCACGCCCTTGCGCGCGACTTCGAGCGCGAGCGCCTTGGTGAAGCCGTGGATGCCGGCCTTGGCGGCGGAGTAGTTGGTCTGCCCGAACGCGCCCTTCTGGCCGTTCACCGAGGACACGTTGATCACGCGCCCCCAGCTGCGCTCCACCATGCCGTCCATCACCTGCTTGGTCATGTTGAAGCACGAGTCGAGGTTGGTGCGCATCACCGCGTCCCAGTCCGCCTTGCTCATCTTCTTGAACGTCATGTCGCGCGTGATGCCGGCGTTGTTGACCAGGATGTCGATCGCCCCGGCCTCCGACTGGATGCGCTGGCAGATGCGCGCGCAGTCGTCGTAGTCGGCCACGTCGACCGGATAGGCGGCGAAATTGAAGCCGCGGCCCTTCATTTCCTCGAGCCACGAGCGGTACTTGGTGTTGGACGGCGAGTAGGTGACCACCACGCGGTAGCCCGCGCCCGCCATCTTGGTGGAAATCGTTTCGCCCAGGCCACCCATGCCGCCGGTGACGACGGCAATGCGCTGCTTGACCATTACTCCTCCGCCGCGTTGTCCCCTCGGGGAGGAAAAGTCTACATCATGTGCATGCCGCCATTGACCGAGATGTTGGCGCCGGTGATGTAGCCCGCTTCCTCGGAAGCCAGGAACGCCACCACGGCGGCGATCTCTTCGGGCTTGGCGAGGCGCCCCATCGGGATCTGGGCCACGATCTGGTCGCGGATCTCCTTGCGGATCGCCATCACCATGTCGGTCTCGACGTAGCCCGGCGACACGGTGTTCACGGTCACGCCCTTGCGCACCACTTCCTGCGCGAGCGCCTTGGAGAAGCCGGCCATGCCGGCCTTGGCGGCCGAGTAGTTGGTCTGGCCGAACTGCCCCTTGATCGCGTTGACCGACGAGATGTTGATGATGCGGCCCCAGCCGCGCTCGCTCATTCCGTCGATCACCTGGCGCGTCACGTTGAACACGCTGTTGAGATTGGTGTTGATCACCGCCATCCAGTCCGCCTCGGTCATGCGCTTGAACACCGAGTCGCGCGTGATGCCGGCGTTGTTCACCAGGATATCGACCGGGCCGACCACCGCGGCGATGTTGTAGAACATCTGCGAGCACGAGTCGAAGTCGGCCACGTCGCCCTCGGCGGCGTGCACGCGAAAGCCCTCGGCGCGCATGCGGTCGAGCCATTCGCCTTTCTTCTCATAGCCCGGCAGGCAGCCCGCCACCACGGTATGGCCGGCGCGTCCGAGGCGGCGGCAGATCGCGGTGCCGATGCCCCCCATCCCGCCGGAGACGAAAGCGACGCGCGCCACTACGGGCTGCGACTCGTCGCGCCAGGCTTCCGGCCGTTGCACCACTTCAGCTTGGTTTCCCATCTTTCGCATTGTCCTTTTCTATCGTTCCACTGCCAGCGCTACACCCATCCCCCCGCCTATGCAGAGTGATGCAAGGCCCTTCCTTGCATCGCGCTTCTGCATCTCGTGAAGCAGCGTCACCAGCACGCGACAGCCCGACGCGCCGATCGGGTGGCCGAGCGCGATCGCGCCGCCGTTCACGTTGACCTTGCTCGTGTCCCAGCCCATCTGCCGGTTGACCGCGATCGCCTGCGCCGCGAAGGCCTCGTTGATCTCCAGCAGGTCGAGGTCGGAGGGCTGCCAGCCGGCGCGCGACAGGGTGCGCTTGGACGCCGGCACCGGGCCCATGCCCATGTACTTCGGATCGACGCCGGCCGAGGCGAACGCCTTGATGCGCGCCAGCGGCTTCAAGCCCAGCTCTTTCACTTTTTTCGCAGATGCCAGCACCACGGCGGCGGCGCCGTCGTTGATGCCGGAGGCATTGCCCGCGGTGACCGTGCCGTTCTTGTCGAACGCGGGCTTCAGGCTCTTCATCGCCTCGAGGGTCGCGCCGTGGCGCGGATACTCGTCGTCGGCGAACATCACCGGGCCTTTGCGCGACGGGATCTCCACGGTCACGATCTCGTCCTTGAAGCGGCCGGCCTTCTGCGCCGCCTCGGCCTTGTTCTGGCTCTTCACCGCGAATTCGTCCTGCTCCTCGCGCGTGACCGCGTACTCCTTCGCCACGTTCTCGGCGGTGACGCCCATGTGGTACTGGTTGAACACATCCCACAGGCCGTCGACGATCATGGTATCGACCATCTTCGCGTCGCCCATGCGGAAGCCCTCGCGCGAGCCGTTCAGCGCGTGCGGCGAGAGGCTCATCGATTCCTGGCCGCCGGCCACCACGATGTCGGAGTCGCCGTTGGCGATCGCCTGCGCGCCGAGCATCGCCGCCTGCAGGCCGGACCCGCACACCTTGTTGATGGTCATCGACGGGACCATGTAGGGAATGCCGGCCTTCATCGCCGCCTGGCGCGCCGGGTTCTGCCCTACGCCCGCGGCGAGCACCTGGCCCATGATCACTTCGGACACCTGGTCGGGCGCGACGCGCGCGCGCTCCAGCACCTTGCGGATCACCAGCGCGCCGAGGTCGGACGCGGGCGTCTTCGCCAGGCTGCCGCCGAACTTGCCGATCGGGGTGCGCGCTGCGCCGACGATGTAAATCTCTTCCATGGGCTTCTCCTAATGAATGCGCTGCTTCACGTAGCGACCGGGCGCGGGCTCGATCGGCTTGAACTTCGCAGAGCCGGTCCTGGCCGGCGCCTTGCGCTTGCCGCCCGAATGCCGGGCGAGCCATTCCGACCAGAGCGGCCACCAGCTGCCTTGAACTTCATCTGCTTTCGAAAACCATGCTTCCGGATCCGCGGGGTATGAATCCCCCACCCAGTAGCTGCGGCGTTTCTTGGCCGGCGGATTGATGACGCCGGCGATGTGCCCGCTCGCGCCGAGGACGAAGCTGCGCTCGGCGCTTCCGACATGGGATAGCGTGCGGTAGGCCGAGCGCCACGGCACGATGTGGTCCTCGCGCGACGAATAAACGAACACCGGCATGGTCAGCTTGCGCAGGTCGACCGGCACGCCGCAATTCACCAGGGCGCCCGGCGCACACAGCTTGTTCTCGAGGTAGGTGTTGCGCAGGTAGTAGCAGAACATCGGCCCGGCCAGGTTGGTCCCGTCCGCGTTCCAGTGCAGCAGGTCGAACGCCGCCGGCCGCGTGCCGCGCAGGTAGTTGTTCACCACGTACGGCCACACCAGGTCGTTGGCGCGCAGGATGGAGAACACGAAGTCCATCTGCGTGCCGGGCATCACCCCGCCGCGCCCAATCGCGGCTTCCCGCGCCGCGACGCTCGGCTCGTCGATGAACACGCCGAGCTGCCCGGGCTGGGAGAAGTCCAGCATCGTGGTGAGGAAGGTGGCCGAGGCCACCGTGTCGTCCTTTTTCGCCGCCAGCACGGCGAGCGCCGCGCCGAGCAACGTACCGCCGACGCAGAAGCCGAGCGCGTTCACCCGGTCGCTCTTCGCGATCTCGCGGGCGATGCGCTGCGCGACGAGAACGCCCTTCTCCAGGTAGTCGTCCCACGTGAAGTGCGCGTGGGCCGCGTCGATGTTGCGCCAGGACACCATGAACACGGTCTGGCCGGCGCCGACCGCGTGCGCGACGAAGGAATTCTCCGGCTGCAGGTCGAGGATGTAGTACTTGTTGATGCACGGCGGGATCATGACCAGCGGGCGCTTCGCGACCTGCGGCGTGGTGGCCTGGTACTGGATGAGCTGGATCAGCTCGTTCTCGAACACCACGTCGCCCGGCGTGGCGGCGACGTTGCGGCCGACCTCGTAGGCCGCCGGGTCGCTCTGGCTGATGCGCTTGCGCTGCACGTCGCCGAGCAGGTTGGCGAGGCCGCGCGTCAGGCTTTCGCCGCGCGTGTCGAGCGCCTCGCGCAAAGCCTCCGGGTTGGTGGCGGGGAAATTCGCCGGGCACATCGCGTCGATCCATTGCCGCGCCGCGAAGCGCGCGCGCTCCTTCGCCTGCGGCGCGAGCTCGGCGGCCTCGACCAGCTGCTCGACGTATTGGGCGGCGAGGAGATAGGACTGCTTCAGGTAGTCGTAATACGGGTTGTCGCGCCATTCCTTCGCGGCGAAGCGGCGATCGCCGGGCGCGGGCTCGGCGAGCGTCTCGCGCTTGCCCGAAGCGAGCGCGCTCCAGAGCCTCGCCTGCTTGTCGTAGTAGCTGCGCTGCAGCGATGCGTCGCCCCATGGGAGCGCGGCGGCGGCCGCCGGGGCGTTCGCCAGGACTCGCATCCAGCCCTGTGTGACTTCATTGCTCGACTGCGAGATCGCCGCAAACAGGGCGTCTGGGGAGCCGGAGTGCATCGCCGGGCGATTTTGCGACGCACAACCCGCCCCGTCAAATAGTTCTTAAACCCCTGACGGAGTAGTCCTTTTCGCCTAGTGCGGCAGCGCCGCGCGGACCAGCGCGATGGCCCCGATGCCGAGCGCGATGAGCAGGGCCTGCGCGGCGGTGTCCTTCAGCTCGGGCCGGCGGTGCAGCCCGGGGATCAGATCGGCCACCGCGACGTAGATCATGCTCGCCGCGACGATGCCGAGCAGCGTGGCTTGCAGCCCCTCGATGAGTTGCAGGGCGAAATAGCCCATCAACCCGCCGAGCACGGTGGCGAGCGACGACACCAGGTTGAGGGTCAGCGCGCGCAGCCGCGTATAGCCCGAGTGCAGCAGGATCAGGAAGTCGCCGACCTCCTGCGGGATCTCGTGCGCGATGATGGCGATGGCGGTGACCACGCCGAGCTCCGTGCTCTGCAGGAACGCGGCGGCGATCAGCACCCCGTCGACGAAGTTGTGCACCGTGTCGCCGACGACGATCAGCGTGCCGCTTCTGTTTCCATCCTGGTCATGGACCTCGCAGTGCTCGGTGTGGCAGTGACGCCAGATCAGGACTTTCTCGAGCACGAAGAAGCCGAAGATCCCCGCCAGGATGGCGGCCGCCACCTCCTGGGGCTCGCCGGCTTCGAATGCCTCCGGGATCACGCCGAGAAACGCCGCGCCGAGCAGCGCGCCGATGGCGAAGGACACGAGCATAGGCACCCAGGTCGCGCGGATCGCGAGCGCGACCGCGGCGAGCGCGGCGCTCAACGCGCCGCCCGCCAGGCTCGCGGCGAGGATCCAGCCGAGCGTCATGGCGCTACGTTAACCAAATAAACGCGCCCATGCGGCCCGATGTGCCGTCGCGGCGATAGGAGAAGAAGCGCGCCGGCTCCGAATAGGTGCAAAAGCCGCCGCCGGACACGGACTTCAGCGCGGCGAGCTTGCGCCGCGCCACCGCGTAGAGGTCGAGCAGCCAGTGGCCGGGCCGGTTGGGGGTCAGCGCATCCTCGTAGCCGCGGAACGCCGCGCGCACGTCTTCGCCCACCTCGTAGACGCGCGGGCCGATCGCCGGGCCGAGCCACGCAACGAGCTTGTGCGGCGGCACGCCGGTCGCCGCGACGGTCGCCTCCAGCACGCCTCCCGAAAGGCCCCGCCAGCCGGCGTGCGCCGCGGCCACCGTGGTCCCGTCCTCGTCGGCGAACAGCACCGGCATGCAATCGGCGGCCTGCACAACACATATCTTGTTTTCCCGGGTAAAGGCAGCATCGCCTTCCCGCGCGCCATCAGAATCGAGGTGGATGACGCGCATGCCGTGCACCTGCTTCAACCAGGACGGCTCGCCCGGCAGCAGCGCGCGCAGCTTTTCGCGTACCGCGGGATCCTTTACGTCGCCGAAGTCGCGCGTGGTGACGAAGGCGCGCACGCGCGGCGGCGCGGGCCAGTCAGGACTGATCATCGCGCAGGCTATCGACGAGCCGCTTCATGTCGCGCGGCAGGGGCGATTTCCACGCCATGCTCTTGCGCGTCGCCGGATGGACCAGCGCGAGCTCGGTGGCGTGCAGGGCCTGGCGCGGGAACGTGATGCCATGGCGGGTGCCGCGCCGGTACGTCTCGTCGCCCACCAGCGGGTGGCGGATGTGCTGGAAATGCACGCGGATCTGGTGCGTGCGGCCGGTCTCGAGCCGGCACTCGACGAGCGCCGCGCGGCCGTAGCGCTCGAGCACGCGGTAGCCGGTGCGCGCCGGCTTGCCGCGGTGCGTGACCGCCATGCGCGTGCGCGCGCGAAAGTCGCGGCCGACCGGCGCGTCGATCATGCCGCTCGCGGGGGGGTCGCCCTGCACCACCGCGAGGTAGACGCGCCGCATGGTGCGCTCGGCGAGCTGCTTGACGAGCTCGTTCTGCGCGGTAAGGGTCTTGGCGACCACCAGCAGACCGCTGGTGTCCTTGTCCAGGCGATGCACGATGCCGGCACGCGGCACGCCGGCGAGCGCCGGCGCGTGCGCGAGCAGCGCGTTGAGCAGCGTGCGGTCGGGCTGGCCGGCGCCCGGATGGACCACCAGGCCGGCGGGCTTGTCGATGACCATGAGGTGCGCGTCCTCGAACACCACCTTGAGCGGCATGCGCTGCGCCTGCGGCGCCGCGGCGTCCGGCACGCGCGGCGGGGAGAGCGCGATGCGCTCGCCCCCGGCCACCGCGTGATTCGCCTCCAGCCGCCGCCCGTCGACGCTGATGTGGCCCGACTTGAGCCAGGCCTGCAGGCGGTTGCGCGAATACTGCGGAAACAGGCGCGCGAGCGCCTGGTCGAGGCGCAGCCCGCCGAGCGCCGGCGGCACCTCGGCGCTCATCGGCGCGGCGAGGGCGGCGTCCCAGTCTTCGTTATAATTTTTTTCCCGCATGCATTGGCTCCGGCGTTTCAGTTTACTTGTGTTCCTCGCGCTCGCGCTCGGCGCCTGCTCGACCAACCCCGATGACGAGACGGTGGGCTGGTCGGCGCAGCGCCTGTACGGCGAGGCGAAGGACGCGATGAACAACAAGGACTGGCCGCGCGCCATCCGCTACCTCGAGAAGCTGGAGGCGCGCTACCCCTACGGGCGCTTCGCGCAGCAGGCGCAGCTCGAGATCGCCTACGCGAACTGGAAGGACGGCGAGCGCGCCTCGGGCGTCGCGGCGGTGGACCGCTTCATCAAGATGTACCCGAACCACCAGAACGCCGACTACGCCTGGTACCTGAAGGGACTGATCAACTTCAACGACAACTACGGCGTGCTGTCCAACGTGACGACGCCGGACATGAGCGACCGCGACCCGAAGTCGACGCGCGACTCGTTCGCCGCGTTCAAGGAAGTGGTGACGCGCTTCCCCGACTCGCGATACGCGCCGGACGCCGCGGCGCGCATGCGCTACCTGGTCAACGCGCTTGCCGCGCACGAGGTGCACGTGGCGCGCTATTACATGAAGCGTGGCGCCTACCTCGCCGCGGCCAACCGCGCGCAGTACGCAATCGCGCACTACGCGGAAGCGCCCGCGCTCGAGGAAGCGTTGTTCATGCTGGTGCTCGCCTACGACCGGCTCGGCATGGACGACCTGCGCAATGCCGCGGACCGCGTGATGCGCACCAATTTCCCCGACAGCCGCTACCTCAAGCCGGGCGGCGAGCGCCTGGCGAAGGACGTGCCGTGGTGGCGCCTCTGGGACCCGGACTGGTGAGCACGCTCATCATCGGCGCGGGCGGGATGATCGGCCGCAAGCTCACCGAGCGGCTGCGCGAGCACGAGCTCGTCCTGCACGACGTGGTGCCGTTCGAAGGCGCGAGCGTGGTGTCGGATCTCTCCGCGCCGGGCGAGGCCGAGAAGCTGATCGCCTCCAGGCCGCAGCTGATCTTCCACCTCGCGGCGGTCGTGTCGGGCGAAGCCGAGGCCGACTTCGAGAAGGGCTACCGCGTGAACCTCGATGGCACGCGCCTGCTCTTCGAGGCGATCCGAAAGGCGAATGAGGCGGCTTCCTATCGTCCGCGCGTGGTGTTCACTTCGTCGATCGCGGTATTCGGCGCGCCGTTCCCGGACGCGATCGGCGACGAGTTCCTCAACGCGCCGCTCACCAGCTACGGCACGCAGAAGGCGATCGGCGAGCTGCTGCTCTCCGACTACAGCCGGCGCGGCTTCTTCGACGGCATCGGCATCCGCCTGCCCACGGTCTGCGTGCGCCCGGGCAAGCCGAACAAGGCGGCCTCCGGCTTCTTCTCCGGCATCATCCGCGAGCCGCTCAGCGGGCAGGAGGCGGTGCTGCCGGTGCCCGAGACGGTGCGGCACTGGTTCTGCTCGCCGCGCGCAGCGGTGGGCTTCCTGCTCCACGCAGCGCGCCTGAGCACCGAACAGCTGGGGAACCGGCGCAACCTGAGCATGCCCGGCGTCAGCGCGACGGTGGGCGAGCAGATCGAGGCGCTACGCAAGGTGGCGGGCGAGAAGACTGCGCGCCTGATCCGCCGCGAGCCCGATCAAACCATCATGCGCATCGTCGAAGGCTGGCCGCGCAACTTCGACCCGCGGCGCGCACTGTCGCTCGGCTTCCAGGCCGACCCGAGCTTCGAGGAAATCATCCGGATTCACATTGCGGATGAACTTCAAAAAAATTCCGCACCTCAGCGAGGTCGCGGGTGAGCTTCATCGGCGGCAGGCTCTTGAGGATCTGCCGCCCGTAGGACTTCGAGAGCAGGCGCGGGTCGCACAGCATCAGCACGCCGCGGTCGGTCTCGTCGCGGATCAAGCGCCCCGCGCCCTGCTTGAGGCTCAGCACCGCCTGCGGCAGCTGCAGCTCGGCGAACGCGTTGCCGCCGCGCGCCTTGACCGCCTCGATGCGCGCCGCAAGCACCGGATCGTCGGGCGGCGCGAACGGCAGCTTGTCGATCACCACGAGCGAGAGCGCCTCGCCGCGCACGTCCACGCCTTCCCAGAAGGATTGCGCGCCGAGCAGCACCGCGTTGCCGAGCTGGCGGAAGCGCGCGAGCAGGTCGCTCCGCGAGCCGGTGCCCTGCACGAGCAGCGGGAAGCGGATCGATTTCAGCCGCTCGTGGGCGCGGCGTAGCGCGCGCAGCGTGGTGAAGAGCAGGAACGCGCGCCCGCCGCTCGCCTCAATCGCCGGCAGCGCCGCGTCGATCACCGCGTCGGTGAACGCCGGGTCGTTCGGATCCCCCGGCAGGCCCCTGGGCAGGTAAAGCAGCGCCTGGCGCGGGAAGTCGAACGGGCTCGCCCAGCGGCGCGTCACCGCGTCGTCCAAGCCGAGCTCGCGCGTGAAGTGGCCGAAGGTCTCGCCCACCGCGAGCGTGGCCGAGGTGAAGATCCACGCGCGCGGGTGGTCGTCCATCTGCCGGCTGAACAGCTCCGCCGGCGAAAGCGGCGTGGAGTGCAGGCGCAGCGCGTGCGCGAACGCCTCCACCCAGCGCACTTCCTCGGCCGGCTCGGTCTCGCGCAGGCGCGCGAGGGTCGCCAGCGCCCCGCCCGCGCGCCGCGCGCAGGACTCGAGGCCTTCCGAGCGCTCGGCGTGCGCCTGCAGCACCGAGTGCAGGTCGCGCAGCGCGCGCTGCGCGACCTGCAGCGCGTCGGCGAAACCCGGCACGCGCAGCGCCTGCTGCCACGCCATGCGGCTCGCGCCCTCGCCGAACGCGAGGCGCAGGTCGCGCGCCGCCTTGTCGAGCCGCGTGGCGAGGCGCTCGGCCTCGGGCGAAGCGCCGCCCGCGCCGCGCAGCTCGGCGCGCGCGTCGCGCGCGAGGTCGACGAGCTGCGTGCTCGACACGCTCTCGCCGAAGAACAGGCGCGCGGTCTCGGGAAGCTGGTGCGCCTCGTCGAACACCACCGTGTTGCATGCCGGCAGCAGCTCGGAGATTCCCTCGTCGCGCAGCACCACGTCGGCGAAGAACAGGTGGTGGTTGATCACCACCACGTCGGCGGCGAGCGCATTGCGCCGCGCGCGCATCACGAAGCAGTCGGCGTAATCCGGGCACTGCTGCCCCAGGCAGTTGTCGCGCGTCGAAGTGGCGTGCGCCCACACCGGCGCGTCTTCCGGCACGTCCGCGAGGTCGGCGCGATCGCCGCTGGTGGAGAGCGCGGCGAAGCGCTGGATGCGCCGCAAATCGATGATCTCTTCCCGGGAGGCGAACTGCCCCTGCTCGGCGGCGCGGCGCAGGCGGTAGAGGCAAACGTAGTTCGAGCGGCCCTTGAGCAGCGCGGCGCTCGCCCCGGAGGCGAGCGCCGCGCGCACCGCCGGCAGGTCGCGGTCGAAAAGCTGGTCCTGCAGCGTCTTGGTCCCGGTCGAGACGATCACCTTGCCGCCGGCGAGCAGCGCCGGCACGAGGTAGGCGAAGGTCTTGCCGGTGCCGGTGCCCGCCTCGGCCACCAGCACTGCGGTGCGCTGCATCGCATCGTGGATGGCGCGCGCCATCTCCACCTGCTGCGCGCGCGGCTTGAACGCGCTCACCGTCGCGGCGAGCGGACCGCCCGCCGCGAACGCACGCTCGAGCGGGTTCACTTCGCTTCCTCGACCTTGAGCCAGACGCGGGTCGAGCCGCTCGCGCGCTGCGCGCTTCCGTATGCGATGCCGCGATCGTCCCGCGAGCCGGACGAGGCCACGCCGCCGATTTCGACCCATTCGCCGAGGCGCGCGCTAACCGTAGTCGCGGTGTGTTGGCCCTGGACGCTGCCCGGCCGGCTGCCTGGCACTTCCCTTTGCGTGGCGATCTCGAGCATCACCCGATCGCCGGACAGGCGGGGCGTCACTTCGAAGCCGCTCTGAAGGTCCTGGATCTGCGTGCCGCCGCCTGGAACCGGCAGCGGACGCGACTGGCCGGTAAAGATGAACGCGCGCCCGCCCTCCAGTACCTGGAGCCGCTGGTCGACGCGTTCTGCAGCGCTGGAGCTCGCGTCCCCGGCCGTCACGGTTACCCGTGCGCCGGCGCTGCTGATCGTACCGCTCGCGCCGAGCTCGCGCCGCGCGCTAGTTCCGGCGTCGTCGTGGCGCACCGATATCGTGAGGCGGCGCGATGGCCGGTCGATGGCCTCCAGCGCGCGCCGGATCTCGGCAACGTTGGCGGGGCTCGCGCGCAGGAAGAGCTGCCCGCGGCTGCCGCTCAGGGTGCCTCCCGGCTCGACCAGCGGCTGGAGGGCGGGCAGCACTTGCTCGACCGTCCGGTAGCGCAGCGAAATGATTTCAAGGCCATGCTGCGCGCCGGCGGCCAGCGGGGCCAGGACGCACAGGACAACGAGCAACACACGGACCAGGTTCGCGCGATTCATCCCTTTCCCTCAACGCGCCATGCTTCGCTGCGTGTACGCATCCGGGCTGATTATCAGACACGGGCGCCGACGCTCCGCCCGTAGCCTGCCGAGGTTCTTGCCCTAATATGAGGTACGTCAAAGATGATAGCTATTCTCATTGACAGCGATAAATGAGAGTGCTTATCATTTGGACCACATCTTCCCACTAAGGATTCAGATGACTGTTTTCTCGGCAAAAAAGGCTGCCGCCGCGGCGGTTGCCTGCCTGGCGGTGGCCGGCACCGCGCTCGCGCAGGAAAAGGTAGTTAACGTTTACTCCGGCCGCCATTACCAGACGGACGAAGCGCTCTACTCGGGCTTCACCAAGGCGACCGGGATCAAGATCAACCGCATCGAGGCGGGCGAGGACGCGATCATCGAGCGCATCCGTAACGAAGGCGCGCGCAGCCCGGCCGACGTGATGATCACGGTCGACGCCGGGCGCCTGTGGCGCGCCGATCAGCTCGGCCTTTTCCAGCCGGTCAAGTCGCAGCTCCTCGAGTCGCGCATCCCGGCCAGCCTGCGCGAGCCGAGCGGCCACTGGTTCGGCTTCTCGACCCGCGCGCGCGTCATCGCGTACAACAAGGACAAGGTACGCCCCGGCGAGATCGCCACGTACGAGCAGCTCGCCGATCCGAAGTGGAAGGGCCGGGTGTGCATGCGCTCCTCCACCAACGTCTACAACCTTTCGCTGATGGGCGCCCTGATCGACCATCTCGGCGAGGCCAAGGCGGAAGCGTGGGCGAAGGGCGTGCGCGCAAACCTCGCCCAGGACCCCAAGGGCGGCGACACCGACCAGCTGAAGGCGGTCGCCGCCGGCCTTTGCGACGTCACGGTGTCCAACCAGTACTACTACGCGCGCCTCGCGCGCTCCGACAAGGCGGACGAGAAGCAGGTCGCCGGCAAGCTCGCGATCGTAATGCCCAACCAGTCGACCTGGGGCACGCACGTGAACATCTCGGGCGCCGGGGTGCTGAAAAACGCGCCGCACCGCGACAACGCGGTCAAGTTCCTCGAGTACCTGGCGAGCGACGAGGCGCAGCGCTACTTCGCCGACGGCAACAACGAGTGGCCGGCGGTGAAAAGCGTGAAGGTCGACAACCCGGTGCTGAACGCGCTCGGCGACTTCAAGCGCGACGCGCTCAACGTGGCGACGCTCGGCAAGAACCAGCCGGGCTCGCAGAAGATCTACGACCGGGTCGCCTGGAAGTAACGCTTCGACACGTAGATCACCGGTAGCAGCCCCGCCGCGATGATCGCGAGCGACGGGGCTGCAGCCTCGGCGAGGCGCTCGTCCTTGGCGAGGTTGTAGGCTTCTACCGCCAGCGTATCGAAGTTGAACGGCCGCAGCGCGAAGGTGGCCGGCAGTTCCTTCAGCACATCCACGAACACCAGCAGCGCCGCCGTGGCAAGGCTCGGCGCAAGGAGCGGCGCGTGCACGCGCGCTAGCGCCTGCGCCGGCGTGGCGCCGAGCGAGCGCGCGGCGTGCTCCATGCTCGGCGTGATCTTCGCTAACCCCGCGTTCGTGGTCTGTAGCGCGACCGCGAGCAGGCGCACCAGGTAGGCATACACCAGGGCAACCACGGTACCGGTCAGCAGCAGGCCGGTCTTCACGCCGAGCGCGTGCTCGATCCAGTTCGCCAGCGCGTTATCCAGGCGGCCGAGCGGCACCAGCACGCCGACCGCGATCACCGCGCCAGGCACGGCATAGCCCAGCCCGGCGAGCCGGTTACCCGCCAGCACCAGCGGATTGCGCGTCATTCGTGCGGCGTAGGCCATGAGCAGCGCCGCGCCGACGGCCACGAACGCGGTGAGTGCGGCGAGAGTGAAGCTGTCGGCCAGCAGCGTGCCGAGCCGCGCCGCCGACATGGTCTCGCCCCATGCCAGCCAGCCGAGCAGCAGCGCCGGCAACGCGAAGCCGAACACCGCCGGCGCAGCGCACGCGGCAAAAGCGAGCAGCCCTTTCGCGCCGTGCAGGGCATGCGGCCGCGCGCGGCGCGGTGCCGGCCCGTGGTACGCCGCGCGGCCCCGATTGGCGCGCTCCAGCGCGAGCAGCAACACCACGAAGCCGAGCAGGCAGGTCGAGAGCTGCGCGGCCGCCACGGTGTCGCCCATGGACAGCCAGGCTTTGAAGATCCCGGTGGTGAACACCTCGACGCCGAAGTAGGACACCGTGCCGAAATCGGCCAGCGTCTCCATCAGCGCGAGCGCGGTGCCCGCGGCGATCGCCGGCCGCGCGAGCGGCACCGCCACGCGCGCGAACGCGCCGAACGCGCCGTAGCCGGCGAGGCGCCCGGCCTCGATCGCGCTGCGCGAAAGATCATGGAACGCGGTGCGCGCCACGATATAGACATACGGGTAGAGCGCGAATGAAAGCACGACGGCCGCGCCGGGCAGCGAGCGCACATCCGGGAACCAGTACTCGCGCGCCTGCCAGCCGGTCAGGTGGCGCAGCATGGTCTGCACCGCGCCTGTGAACTGCAGCCAGTCGGTGTACGCATAGGCCATGACGTACGCAGGCATGGCGAGCGGCAGAAGCAGCGCCCATTCGAGGACGTCGCGACCCGGAAAGCGATACGCCGTCACCAGCCATGCGCTCACCACGCCGATCGACACCACGCCGCAGGTAACGAGCGTGAGCAGCAGCGCGGTGTTGCCGATGTACCGCGGCAGCCCGGTCGCGGCGAGGTGCGCCCAGGTGTCGCTCGAGCCGCCGATGAAGCTCAGCACCACCGCGACGATCGGCAGTGCGAGCAGTACCGCGATCGTGAGGGCGCTTCCCCCGAGCAGACCTATGTTCTTGTAATTCAAAGCGCTGCGCTGCCAATGAGAATGGTTACCGATTATCCCTATAATCGCCACATGCTGCTCGAAGTCGTCGACCTGAGCTATGCCTACGATGCGAACCAGGTCATCACCGGCCTCAGCTTTGCGCTGGAGCGGGGCGCGATCGGCTGCCTGCTCGGGCCGAGCGGCGGCGGCAAGACCACCGCGCTGCGCTGCATTGCCGGGTTCGAGACCGCGCAGGCCGGCGAGATCCGCATCGCGGGACGCGTGGTTTCCGGCCCCGGCACGATGGTGGCGCCGGAAAAGCGCCGCATCGGCATGGTGTTCCAGGACTACGCGCTGTTTTCCCACCTGACGGTGGCCGGCAACATCGCCTTCGGCCTGCACGGCGCGCCGCGCGGCGAGCGCGCGGCGCGCGTGCGCGAGCTCGCCGAGCTGGTCGGCCTGAGCGCCGCGCTGGAGAAGTACCCACACGAGATTTCCGGCGGCCAGCAGCAGCGCGTGGCGCTGGCGCGCGCGCTCGCGCCGCGCCCCGAGCTGCTGCTGCTCGACGAGCCGTTTTCAAATCTGGACATCGACCTGCGCGAGCGGCTGTCGCTCGAGGTGCGCGAAATCATCAAGGCGAGCGGCGCCACCGCGGTGCTCGTGACCCACGATCAGCAGGAAGCCTTCGCGATGGCCGACGAGATCGGCATCCTGCACGAGGGCCGCATCCAGCAATGGGACGTGCCGTACAACCTGTACCACCGCCCGGCCAACCGCTTCGTCGCCGACTTCGTCGGCCAGGGCGTGTTCCTGCCGGCGCGCGCGCTGCCCTCCGGGCGCCTCGAGATCGAGCTCGGCGTGCTGGAAGGCGACGGCCCCGGAACCGCGGACCTCGAGGTGCTGCTGCGGCCCGACGACGTGGTGCACGACGACGCCGCGCCGACGCGCGCCGAGGTGCTGCACAAGGCGTTTCGCGGCGCCGAGATCCTCTACACGCTGCGGCTGGAAAGCGGGCGCAAGGTGCTCGCGCTGGTGCCGAGCCACCACAACCACGCGCTCGGCGAGAAGATCGGCATCCGCCTCGACGTCGACCACGTCGTGGCGTTCAGGCCCGAGGCTTAATCCTCCAGGCCGTAGATCGCCCGTACCTCCAGGCTGAATTCCTTACCGCGCAGTCCGGGCGGGAGCGGCACCGCTCGCGCGGCCTGCGTGAACATCTCGAGCGCCTGGCGGTCGAGCACGTCGTAGCCCGAGCTGCCTTTCAAAGTGACGGTGGGCCTGCCGTTCGCGCCGATGGTCACGCCCACCCGCACGTCGCCCTGCCAGTTGTTCTCGCGCGCGAGCGGCGGATAGCGCTTATGGCGGCGCGCTTCGTCGATGAGCTGCACGCGGTATTGGTCGCGCGAAAGAAACTCGGGTGCCGGCTGCGGCGCCGCCTGCGCCGGAGCCGGAGCGGCAGTGGGCGCGCGCGGCTCTATTGCGGCGACCGGGGGCGGGGCCGGTAGGGCCTGCGCTTGCTCCAGGACCGGCTCCGGGTCCGGCGGTGGCGCGACCGGCGCGGGCTTCTCTACCGCGAGCTGGCGTTCGGCCTTCGGCTTCGCAGTCTTCTTCGGCGATGGGGGCTTGATGCGCGGCGGCTCCACCGGTGGAACCGGCTCGGCTATCGGCGGCTCGGGGGCCGGCGCCGGCGGCTCCATCAGCCGCGCGATGATCTGCGGCGGGATGCTCGCCGCGCGGCGCGCGGTGTCGGCGAGCTGCGGCATGGTGAAAAGCGCAAGTGCGTGCAGCGCGAGTGACGCGCCGAGTGCGTAATGGAACGCGCGGTTATCGCTCACGCAGCGCCCGCCACACCTTCTCGGCGGTGAGCGGCATCTCGAGGTGCGGCTTGTCCAGCGCGTCGAGCACGGCGTGCACCACGGCCGGCACCGCGCCGATGGTGCCGAGCTCGCCGCAGCCCTTCACGCCGAGCAGGTTGGTCTTGCACGGCACGCTCTCGTCGAAGCTCGCGCTGAGCGGCGGCAGCTGGTCGGCGCGCGGCACGCAGTAATCCATCAGCGAGCCGGTGACGAGCTGCCCGCCGTCCGCGTCGTAGCGCACCTGCTCCCACAGCGCCTGCCCCGCGCCCTGCGCCATCCCGCCGTGGATCTGCCCTTCGACGATGGCGTGGTTGATGATGCGCCCGATGTCGTCGCAGCTCGCGAGCGAGGCGAGCGTGACCTCGCCGGTTTCGCGGTCGATCTCCACCTCCGCGACCTGCGCGCCGTTCGGCCACGATGGCGTGGAGGGCGTCTGCGTGGCGGCGACGCGAATCGGCTGCCGCGCGAGCTCGGCAAGGCCGATCGAGCGATCGGTGCCCGCGATGCGCAGGCGGCCGTCGCGCAGCTCGAGGTCCGCCGGCGCGGCCTCGAGGCGCTCCGCAGCCAGCTCGCGCAGGCGCGCGACCATCTTGTGGCCGGCCGCCACCACCGCCGAGCCGCCGACGAAGGCCGAGCGCGAGCCGACACTGCCCACGCCGTTGGCGCGGTCGGTATCACCCTGCACGATCCTCACTTTCTCGATCGGAACCCCGAGAACTTCGGCAACGAGCTGGGTGTAGGTCGTCTCCAGCCCCTGCCCCATCGCCTGGGTACCCGAGAGCACCGTGACCATGCCGTCCGCGTCGATCTCGATATCCACCGTCTCCGTGGGTAACGCGCCAGTCCATTCCAGGTAGACCGAGATGCCGCGGCCGCGCAGCTTTCCCTGCTCGGCGGATCTTTTCTTTCTTTCCGGAAAACCATCCCAATCCGCCGCCCGCAGCGCCCCGGAGAGCATGCGCTCGAACTCGCCGCTGTCGTAGGTCTCGCCGACGTGCGTCTTGTACGGGAGCTCGTCGGGCGTGAGCAGGTTGCGCTTGCGCAGCTCGACACGGTCGATGCGCATCTCGCGCGCCGTCTTCTCGAGCAGGCGCTCGATCAGGTAGTTGCCTTCCGGGCGCCCCGCGCCGCGGTACGCGCCGGTCGCCATGGTGTTGGTCAGCACGCCCTTGATGCGGTAGTCCACCACCGGCACGCGGTAGGCGGAAGTCGCGACCTTGGCCACCATGGCGAGCGGGATCATCGCCGACGAGCCGACCGGCACCGCGCCGATGTTGGCGAGCATCTCCATGCGCAGCGCGAGGATGCGCCCTTCGCGGTCGAGCGCGAGCGCGGCGCGGTAGTGCTGGTCGCGCGCCATGTGCGCGGCGAGGAACTCCTCGCTGCGATCGGCGCGCCACTTGACCGGCCGGCCGAGCTTGCGCGCCGCGTAGCACACCAGCGCGTCCTCGGGCGTGACGCCGGTCTTCATGCCGAAGCCGCCGCCGATATCGCCGTTCACCAGGCGGAAATTCGCCGGCGGCTCGCCGAATACCGCGCCGAGCAGGTCGCGCGCCGCGGTCGGCGTCTGGTTCTGGGTGTAGAGCGTGGTGCGGCCGCCTTCATGCACGCCGATCGCGCAGCGCGGCTCCATCGCCATGGCGTTGAGGCGCTGGTTGTGCAGCTCGATGCGCGTGACGTGCGCCGCTTGCGCGAATGCTGTCTCGACCCCCTCCGCATTTCCGTACGCCGCCTGCGCCGCCACGTTGCCGGTCTCGAGAAGAAGCGGCGCGCCGGGCTCGACGGCCTGGCGCGGGTCCACCACCGCGGGCAACTCTTCGTATTCGACCACCGCGGCTTCCGCAGCGTCCTGCGCTTGTTCGCGCGTCTCGGCGACGATCGCCACCACCGGCTGGCCGACGTAGAACACCTTGCCCTCGGCGAGCGGCGTGCGCAGCGGCGCCGCCATCGGCGAGCCGTCGGCGCGCTTGAAGAGCGGCGGAAACGGAATGTGCTTGACCCCGTCGGCGCGCAGGTCGGCCATCGACCACGCGGCAATCACGCCGGAGGGTTTGTGAATCGCCTTGATGTGTGCATGCGCATGGGGCGAGCGAACCAACACCAGCCACGCGGCGCCCGGAAATGCGCGGTCGTCGCTAAACAGGCCCTTGCCGAGGAGCAGCCGGTCGTCCTCGAGACGCTTCTGCGAGCGCGAGGCACCGAAGCGCGCCGACGCCGGATCGAACTGGACCTGCAGGGGAAGCGCGCTCATCTAGAGAAAAGTGGCGGAGAGAGAGGGATTCGAACCCCCGGTACCCGATGGGTACAACAGATTTCGAGTCTGCCGCATTCGACCACTCTGCCATCTCTCCGCGGTCGAAAGGAAACGCGGATTTTATCAGGCCGGGCGCGCGATCCGGTCCTGCCCGCCCATGAAGGGACGTAGCGCGGTCGGCACGGTGACCGAGCCGTCGGCGTTCTGATAGTTCTCCAGGACTGCGACCAGCGAGCGTCCGACGGCGAGGCCCGAGCCGTTCAGCGTATGGACGAATTCCGGCTTGCCCCCTTTAGGTCGCCAGCGCGCCTGCATGCGCCGCGCCTGGAAGGCCTCGAAGTTCGAGCACGAGGAGATTTCCCGGTAGGCATTCTGCCCCGGCAGCCAGACCTCGAGGTCGTAGGTCTTGGCGCTGGAGAAGCCCAGGTCGCCGGTGCACAGCGACATGACGCGGTAGGGGAGCTCGAGCTTCTTGAGGATGGCCTCGGCGTGGCCGGTCAGCTCCTCGAGCGTGGCGTACGACTTCGTCGGGTGCGTGACCTGCAGGATTTCCACCTTGTCGAACTGGTGGTTGCGGATCATGCCGCGCGTGTCCTTGCCCGCCGAGCCCGCTTCGGAGCGGAAGCACGGCGAATGGCAGACGAACTTGAGCGGCAGCGCGTCCACGATCTCGTCGCGCACGAAATTCGTCACCGGATACTCGGCGGTCGGGATCAGGTAGAGGTCGCGGTCCTCCACCTTGAAGAGATCGCCCTTGAACTTGGCGAGGCTCGACACGCCGTCGGCGCACGCGCCGCTCACCATGTAAGGCGCGTAGACCTCGGTGTAGCCGTGCTCGCGCGTGTGCACTTCCAGCATGAACTGCGCGATCGCGCGGTGCAGGCGCGCGATCGGGCCGCGCATGGCGACGAAGCGGCTGCCGGCGATCTTCGCGCCGGTCGCGAAGTCGAGCCCGAGCGGCTCGCCGACGTCGACGTGGTCCTTGACCGGGAAGTCGAACTTGCGCGGCTCGCCCCAGCGCCGCTCCTCGCGGTTGTCTTCCGACGAGGCGCCGACCGGCACCGAGTCGTGCGGGATGTTGGGCACGCGGCGCAGGAAGTCCTGCAGCTCCTGCTGCAGCACCACGAGCTGCTGCTCGGATTTCTCGAGCAGCACCTTGAGCTTCTCGCCCTGCTCGAGCAGCGGCGCCACGTCCTGCCCTTTCGCCTTGGCCTGGCCGATGTCCTTCGCGATGCGGTTGCGCGAGGCCTGCGCCTGCTCGACCGCGGTCTGCAGCTCCTTGCGCGCCGCTTCGTAGCGCTGGAACAGCGCCGCGTCGAACGCGCCGGCTCCGCGCGCGGCAAGGCGCTTCGCTACGCCCTCGGGGTCCTTCCTCAATACCTGGATGTCGATCATTTCTTGGTTCGCAGCTCGGCGATCTTCTCGCGGATGCTCTTCTCGAGCCCGCGCTCGGTGGGCTTGTACCACTCGACCGGCGCCATGCCCTCCGGAAGGTAGGTCTGGCCGGCGGCGTACGCGTCGGGCTCGTCGTGCGCGTAGCGGTAGCCCTTGCCGTAGCCCAGGTTCTTCATCAGCTTGCTCGGTGCGTTGCGGATGTGCAGCGGCACCGGCCGGGTGCCGTCGGCCTGGATGAAATCGCGCGCCGCATTATAGGCTTCGTACACGGCATTCGATTTCGCCGCTACCGCGAGATAGAGCGCCGCCTCGGCGAGCGCCAGCTCGCCTTCCGGGCTGCCGAGCCGCTCGTAGGTCTCGCACGCGTCGAGCGTCACGCGCAGCGCGCGCGGGTCGGCGAGGCCGATGTCCTCCACCGCCATGCGCACCAGCCGCCGGCCGACGTAGAGCGGGTCGGCGCCGCCGTCGAGCATGCGCACCAGCCAGTAGAGCGCAGCGTCGGGGTCCGAACCGCGCACCGCCTTGTGCAGCGCGGAGATCTGGTCGTAGAACTGCTCGCCGCCCTTGTCGAAGCGGCGCAGATTCTTCGCCAGCGTCTGCTCGAGGAACGCCGCGTCGATCCGGTCCTTGCCCGTGTTGAGCAGGATTTCCACCGCGTTCAAGAGCCGCCGCGCATCGCCGTCGGCGAAGCCGATCAGCCTCGCTTTGGCTTCTTCGTCGATGTTGATTCGTGTCCTTGCGAGGAGCTCGGCCAGCTCGGCCTCCCCAAGGGGTTCCAGAACATAAACGGCGGCGCGGGAAAGCAGCGCGCTGTTGACCTCGAACGAAGGGTTCTCGGTGGTGGCGCCGACGAAGGTGAAGAGGCCTTTCTCCACGTACGGCAGGAAGGCGTCCTGCTGCGCCTTGTTGAAGCGGTGCACCTCGTCGACGAAGAGAATCGTGCGCTTGCCGGTGGAAGCGAGCGTCTGCTCCGCGGCCTGCACCGCCTCGCGGATGTCCTTCACGCCCGAGAGCACGGCGGAGAGCGCGATGAACTGCGCGTCGAAGGCCTTCGCCATCAGGCGCGCGAGCGTGGTCTTGCCCGAGCCGGGCGGGCCCCACAGGATCATCGAGTGTGGCTTGCCGGACTCGAAGGCGAGGCGCAGCGGCTTGCCGGGCCCGAGAAGGTGCTGCTGGCCGACGACTTCGTCGAGCGCTTGCGGGCGCAGCGCGTCGGCCAGCGGAGCGGGCGGCTCCTTCTTGCCGAAAAGGTCTGCGCTCACTTCTCGCCTAGGACGTCGGTGCCCTTCGGAGGTTCGAAGCGGAACTCCGACTTGTCGACCTTGGGGTTGCGCTTGAGGTTGAGGAAACGCAGCCGCGTGGTCTGGCCGAAGTGGTCGACGAGCTCCATGGCGCGCAGGCCCTCGGCGTCGAAGCCCATGCGCACGCGCTCGAAGCCCGCCTCGCGCTCGCGCGGCTTCGCCTCCAGCCATTCGAGGCCGTCGCGCGTGCCCGCGTCCGAGAGCTCGAACGCCTTCTCGATGTCGGCCGAGCCGGCGAGCAGCGCGGCCGGGGTCGAGCCGAGCGCGTTGGAGAGCTTGCGCACCGTGACCTGGTTCAGGTCGCGGTCGTGGATCCAGACCCGCTGGCCGTCGCCGACGATCACCTGGTCCACCGGTTTCGCGTAGACCCAGCGGAACAGGCCGGGGCGCTGGAACACGAAGCTGCCCTTGGACTCCTGCACCACCTTGTTGTTGCGGTCGTACACCTTCTGCTCGAACTCCGCGCGCGCCGACTGCGTGTTGCGCACGAAGGCGCGGAAGCGCTCGAGCGCCGCGGCGTGCGCCGAAGCGACCACGAACAGGAGCGACAGGAGGAAAAACCGCATGCGCCGCTACTCCGCCTTGGCCGGGACCAGGACCTCGCGGTTGCCGTTGGTCTGCATGGGCGACACCATGCCGGCGCGCTCCATGTCCTCGATCAGGCGCGCGGCGCGGTTGTAGCCGATGCGCAAATGGCGCTGCACCAGCGAAATGGAGGGTCGGCGGGTCCGCAATACGATTTCGACCGCCTGGTCGTACAAAGGATCCTTCTCGCCGGCCGCCACGCCGTCGAGCGCGGCCTCCTCGGGCTCCTCGGGCGCGAGCACCTCCTCGAGGTACTCCGGCTTGGCGAGCGACTTCAGGTGCTCGACCACTTTGTGCACCTCGTGGTCCGCGACGAAGGCGCCGTGCACGCGCTGCGGCAGGCCGCTGCCCGGCGGCAGGAACAGCATGTCGCCCATGCCGAGCAGCGTCTCCGCACCCGACTGGTCGAGGATGGTGCGCGAGTCGACCTTGGACGAGACCTGGAAGGCGATGCGCGTCGGGATGTTGGCCTTGATCAGGCCGGTGATCACGTCGACCGACGGGCGCTGCGTGGCGAGCACCAGGTGGATGCCGGCGGCGCGCGCCTTGCCGGCGAGCCGCGCGATCAGCTCTTCGACCTTCTTGCCCACCACGATCATCAGGTCGGCGAGCTCGTCGATCACCACCACGATGTGCGGCAGCGGCTGCAGGATCGGCGCCTTGGCCTCGGGGTCGTTCGACTTGGTGGTGAACGGGTCCTCGACCTTGCGCTCCACCACCTTGTGGTTGTAGCCGGAGAGATTGCGCGCGCCGAGCCAGTTCATCAGCTTGTAGCGCCGGTCCATCTCCGCCACGCACCAGGTGAGCGCGTTGGTGGCCTGCTTCATGTCGGTGACCACCGGCGCGAGCAGGTGCGGGATGTCCGCGTAGACCGAGAGCTCGAGCATCTTCGGGTCGATCAGGATCAGGCGGATGGCGCGCGGCTCGGCCTTGTAGAGCAGCGACAGGATCATGGCGTTGAGCGCCACCGACTTGCCCGAGCCCGTGGTGCCGGCGACCAGCAGGTGCGGCATCTTCTGCAGGTCGGCGACCACCGGGTTGCCGGCGATGTCCTTGCCGAGCGCGAGCGCGAGCGACGAATGCAGCGCGTGGTAGGCCTCCGAGCCGAGGATCTCGGACAGGCGCACGGTCTGGCGGTGCGGGTTGGGGATCTCGAGCCCCATGCACGACTTGCCGGGGATCGTCTCGACCACGCGGATCGACACCACCGAGAGCGCGCGCGCCAGGTCCTTCACCAGGTTGACGATCTGGCTGCCCTTGACCCCGACCGCGGGCTCGATCTCGTAGCGCGTGATCACCGGGCCGGGATAGGCGGCCAGAACCTTTACCGCCACGCCGAAGTCGGACAGCTTCTTCTCGATCAGCCGCGAGGTGAATTCGAGCGTCTCGGCGGCGATGCTCTCCGCGCTCGCGGCCGCCTCGTCGAGCAGCTTGAGCGGCGGCAGCGGCGTGTCGGGCAGGTTGTCGAACAGCGGCGCCTGCTTCTCCTTCTGCGCGCGCTCCGACTTCCTGATTTCGGCCGCGGGCGGCTCGATGCGCAGCGGCGGATGGTCCTCCTCGCGCAGCTTCTCGATCTGCACCACGTGGCTGCGCTCCTCGCGCGCCAGCGTGCCGAGCTTGCGGTCGCGGCGTCGCTCCCAGGCGCCGAGCAGCGCGAGGTAGGCATGCTCGAGCAGCGCGCCGGTGCGCTCGAAGATGGCCAGCCATGACACGCCGATGAACAGGCTGAAGCCGATCGCGAGCAGGGTGAGGAGGAAGAGCGTCGCGCCGGTGAAGCCGAGCGCCCCGGACAGTGGATGGGACAGCACCTCGCCGAGCACGCCGCCGGGCGCGAGCGGCAGCTCGGCGCCGAGGCTGTGCAGGCGCAGGCGCTCCAGGGTCGAGCTCGACACGAGCAGCACGGCAAAGCCGGCGCTGGCGGCGCCGAGGCGGATCGGCTCCAGGCGCCGCCAGCCCCAGACCACCACGTAGGCGCAGAACGCCACCCACCACCAGGCGGAAAGCCCGAATACGTAGAGCAGCAGGTCGGAGAGCCAGGCGCCGAACGCGCCGCCGGCGTTGCGCGCCACGGCGTCCGTGGCGCTGTGCGACCAGCCCGGGTCGGCGCGCTGGAAGGTGGCGAAGATGAGGAGGAGGTAAGCGGCGAGCGCGGCGAGCAGCAGCCACTTCGCCTCGCGCAGCAGTCCGGCCAGCTTGGCCGGGAGGGGAACGCCCTTTGCCGCCTTGCTAATCGCGGCCAGAGGGATCGACTCCCTTCACTCCGGCAGCATGATCGTGTCGCGCAGCACGATCGTGGAACCCCGCATCTCGATGTAGCCGCCGGTCTGCAGGTCCTTCATCACCCGGCTCACCATCTCGCGCGAGGCGCCGATCATCTTGGCGATGTCCTGCTTGGGCAGGCGCTTGGTGACCACCTTCTCGCCGTCCACGTTCTCCGCCATGTCGAGCAGCAGGCGCGCCACCCGGCCGTACACGTCGAGCAGCGCGAGGCTGCCGATCTTGCGGTCGGCCTCGCGCAGGCGCTTCACCAGGCCGCGCATCACCGCCATCGCCATCTCGAAGTTCTCGGCCAGGCACTTCTTGAAGTCGCGCTTGGCGATCGACAGGAGCTCGCAGGGCTCGATGGTGATCACCGTGGCCGAGCGCGGCTCGTCGTCGATCAGGCCCATCTCGCCGAAGAACTCGCCCGGGCCGAGGATGCTGAGGATCACTTCCTTGCCCTCGGAGTCGCTCATCATCACCTTGAGCCGCCCGGACAGCACGATGTAGAGCGAGTCGGTCGGATCGCCGCCCGCCATGATGGTGGTGGAGCGCGGCGCGCTCTTGCGCGTGATCATCGTGGAGAGCATGCGCAGCTGCTCTTCGGGGAAGCTCGTGAACAGCGGAACCGTTTTCAGGACCGCCGTCGACACCATGGTCGCCATGAGCGAAATGTTAGCATTTCCACAAATGGCGACACGGCATGCCCGGCTGCTCATCCTCGGCTCCGGCCCGGCGGGATATACCGCCGCGGTCTACGCGGCGCGGGCCAACCTGAAGCCGGTGCTGGTCGCCGGGCTGGCGCAGGGCGGCCAGCTCATGACCACCACCGACGTGGACAACTGGCCGGCCGACGCCGACGGCGTGCAGGGCCCCGACCTGATGCAGCGCTTCCAGAAGCACGCCGAGCGCTTCGACACCGAGATCGTGTCCGACCAGATCCACACCGTGCGCCTCGGGCAGCGGCCGTTCGTGCTCGAAGGCGACATGGCCACCTACACCTGCGACGCGCTGGTGATCGCCACCGGCGCGACCGCGAAGTACCTCGGCCTGCCTTCCGAGCAGAAGTACATGGGGCGCGGCGTGTCGGCCTGTGCCACCTGCGACGGCTTCTTCTTCAAGAACCAGGACGTGGTGGTGGTCGGGGGCGGCAACACCGCCGTCGAGGAAGCCCTCTACCTCGCCAACATCTGCTCGAGCGTGGTGCTGGTCCACCGGCGCGACAAGTTCCGGGCGGAGAAGATCATGGTGGACAAGCTCATGAAACGGGTCGCGGAGGGCAAGATCCGGCTCGAGCTCGACGCGGTGGTGGACGAGGTGGTCGGGGACGCGGGCGGGGTCAGCGCCGTGAAGGTGAAATCGGTCAAGAACGGGGCCGGCAAGACGATTCCCGCCAAGGGATTCTTCGTCGCCATCGGCCACACCCCGAACACCGGCATCTTCGCCGGCCAGCTCGAGATGCAGGACGGCTACATCGTCACGCGCGGCGGCCGTGCGGGCTTTGCCACGGCCACCAGCGTGCCCGGGGTCTTCGCGGCCGGCGACGTGCAGGACCACGTGTACCGGCAGGCGGTCACGAGCGCCGGCAGCGGCTGCATGGCGGCGCTCGACGCCGAGAAGTACCTGGATGGCCTGGTCCCTGGCTGAGGGTGGCGAGCCGCTCAAGTTCCTGCGCCCGGGGCACTCGCCCGACCTGCTGAAGAAGCTGCGCCGCGGCCAGTGGCGGGTCGAGGACGAGCTCGACCTGCACGGGTTGAACCGCGCCCAGGCCGCCGGTGCGCTGAATGATTTTCTGGACGAAACCCGCGCGCGGTGCGTGCGCATCGTGCACGGCAAGGGGTTGGGGATACTGCGGGAAGCGCTGCGAGCCGCGCTGCCGGCGCGCGCAGAAGTCGTGGCCTTCGTCGAGGCGCCGCCCGAGCACGGCGGCAGCGGCGCGGTGCTGGTCCTGCTGAGGACCTAGACGGCCGCCTCGTTGGTTTCGCCGGTGCGGATGCGCACCACGTGCTCGACCGAGGTGACGAAGATCTTGCCGTCGCCGATCTTGCCGGTGCGCGCCGACTTGACGATCGCGTCGATGGCGCTCTCGACCTGGTTGTTCGCCACCACCACCTCGATCTTGACCTTGGGCAGGAAGTCGACCACGTACTCGGCGCCGCGGTAGAGCTCGGTGTGTCCCTTCTGCCGGCCGAAGCCCTTCACCTCGGTGACCGTGAGGCCCGTGACGCCGACCTCGGAGAGCGCCTCGCGCACCTCGTCCAGCTTGAACGGCTTCACGATGGCTTCGATCTTCTTCATGGCAGATCTCCCTGCGGGTAGGGGGGCATTGTACAGCGTAGGATAGTCCGCTTGGAAAGCGTCACCGTCGTCGATTCGCTGCGCGCCGTGGATGCGGCGGAATGGAACGCCCTGGCCGCAGAGCAGCCGTTCGTGCGCCACGAATTCCTCGACGCGCTGATCGACACGGGCTGCGCATCGGCGCGCAGCGGCTGGCTGCCGCAGTTCCTGCTCCTGCGCCGCGCCGGCGCGCTAGTCGGGGCGATGCCGCTGTTCGCCAAGTCGCACTCGTACGGCGAGTACGTGTTCGACTGGGCGTGGGCCGACGCGCACGAGCGCCACGGCGTCGACTACTACCCGAAGCTGCTCGGCGCAATCCCGTTCACGCCGGTGCGCGGCCAGCGTGTCCTGGGGGAGAAAGAAATTCTCATCGATGCCGCTCTGGAGCTGGCGCGCGAGCATTCCTCGCTGCACATCCTGTTCCCCGCGGAAGACGAGCTGCCGCTGCTGCTGGCGCGCGGCATGATGCTGCGGCGGACCGTGCAGTTCCACTGGCGCAACGCCGGCTACGCCGACTTCGAGCAGTTCCTCGCCCGCATGACCCACCAGCGGCGCAAGAACATCCGCCAGGAGCGGCGCAAGGTGCGCGAGGCGGGGGTGACCTGCACCTGGCTCGAGGGCCATGCGATCGAGCGGCGGCACTGGGAATTCTTCAACCGCTGCTACCGGCGCACCTACGCCGAGCATCGCTCGACGCCCTACCTCAGCCTGGACTTCTTCCTGCGCGTCGGCGCCGCCCTGCCGCAGCACATCGCGCTGCTGGTCGCCGAGCGCGACGGCCGGCCGCTCGCCTCTTCGCTGTTCTTCAGGGACCGGGCGGCGCTCTACGGGCGCTACTGGGGGGCGCTCGAGCACGTGCCGCTCCTGCACTTCGAGTGCTGCTATTACCAAGCCATCGAGTACGCGATCGCACACGGGCTGAAGGTCTTCGAGGGCGGCGCGCAGGGCGAGCACAAGATCTTCCGCGGCCTGCTGCCGGTCGAGGGGCCCTCGGCGCACTGGCTCGCGCACCCGCGCTTCGCGCGCGCGGTGGAGGATTTCCTGCGCCGCGAGGGCGCCGGCATCACCCATTACGTGGACGAGCTGCGCGAGCACAGCCCATTCAAGCAACCTGAGGAGGAAAAATGAGACTGCAGGGAAAGACAGCCATCGTCACCGGCGCCGCATCCGGGTTCGGCGCCGGCATCGCGCGGCGCTTCAGCGAAGAAGGCGCCGACGTGATCGTCGCCGACATCAACGACGCGGCCGGCGCGAAGATCGCGCGCGAGGTGGAGGGAAAGTTCGTGCACGCCGACGTGGCGCGCGGCGAGGACTGGGCGAAGCTCGTCGCGGCAGCCGGCAGCGCGCTCGACATCGTGGTCAACAACGCGGGCTGGACGCACCGCAACAAGCCCTACCTGGAAGTGACCGAAGCCGAGTTCGACCGCGTCTATGCGATCAACGTGAAGAGCATCTACCTGTCGGCGATGCACGCCGTGCCGGTGTTCCGCAAGCGCGGACGTGGCTGCTTCGTCAACATCGCCTCCACCGCCGGGATCCGGCCGCGGCCCGGCCTGACGGTCTACAACAGCTCGAAGGGCGCGGTGATCACCATGTCCAAGTCGATGGCGGGCGAGTTCGGCAAGGACAAGATCCGCGTCAACTGCGTGAACCCGGTGTTCAGCCCGGAGACCGCGCTCTCCGCCGAGTTCGCCGGCGGTGCGGTGACCGAGGAAGCGCGGGCGCGCTTCCTGGCCACGGTGCCGCTCGGGCGCTTCTCCACGCCGCTCGACGTGGCAAATGCGTGCCTCTATCTCGCTTCGGACGAGGCCGAGTTCGTGAGCGGCGTCTGCATCGAGGTCGACGGCGCGCGCTGCGTTTAGCTCAGGAAGCTTTTTTCAATCCGCCTAGAAGGGCGGCGACCTGCGGGCGCTTGCGGCGGCTGGGCTGCTGCGGAGTCTCTTGGTTGGCTGCTGCGGGGGCGGGAGAAGCGGAAGGCTCGTAGGGCTTCGAGAAGATCGGGTCTGCCGGTCGTTTCGGCGGCGTACTGCGCGACGGCCGCCGTTCCCGTTCCTCTGGCCGCCTTTCCCTGCGCGAGGGCTGGTCGCCCATCATGGTGGCCACGCTCGGCCCGCTCGGGCCGAAGTTCGGGATCAGCACGCGCTCGATGCGCTTCTTGATCAGCCGCTCGATCGCGGCGACGGCGTCGTGGTCCTGCGGCGCCACTAGCGAGATGGCCTCGCCGGTCATGCCGGCCCGCCCGGTGCGGCCGATGCGGTGCACGTAGTCCTCGGGCGAATGCGGCACGTCGAAGTTGATGACCTGCGGCAGGCCCTCGATGTCAAGGCCGCGCGAGGCGACGTCGGTCGCGACCAGCACCGCGGTCTTGCCGCCCTTGAAGTCGGCGAGCGCGGCTTCGCGCTCGGCCTGCGTCTTGTCGCCGTGGATCGCATCGGCGTGGATGTGGTCGCGGCGCAGCTGGTGCGCGAGGCGGTTGGCGCCGATGCGCGTGCCGCAGAACACCAGCACCTGCTTCAGGCCGCGCGTCTGGATGATGTAGGAGAGCAGCTCGCGCTTCTTCTCGCGCGCCACCGGATGCAGCACGTGCGTGACCAGCTCGGCCGCGGCGTTGCGCGCCGCCACCTGCACCTCGGCCGGGTGGTGCAGCAGCGACTTGGCCAGGTTGCGGATTTCGTCGGGAAAGGTGGCGGAGAACAGCAGGTTCTGCCGCTGCGCCGGCAGCAGCGCGATGATGCGCTTGATGTCGGGCAGGAAGCCCATGTCGAGCATGCGGTCGGCTTCGTCGAGCACCAGCACCGACACCTGGTTGAACATCACCGTCTTGTTCTGCACGTGGTCGAGCAGGCGGCCCGGCGTCGCGACGAGAATCTCCACGCCCTGGCGCAACTGCGCAATCTGCGGGTCCATCGGCACGCCGCCATAGATCGCGGCGGACCGCAGCGGCACATACTTGCCGTAGATGCGCACGCTCT
>DASVFV010000138.1:0-30719 GCA_036379875.1 Burkholderiales bacterium | reverse complement strand
GCGGGCCGGATCCCGGCATTGAACAGGTCCGTTTCCAGAAAGATCTGTCCGTCGGTAATCGAGATCACGTTGGTCGGCACGAACGCGGTCACGTCGCCGGCCTGGGTCTCGATCACCGGCAGCGCGGTGAGCGAGCCGGTCTTGCCCTTGACCTGGCCCTTGGTGAACTTCTCGACGTACTCGGGGTTGACGCGCGCGGCGCGCTCGAGCAGGCGCGAGTGCAGATAGAACACGTCGCCCGGATAGGCCTCGCGTCCCGGCGGCCGGCGCAGCAGCAGCGACACCTGGCGGTACGCCCAGGCCTGCTTGGTCAGGTCGTCGTAGATGATGAGGGCATCCTGGCCGCGGTCGCGGAAGTACTCGCCCATGGTGCAGCCCGAATAGGGCGCGATGTACTGCATCGCGGCGGACTCGGAAGCCGAGGCCGCGACCACGATGGTGTACGCCATCGCGCCGTGCTCTTCCAGCTTGCGCACCACGTTGGCGATGGTCGAGGCCTTCTGGCCGATCGCGACGTAGACGCAGAACAGATCCTTGCCCTTCTGGTTGATGATCGTGTCCACCGCCACCGCGGTCTTGCCGGTCTGGCGGTCGCCGATGATCAGCTCGCGCTGGCCGCGGCCGATCGGCACCATCGAGTCGATCGCCTTCAGGCCGGTCTGCACCGGCTGCGACACCGACTGGCGCGCGATCACGCCCGGCGCGACCTTCTCGATCACGTCGGTGAGCTTGGCGTTGACCGGACCCTTGCCGTCGATCGGCTGACCGAGCGAGTTCACTACCCGGCCGAGCAGCTCCGGCCCGATCGGCACCGAGAGGATCTTGCCGGTGGTCTTGACCGTGTCGCCCTCGCTGATGTGCGTGTACTCGCCGAGAATCACCGCGCCGACCGAGTCGCGCTCGAGGTTCAGCGCGAGGCCGAACGTGTTCTTCGGGAATTCGAGCATCTCGCCCTGCATCACGTCCGACAGGCCGTGGATGCGGCAGATGCCGTCGGTCACCGACACCACGGTGCCTTGCGTACGCATGCGCGCACCGGCGTCCAGGTTCTGGATGCGGCTCTTGATGAGTTCCGAGATCTCGGAAGGATTCAATTGCATGACTGCTCCTTATGCTTTCAGCGCCGTCTCGAGCGCGCCGAGCTGCGCGCGCGCCGAGCCGTCGATGACTTTGTCGCCGAGCACGATGCGCACCCCGGCGATCAGATCCTTGTCCACGTGCAGCTTGGTCTTCACCTTGCGCCCGGTCTTCGTCTCCAGTCGCTGCACCAGGTCTGCGACCTGCGCGTCGCTCAGCTCGAACGCCGAGTGCACCTCGGCCTCCAGCACGCCTTCGCGCTCGTTCTTCAGCGCCTCGAACTGCGCGCGGATCTCGGGCAGCAGCTCGAGGCGGCCGTTCTGCGCCAGCACGCGCACGAAGTTCTCGGCATCGCCGGACAGGCGCCCGGACAGGATGGAGATGAACAGCCCCGCCACCTTCGCGTCGCCCAGGTTGGGATCGGCCGCGGCAGCGCGCACGCGCTCGTCTGCGGCCACCATGCCGAGCGCGTTAAGCATCTCCGACCATTTGGCGAGCGCGCCCGCCTCGTCGGCGAGCCTGAACGCCGCCTCGGCGTAGGGACGCGCTACGGTGCTGGGCTCGGCCATTACAGCTGCTGCTTGATCGAATCGAGCAGCACGGCGTGCGCCTTGGCGTCGACTTCGCGGCGCAGGATCTTCTCCGCGCCGGCCACGGCCAGCGAGGCCACGTGGTCGCGCAGCTGCTCGCGCGCGCGGGTGATTTCCTGGGCGATTTCGGCCTTGGCCGCCGCCTTTTCGCGGTTGCCCTCTTCGCGCGCGGCATTCTTCGCCTCGTCGACCATCTGCGCGGCGCGGCGCTCGGCCTGCGCGATCACTTCGGCGGCGCGCTCGCGCGCCTTGCGCAGCTCGTCCTCGGAGCGCCGGGTGGACAGCTCGAGCGAGCGCTTGCCCTCCTCGGCGGCTGCCAGGCCGTCGGCGATGGTCTTCTGGCGCGTCTCGATGGCGCGCAGCATGTGCGGCCAGATGAACTTCACCGTCACCCAGATGAAGACCGTGAAGGTGATCGCCTGCGCGATCAGCGTCAGGTTAAGGTTCATTACGGATCAAGTTCACTACTGGAACGCGGTGGCGAGCGGATTGGCGAAGGCGAAGAACATAGCGATGCCCAGGCCGATGATGAACGAGGCGTCGATCAGGCCGAGCAGCAGGAACACCTTGCCCTGCAGCGAGTTGGTGAGCTCGGGCTGGCGCGCCGCCGCCTCGAGGAAGCGGCTGCACATGATGCCCACGCCGATGCAGGCGCCCGCGGCGCCCAGGCCGATCATCAGCCCGATGCCGATGCCGGTGTAGGCCTGGACCATCGCCAGGAGCTGGAGCTTTTCCATTGGAGTTTTCCCTTTCTTGAACGGTAACGGTAAGTGGAGATCTAGTGGTGCTCGTGCGCCATCGAGATGTAGACGACGGTGAGCATCATGAAAATGTAGGCCTGCAGCAGCACGATCAGGATGTGGAAGATGGCCCACAGCAGGCCGAGGAACGAGCCGAACACGATGCCGGCCACGCCGGTGGCAGCCCACATCCAGAGCAGCAGGAACAGGATTTCGCCCGCGTACATGTTGCCGAACAGACGCAGCGAGTGCGACAGGGTCTTGGACAGGTACTCGACCATCTGGAACAGGAAGTTCGCCGGCCAGAGCAGCGGGTGGCTGCCGAACGGCGCGCAGAACAGCTCGTGCACCCAGCCGCCCACGCCTTTCATCGAGATCGCGAAGTACAGCGTGAGCAGCAGCACCGAGATCGACAGCGCGAAGGTGGTGTTCACGTCGGCGGTCGGCACGTAGCGGAAGCCGTGCTCGTGGACGTTATGCGTGACCAGGCCGACGATGTCGGCCGGCAGGAAGTCCATCGCGTTCATCAGCACCACCCAGACGAACACGGTGAGCGCGAGAGGCGCGATGAAACGGTGGCGGTCGCCGTGGTGGAAGATGCCCTTGGCCTGCGAATCGACGAAGTCGATCAGCCATTCGACGGCGGCCTGCCGCCGGCCCGGCACGCCGGCGGTGGCGCCGCGCACCACCCACCAGATGAAGCCCATGCCGAGAAGGCCGAGCAGGATCGACACCACCAGCGTGTCGACGTTGAGGGACCAGAAGCCGCCCTCGCCCACCGTGAACGAGGTGAGGTGATGACGGATGTACTCGGAGGGGGTGAGGTCTTTGCCGGCGGCCATCTACGTCTTGCTGTCAATACTCGCGCACGAAAAACGCCATCGAAAAAATGAGCATCGTCACCACGAACGTGCCGAGAAGGATGCCGACCGCAACCTGCGGGTAGTTCGCCAGCACGAGCCACAGCAGGACGAGCGCTAGGCCGATCTTCACGGCCTCGGCGCGCAGCGCGCCCACCAGAACCCCCCCTGCGGACTTCGCCTTCCCGAGCACGGCGACCAGCGCCGATGCCACGCCTGCCACGATGCTCACCGTGCCGCCGGCCGCCGCCGAGGCGGCGCCGTCTGCGCCCGCCAACAGCGCCGCCGCCAGTGTCGCGAGGGCGGTCGCGCCGAGCTGCCACTTGAGCACCGTGAGAACCGGCTTGCCGAGCGCACGGAGGATGGCGTTCATTCTCGTCGCACCCGGCAAAGCCGCGGAATTATAGCCCAGCCCGCCGCTCATCTGAGCTTCTTCAGAAGCTCGTCGAGCTGGTCGAGGCTCGAGTAGTGCACCACCAGCTTGCCGCTGCCTTTGTTGCCGGCGCGGATCTCCACCGTGGTGCCGAGGCGCTCGGAAACTTCCTCCTCGAGACGCGCCAGGTCGCGGTCGACGCGCTTGCGACGCGGCGCGGCCGGCCCGCGCAGCAGGGCCTGCACCAGCGCCTCGGTCTCGCGCACCGAGAGGCCTTTCGCCGCGACGCGCCGCCCGGCCTCGATCTGGCGCGCGCCGTCGAGCGCGAGCAGCGCGCGCGCGTGCCCCATCTCGAGCGCGCCTTCCATGAGCATTTCCTGCACCGGCTTGGCGAGCTTGAGCAGGCGCAGCAGGTTGGTGGTCGCGCTGCGCGAGCGGCCCACCGCGTCGGCGGCCTGCTCGTGCGTCATCTTGAATTCGTCCACCAGGCGCTGGATGCCCGCCGCCTCTTCCATGGGATTCAGGTTCTCGCGCTGGATGTTCTCGATCAGCGACATGGCGAGTGCCGCCTCGTCGGGCACCTCGCGCACCAGCGCCGGCACTTCCTCCAGCCCGGCCATCTGCGCGGCGCGCCAGCGCCGCTCGCCCGCGACCAGCTCGTAGCGATCGCGGTCGATCGGCCGTACCAGCAGCGGCTGCATCAGGCCCTGGGAGCGGATCGACGCGGCGAGCTCGGCGAGCGCCTGCTGGTCCATCTTGGTGCGCGGCTGATAGCGCCCCGGGCGGATCCGCCCCACCGGCAGCGTGAGCAGCGCGTCGCGCGGCGGCTCCTCGCCGCCGAGCAGCGCGTCGAGCCCGCGGCCGAGACCCTTCGGCTTCATGTGTAGGCGACCTCCCGTTGCAGCACTTCGCCGGCCAGCGCGACGTAGGCCTGCGCGCCTTTCGAGCTTGCGTCCCAGACCACCGCCGGCACGCCGTAGCTCGGCGCTTCGGCGAGGCGCACGTTGCGCGGCACCAAGGTGCGGAACACCTTGTCGCCGAAGTGCTGCTCGAGCTCCTGCGACACCTGCTGGGATAGCGTGTTGCGCGGGTCGTACATGGTGCGCAGCAAGCCGGCGATTTCCAGCCCGGGGTTGAGATTCGCGCGCACGCGCTTGATCGTGCCGACCAGGTCCGAAAGCCCCTCCAGCGCGTAGTACTCGCACTGCATCGGGATCAGCACGCGCTGCGCGGCCGCCAGCGCGTTGACGGTGAGCAGGCTGAGCGAGGGCGGGCAGTCGATGAGCACGTAGTCGTAGTCCGCAGCCACACGCTCCAGCGCGGACTTGAGGCGCGTTTCGCGCGACGGCAGCTCGACCAGCTCGACTTCCGCGCCGGCCAAATCGCGGTTAGCCGGTACCAAATCGTAGCCGCCCTTTTCCGAGCGCGTGCGGATTCCCGACAGCTCGCCCAGTCCGAGAAGTGCGTGGTAGACGGTGCGCGAGACGTTGCGCTTGTCGATGCCGCTGCCCATGGTCGCGTTGCCCTGCGGATCGAGGTCGACCAGCAGCACGCGCTTGCCGGCCTGCGCGAGCGCCGCGGCGAGGTTCACGGTGGTCGTGGTCTTGCCCACGCCGCCCTTCTGGTTCACTACGGCGAGGACGCGGGGCATAGGACGAGATGGCGTTGCGCGTCGAGCAGCGGCACGTGCAGCGCGACGAGCGTGCACTCCGCGCGCCGGTCCGGCGGCGCGGCACCCTTCATGGCGGCGAGCACGCCGCCCGCGCGCACCAGGTGACGGCAAGCGGCGATAAATTCTCCGAGCGCTGCGAAGGCGCGCGAGATCACGAGGTCGAAGAGCGGCTGCGGGCGCCAGGCCTCGACCCGTCCCTCGTGCACTTCCACGTTGTCGAGGCCAAGCTCGATCGCGGCCTGGCGCAGGAAAGCGGCCTTCTTCTGGCTCGACTCGGCGAGCGCCACGTGCCAGCGCGGCCGGGCGATCGCGAGCGGAATGCCGGGCAGGCCGGCGCCTGAGCCGGCATCAGCCACGCGCCCTCGCTCGCTCGGCAGCGGCAAGTGCGGCAGCACGGACAACGAATCGAGCAGGTGGTGCACCACCATGGCGAGCGGATCGCGGATCGCGGTCAGGTTGTACGTGCGGTTCCATTTTTCCAGCAGCGTCGTGTATTGCAGCAGCCGCTCGCGCGCGTCGCCGGGCAGCTCCAGCGCGAGTTCGCCGAGCCCGCGCTCGAGCGCCGCGCCCGGCGTCATGCGGTCTTCTTGTCGGCTGCCCGAAAGCCTCGCTTCAAGTGCACGAGCAGCAGCGAGATCGCCGCCGGCGTCACGCCCGAAATGCGCGCGGCCTGGCCGATCGTCTCGGGTCGATGGCGATTGAGTTTCTGTTGCACCTCGGCCGACAGCCCGCGCACTTCGCGGTAATCGAGTTCAGCCGGCAGCGCGCGGGCCTCGAAGTCCGCGCGGCGAGCCACCTCCGCGCGTTGACGGTGGATATAGCCCTCGTACTTCGCCTGGATTTCGACCTGTTCGGCCACATCCGCAGCCGCGTGAGGCTCTGGCGCGATGCTTAGGTAGCTTACGTCAGGTCGACGTAGCATGTCGTAAATAGAGCGCTTTTCGTGAGAGCCAGCGCTTACATTCAATGCCTTCAGCCGATTCGTCTCGCCGCTGATTGCATCGCGCTTGCGGCTGAAGCTGTCCCACCGCTTGTCATCGACCAAGCCGAGGCTCCGCCCGATCTCCGTAAGCCTCAGATCGGCGTTGTCCTCGCGCAGCATGAGCCGGTACTCGGCACGACTGGTGAACATGCGGTAGGGCTCGGACACGCCGCGCGTAACGAGGTCATCGACCAGCACGCCGAGGTACGCCTCGTCGCGTCGCGGGCACCAGGGGGCGCGGTCCTGCGCCAGCCGCGCCGCGTTCAGGCCGGCCAGAAGCCCCTGCGCCGCCGCTTCCTCATATCCCGTGGTGCCGTTGATCTGGCCGGCAAAAAAGAGCGCCGCTATGCTCTTCGTCTCGAGAGAGCTCTTCAGGTTGCGCGGGTCGAAGTAGTCGTACTCAATGGCGTAGCCGGGCCGCACCAGATGGGCGCTCTCGAGGCCGCGGATCGAATGCACGAGCTCGATCTGGACGTCGAACGGCAGGCTGGTCGAGATGCCGTTCGGGTAGATTTCATTGCTGGTCAGGCCTTCAGGCTCCAGGAAGATCTGGTGCCCCGACTTGCCGGCAAAGCGGTGGATCTTGTCCTCGATGGAGGGGCAATAGCGCGGCCCGACCCCTTCGATCACCCCGGTGAACATGGGCGAGCGATCGAGCCCGGCGCGGATGATTTCGTGGGTGCGCTCGTTGGTGTGCGTGATCCAGCATGGGAGCTGGCGCGGATGTAGCGCCCGGTCTCCCAGGAAGGAGAACACTGGTTCCGGTGTATCGCCGGGCTGCTCCTGCAGCACATCGAAGTCGATCGTTCGTGCGTCGAGGCGCGGCGGCGTGCCGGTTTTCAGGCGCCCGACCGGCAGCTTGAGCTCGCGCAGCCGCGCGGCGAGCGTAACGGAAGCAGGGTCGCCGGCACGCCCTGCCGGATAGTGTTGGAGGCCGATATGGATCAACCCAGCGAGGAAAGTCCCCGTGGTCAGCACCAAGCTGCGCGACCGGAATCGAACGCCGGACTGGGTTACCACCCCTGCCGCACGCTCACCGGCGATCAGGATGTCGTCGACCGGCTGCTGGAATAGCCACAAGTTCGGCTGGTTCTCGAGGCGCCGGCGGATGGCCTGGCGGTAAAGCACACGATCGGCCTGCGCACGCGTCGCTCGAACTGCTGGTCCCTTCGAAGCGTTTAGGGTGCGAAACTGGATGCCTGCTTCGTCCGTAGCGATCGCCATCGCCCCGTCGAGCGCATCGACTTCCCTGACCAAGTGACCTTTCCCGATTCCGCCGATCGACGGATTGCACGACATCTGCCCGAGCGTTTCGATGCTTTGGGTCAGGAGGAGCGTGCGCGCGCCGACCCGGGCGGCCGCCAGCGCGGCCTCGGTGCCGGCGTGGCCGCCGCCCACGACAATGACGTCGAACTGGCGGGGAAACTCCATGGGGTGCCGAATTTTACGCAAACGTTCCACGTGAAACTAGGGCGGTCTGCCAAAGTTCCACGTGGAACAATACGTTGCTGCATTGCAGCATGAACTCACTGGATCGCTACAAGGCCGTTTTCTCGGTGCCGGGCATGGCTAGGACCTTCTGGATCTCGATGCTCGGCCGGCTGCCGATCGGCATCACCGGGCTCGCCATCCTGCTGCTCATGCAGGGAGCGAGCGCTTCGTTCGCCCAGGGCGGCGCGGCCGCCGCGTACTACGTCGGCGGCCTCGCGCTCGTCGCGCCGCTGCTCGGACGAATGATCGACCGCCACGGGCCGCGCGCGGTTCTGCTGCTGTGCGCGCTCGCGTTCCCTGCGGCGCTCGCGGCGCTGATCTTCGCTTCCGCAAATCGCGAGCTCGCCTGGCTCGCGTTCGGCGCGGCCGCCGCCGCCGGGGCGTGCTTCCCGCCCATCACCGTATGCATGCGCACCTATTTTCGCCAGGTGCTGCGCGATGAGGCGCTGCTCGCTGCCGCGTTCTCCGCCGAATCGGTGATGATCGAGATCATCTTCATCATCGGCCCGCTCGCGGTCGCGCTGCTGATCGCGTTCGTCAATGCAGCCGCAGCGGTGATGTTCGCCGCCGCCTGCGGCTTCGCGGGTACGCTGCTCTTCCTGCGTTCGCCCGCGCTGCAAGCCTGGCGCATCGAGCGGCGCGTGTCGCGCGGCCTGCTCGGCCCGCTTGCCGAGCGCAGCTTCGTCCACCTGGTCGCCATCGTGCTGTGCTTCGCGAGCGCATTCGGATTTCTCGAGATCGGCATCACCGGCTATGCGTTGGTTCGCGGAGACGCCGCGTTTGCCGGCGTGCTCCTCGGCATCATGAGCGCGGGAAGCGCGCTGGGCGGAATCGCGTACGGCAGCCGCGCCTGGCATTTTCCGCTCGCCCGGCAGTTCGCGGCCGCGCTCGCACTGACCGCGATCGGACTCGCTGTACTCGCGCTGCGCTGGCAGCCCTGGGCGCTCGCGGCGTGGTGCCTGTTCGCGGGCGTGGCGATCGCGCCCGCGCTGATCATCCAGTCGATGCTGGTCACCAAGGCGGCGCGTCCGGAGCACGCCACCGAAGCTTTCACCTGGACGACCAGCGCGCTGCTCGCGGGGGTGGGGATCGGCTTGGCAGCGGGCGGCGCGCTGCTCGAACGATTTCCGCCGGGGGCGGCGCTCGCCGCCGGCGCCGCCGTGTCGCTCGCGGCGGGAGCCGCTGCGCGCTGGGTGTTAGGCCGCTAGCTTCTCGTGCATGCGCCCGCGCCGCGCCTCCAAGGCGGAGGGCAGGCGCGCGCCGAGCTTGGCGAACAGCTCATCGTGCGAGCGCAATTCTTCCTTCCACGCCGCGGCATCGATCTGCGAAAGCTCCGCGAAGCGCGCCGCGCTCATCTTCTCCAGGCCGCTCCAGTTCAGGTCCTCGTAGCGCGGCATCACGCCGAGCGGCGTCTCGGCGCCGCTCGCGCGGCCCTGGCAGCGCTCTACGATCCACGCCAGCACGCGCATGTTCTCGCTGAAGCCGGGCCAGAGGAATTTGCCGTGCGCATCGCGCCTGAACCAGTTGACGCGGAAGATTTTCGGCGCGTGTGACACCGTGCGCCCGACCTTAAGCCAGTGCGCGAAGTAGTCGCCCATGTGGTAGCCGCAGAACGCGAGCATCGCCATCGGATCGCGCCGCACCACGCCGACCTTGCCGGTGATTGCGGCGGTGGTTTCGGAACCGAGCGTGGCGGCCATGTACACGCCCTCTTCCCAGCTCGGCGCCTCGACGACCAGAGGAACGGTCGTAGAGCGCCTGCCACCGAATACGAATGCCGAGATCGGCACGCCCGCCGGATCTTCCCAGGCCGGATCCATCGAGGGGCATTGCGCGGAGGGCGCGGTGAAGCGCGCGTTGGCATGCGCCGCCAGCCGGCCCTTCTTGCCGTCTTCCGGCGTCCAATCCTTGCCTTGCCAGTCGATCAGCCGCGCGGGCGGCTGGTCGGTCATGCCTTCCCACCACACGTCGCCCTCGGGTGTCAGCGCAACATTGGTGAAGATCACGTTGGCACGCAGCGTCTTCATCGCGTTCGGATTGGTGTGCTCCGAAGTGCCTGGCGCGACGCCGAACAGCCCGTACTCGGGGTTGATCGCGCGCAGGCGGCCATCCGGCCCCGGCTTCACCCAGGCGATGTCCTCGCCGATGGTGCTGACCTTCCAGCCGGCGAAGCCGCTCGGCGGAATCAGCATCGCCAGGTTGGTCTTGCCGCAAGCGGAGGGAAACGCGGCTGCGACGTAGGTTTTCTCGCCGCTGGGCGATTGCACGCCCAGGATCAGCATGTGCTCGGCGAGCCAGCCTTCGTCGCGCGCCATCACCGAAGCGATGCGCAGCGCGAGGCATTTCTTGCCGAGCAGCGCGTTACCGCCGTAGCCCGAGCCGAACGACCAGATTTCCCGGGTCTCGGGGAAATGCACGATCCATTTCTCTTTGTCGTTGCACGGCCAGGCGACGTCCTTCTGCCCGGGCTGCAGGGGCGCGCCCACCGAATGCACGCAAGGCACGAACGCGCGGCTTTCGCCCAGCCACTCGGCGACGGCGCGCCCCATACGCGTCATGATGCGCATGTTGACTGCGACGTACGCCGAGTCGGAAATTTCCACGCCGACTTGCGCGATGGGCGAGCCGATCGGTCCCATGGAAAACGGCATCACGTACATGGTGCGGCCGCGCATGCAGCCGTCGAACAGGCGGTTCAGCGTGGCGCGCATCTCGCGCGGATCGATCCAGTTGTTGGTCGGCCCGGCGTCGTCCTTGCTCTTGCTGCAGATGAAGGTGCGATCTTCCATGCGCGCCACGTCGGTGGGATGAGAGCGCGCGAGGTAGGAGTTCGGACGCAGCTGGTCGTTCAGGCGGATCAGCGTCCCGTTCGCCACCAGCTCTGCGCACAGGCGGTCGTACTCGGCTTGCGAACCGTCGCACCAGACAATGCGCTGCGGCTTGGCGAGCCGTGCGACTTCCAGGACCCATTGCCGGAGACCCTCGTGACGCACCCATGCCGGGGCTTTCAGCTGGTCGAGGGGGACGGTCGGCGCATTCATCGTTCGTTCACTCCATAAGGCAAGCGGCCCAGCGCAGGCCGGGCCGGTCATGGAGACTACTAGGGACGGGGAATTCTAGCACCGGGACGTTCCGCAACCGCCCCGGTCCGGTTGGCCTAGATAGCAGAAACTCCATGCGAAACAAATGATTAATCACTTTCCAATGCAGAAGCGCGAGAAGATCTCGCCCAGCAGGTCGTCGGCGCTGAATTCTCCCGTCAGCTCGCCCAGCGAGCGGTGCGCGAGGCGCAATTCTTCGGCAAAGAGCTCCCAGCGAGGTTCATTCCGGGCCGCCTCCAGGTGCTGGCGCGCTTGCTGCAGCGCGCGCAGATGGCGCTCGCGCGCGAGGAACACCGGCTCACCGGTGGACGACCACCCGGCCTTGCTAAGGATCGCTTTCTTCAATGCCTCCAGGCCCAGACCGGTCTTCGCCGACACGCCGATCGCCTGGGCCGGCGGCGTGAAGCCGGGCGCAAGATCCATCTTGTTATAGATCTCGAGCACCGTGGCGTCCTCGGGCACGTTATCGAGCGGCTCCGGCGCCCGGCCCGCCTCATGCACCGCGATCACCACGTCCGCGCGCTCGAGTTCCTGCCGCGTGCGCTCGATGCCCATCCGCTCGATCACATCGGCAGAGGCGCGCAGTCCCGCGGTATCGACGAGCACCAGCGGCACGCCCTCGATCTGCAGCGGCTCGCGCAGCGCGTCGCGCGTCGTGCCGGCAACCGGCGTGACGATCGCGCGTTCTTCTCCCGCCAGGCGGTTGAGCAGGCTCGATTTGCCTACGTTCGGCCGGCCGGCCAGCACCACGTGCACTCCGCTGCGCAGCAGGCTGCCCTGGCGGCTCTTGCCGAGCACTTCGTCGAGCGCCTCGCGCACCGCGCCCAGCCGCCGCGCTGCCTCCTCGCGATGCAGCGCATCGAGCTCTTCCTCCGGGAAGTCGAGCATCGCCTCGGTGAGCGCGCGCAATTCGACCAGCCCGGCCTGCAGCGCGCGCACCGCAGCGGAGAATTCGCCGCTTAGCGAGCGCAATGCCGAGCGCGCCGCCTCGCGGCTCGCGGCGTCGATCAGGTCCGCCACCGCCTCGGCCTGCGCCAGGTCGAGCTTGCCCTCGAGGAACGCACGCCGCGTAAACTCGCCGGGCTCGGCGAGGCGCGCACCGGCATCCAGGCACGCCGCGAGCAGCGCCTGCATCACCACCGGCCCGCCATGGCCCTGCAACTCGAGGACTGCTTCGCCCGTATACGAATGCGGCGCCGGGAAGTACAACGCGATGCCCTCGTCCAGCACTTCGCCGCGCGCATCGTGGAATTGCGCACGGGTGGCGATGCGCGGTTCGGGCGCTGAGCCCAGAACCGTTTTCGAAATCGAAGGCACGAGCGGGCCGGACACCCGCACCACCCCGATGCCGCCGCGCCCGGAGGGCGTGGCCACCGCCGCGATCGTGTCGCGCGTCAGCTCATCGCTTGGCATGGGCAGGCTTGTCGCGGTTGAACATCCGCTGAATCTGCCATTGCTGCGCGATGGAAAGGATGTTGTTGACCAGCCAGTACAGCACCAGCCCGGCGGGGAAGAAGAAGAAAAAGATGCTGAACACGAATGGCATGATCTGCATCACGCGCGCCTGCACCGGATCGGGCGGCACCGGGTTCATGCGCGTCTGCAGCACCATCGTCGCGGTCATCAGGATCGGCAATACGTAGTACGGGTCGAGCGCCGAAAGGTCCTTGATCCAGAGCATGAAGGGCGCGTGGCGCAGCTCGATGGCCGCGAGCAGCACCCAGTAGAGCGCAATGAACACCGGGATCTGCACCAGGATCGGGAAACAGCCGCCGAGCGGATTGATCTTCTCGGTGCGGTAGAGCTCCATCATCGCCTGGTTCATCTTGTTCCGGTCGTGCGCGTACATCTCCCGGATCTTGGTGAGCCGCGGCGTGACGAGCTTCATTTTCGCCATCGACTTGTAGCTCGCCGCGGAGAGCGGGAAGAACACGAGCTTGATCAGGACCGTGAGCAGAATGATCGCCACGCCCCAGTTGCCGGACAGGGCATGGAACTTCTCCAGCAGCCAGAATAGCGGCCAGGCGATGATGGCGAGCCAGCCGTAATCGACCACCAGGTCGAGGCCTGGCGCGGCCGCCTGCAGCCGACGCTGTTCCTGCGGACCGGCATAGAGCGAGACCTTGACCGCCCCGCTGGCGCCGGGCGCGACCGCGCCCGGGCTTACCACTACGTTGCCGGCGTACAGCCCGTCGTTTCTCTTCAGCGCGCCGTAGTCGCGCTGCAGCTTCTCGGGCGGCAGCCAGGCCGACACGAAGTAATGCTGCACGAAGGCGAGCCATCCGCTGTCGGCTCGCCGCTCGAACTTTCCCTTGTCCAGGTCGGCGGGGTGAATCTTCTCGTAGGCCTTCTCCGCGGTGTAGAGGCCGTAACCGATGAAGCTTTGCGCGCCGAAGGTGGCCGCCACCTTGTTCACGTTCGCGGCCGCCTTGCCGTCGTGGGTGAACTGGAAGTAGGCGTAAGGGGTGACGGCCGCGGCGCCCTTGTTGCGCACCTCGAGCGCGACGTCGATCACGTAGCTGTTGCGCCTGAACGTGTAGATCTTTTCCACCGACAGGCCGTCGCGGCCCTCGCCGGTCAGCCGCACCTCGACGCTGTCCTGCCCGGCCGACAGCGCGTACTCCTTCGCGCTGCTCGACCACAGGGTCAGGTGGTTCGGCCCGCCTTCCTGGACCAGGCCGCTTTGCGCCTCATATTGGTGCTGCGGCCCGAGCAGCACGAAGTTTTGCGTCGGATCGGCCGAATCCTTGTGCTTGAGGAGCTCCAGGCGCTTCAGCGTGGCGCCGCGCGTGTCGATCTCGGCGACCACCAGGTCGGTGGTGACGCGCACCACCTCGCCCTTGCCGGGCGCCTCGGTGGCTGGCACGCCGGTGGCCGGCGGCTTGGCCGGCGCCGCTTCCGGCTTGCCCGGCGCCGGAACGCCCTGTTGCTGCTGCTGCGCCACCGGCGCGGGTGGTGCGGGCTTGGGGCGCTTCTCTTTCTCCCACGCTTCCCACAGCATGAGCAGCGAGAAGCTGAAGATCACGAGCAGGATGAGCCGTTGGGTGTCCACGATGGATGCCTAGGGGACGGGGTCGAAGCCGCCCGGATGCCAGGGCCCGCAGCGGCAGACGCGCCGGGTGGCCAGCCAGCCGCCGCGCCACAGGCCGTGCCGCGCCAAGGCTTCCTCGGCATAGTGCGAGCAGCTCGGGTAGAAGCGGCAGGCGGGCGGCAGCAGCGGCCGTACGCACCAGCGGTACCCGAGCAGCAAGAATCGCAGCGTTTTCGTGATCATCGCTTCAACCGGCCCAGCATTTCGCGCAGCTGCACGATCATTTGCGCCGACGGGCGCGCGCCGTAAGGCGGCCGCACCAGGATATCGATCGACCCGAGGCGCTCGCGTTCCAGCCGGAACGCCTCGCGGATGCAGCGCTTGATGCCGTTGCGCACCACCGCGCGCGGCGAGTGCTTGCGCGAGATCAGCATGCCGAGCCGCGCGGTGCCGCTAGTGCGTCGCGCAACATAGATCGTGTAGCCCTCGAGGCTATGCCGGGCGCCGTGCCGCAGTAGGGTTTCGAACTCAGCTTTCTGCGTTAGCCGCCGCGCAGCGCCTAGCCCGAAGCGCTTGTCCGCCGCGGCTAGAGCCCGAGCCGGCGCCGGCCGCGCGCGCGCCGGCTGCGCAGCACCTTGCGTCCGCCGGCAGTGCGGCTGCGCACGAGAAAGCCGTGGCGTCGCGCGCGCCGAGTTTTGGAGGGCTGGTAAGTCCGCTTGGTTGCCATCTTTTTTCGCGGTCCGAAAAAGGCCGGTATTAGAGCGTGCGCGTCGTCGCTCTGTCAATTCATCTGTGGATAACGCAACAGCGAAAAGGTAAAATCTCGACTCGCTTTAGGCCCAACGAAAAGATGCAAAACCTCTGGGACGCATGCCTGCGTCGGCTTGAGCAGGAGCTCCCCGCGCAACAATTCAACACCTGGATCCGCCCGCTCGCGCCCGAGGCCGGCGAGGCGGCAGACAGCGGCTCATCGACGTTGGTTCTTGCAGCGCCCAACCGCTTCGTGCTCGAGCTGGTGCGTGAGCGCTTCGCGGCGCGCATCGAGCGCCTGATCGCCGAAGCGAGCGGCAAGGAGCTCGGCGTGCGGCTGGTGCTCGCGCGCATGGCGGAACCGCCGGCGCGCGCCGCGCCGGCCGCGCCCCGCCCCGCCGAGACGCCCTCCATTCTCGAGCGCGCCAGGCTCAACCCGGCGTTTTCCTTCGACAGCTTCGTCACCGGCAAGGCGAACCAGCTGGCGCGCGCGGCGGCGCTGCAGGTGGCCGAGAACCCCGGCGTGTCCTACAACCCGCTATTCGTTTACGGCGGCGTCGGGCTGGGCAAGACGCACTTGGTGCAGGCGATCGGCAACCAGCTCGCCGACCAGCGGCCGCAGGCGCGCATCCGGTATATCCATGCAGAGGCGTACGTTACCGACGTAGTGCGCGCTTACCAGCAGAAGTCGTTCGACGAGTTCAAGCGCTACTACCACTCGCTCGATCTGCTGCTCATCGACGATATCCAGTTCTTCTCGAACAAGGGCCGCACCCAGGAAGAATTCTTCTATGCCTTCAACGCGCTGGTGGAGGCGCACAAGCAGATCGTCATTACTTGCGACACCTACCCGAAGGAAATCGCCGGGATGGAGGAGCGGCTGATTTCGCGCTTCGGCTGGGGCCTCACCGTGGCCATCGAGCCGCCCGAGCTCGAGATGCGCGTCGCCATCGTGCTGAAGAAGGCGGAGGCCGAAGCCGTGGCGCTCTCGGAGGACATCGCGTTCTTCATCGCCAAGCACCTGCGCTCCAACGTGCGCGAGCTGGAGGGCGCGCTGAAGAAGGTGCTGGCGTTCGCGCGCTTCTCGAACCGCGAGCTGTCGCTCGAGCTCGCCAAGGAGGCGCTGCAGGACATCCTCAACGTGGCGAGCCGCCAGGTGAGCGTGGAAGGCATCCAGAAGACCGTCGCCGAGTACTTCAAGATCAAGATCTCCGACATGCATTCCAAGAAGCGCAGCCGCAACGTGGCGCGCCCGCGCCAGGTCGCGATGGCGCTCGCCAAGGACCTCACGCAGATGAGCCTGCCGGAGATCGGCGAGGCGTTCGGCAACCGCGACCACACCACCGTGCTGCACGCCTGCCGCACCATCGCCAGCCTGCGCAAGCTCGATACCGCGCTCAACCGGGACTACGTGGTCCTGGAGCAAGTGCTGAAAGGCTGAGCAACGTGGGGACAGATTGTGCATAAGCGCCGCGGCGGGCCGGATGGCGCAAACCATCCACATTGCCGCAACGACGCTCCACAGCTTTTCCCGGGGGGCAAAGCAGCCGCAACGCGAAGCAGGGCAAGCACTTGCAGCGTTATCCCAGGATTGCGGCGGCTCTATTAGTTACTACTAAGGTAAATAACAATGAATCTTGCTAAAGCAAAGCGCGACGATCTGCTCGGCCCGCTTTCGGCCGTGAGCGGGATTATCGAGCGCCGGCACACCCTGCCGATCCTCTCCAACGTGCTGATCGAGCGCAGCGGGGACGCGCTCGCTTTTCTCGCCACCGACATCGAGATTCAGATCGCCGCGCGCAGCGGCGTGAACGCGCCGGCCGACGCGCGCGCGGTGACGGTCGGCGCACGCAAGCTGCTCGACATCCTGCGCGCCCTGCCGGAGGGCGCCGAGGTGCAGCTACAGCAGCAGGACAAGCGCATGCTGGTGAAGGCGGGCAAGAGCCGCTTCACGCTCCAGACCCTGGCCGCCGAGGACTTTCCGCGCCTCGCCAAGCCGAGCGGCGACGCGGCCAAGTTCGAGCTCGAGCAGAAAGCGCTGCGCCGCGCGCTGTCGCTCGTCCAGTACGCCATGGCGCAGCAGGACATCCGCTACTACCTGAACGGGCTGCTCATGGTGGTGGAGGACGGCACGCTCAAGCTGGTCGCCACCGACGGCCACCGCCTCGCCTATGCTTCGCTCGGCCTCGGCGCCAAGCTGCCGCGCCAGGAAGTCATCGTGCCGCGCAAGACCGTGCTGGAGCTCGGCAAGCTGCTCGCCGATACCGACGCCCCGGTGAGCGTCGAGATCGCCGCCACCCAGGCCGCCTTCAGCTTCGGCTCGGTGGACCTGGTGTCCAAGCTGATCGACGGCAAGTTTCCCGATTACACCCGCGTCATCCCGAGCGGCCACAAGAACAAGCTGCAGGCGAGCCGCGAGGCGCTGCGCCAGGCGCTGCAGCGCGCCGCGATCCTCTCGAACGAGAAGTTCCGCGGCGTGCGCTGGGTGCTCGGCGAGGGCAGCCTGAAGATCGTGTCGTCGAACGCCGAGCAGGAGGAGGCGCACGAGGAGCTCGAGGTGAAGTACGCCGGCGATGCGCTCGACATTGGCTTCAACGTGAACTACCTGCTCGACGTGCTGAACAACGTCGCCGGCGAGGAGATCGAGTGCGCCTTCGGCGATGCGGCTTCCAGCGCGCTCATCACCTACGCGGCGGAAAAGGATTTCAAGTACGTCGTCATGCCGATGAGGATCTAGTGACCGACGCGGAAAAGGAATACGGCTCCGACGCGATCAAGGTCCTGAAGGGCCTGGAGGCGGTGCGCAAGCGGCCGGGCATGTACATCGGCGACACCTCGGACGGCACCGGCCTGCACCACATGGTGTTCGAGGTGGTGGACAACGCGGTCGACGAGGCGCTCGCCGGATTCTGCGACGAGATCGTGGTCACGATCCATACCGACAACTCGGTGTCGGTGCTCGACAACGGGCGCGGCATCCCCACCGGTATCAAGGAGGACGACGAGGAGAAACGCTCGGCCGCCGAGATCGTGATGACCGAGTTGCACGCCGGCGGCAAGTTCGACTCGAACAGCTACAAGGTGTCGGGCGGCCTGCATGGGGTGGGCGTGTCTGTGGTCAACGCGCTTTCGGAGTGGCTGCGCCTCACCATCTGGCGCGAGGGCCGGGTGCACCAGATGGAGTTCCGCAATGGCGTGGCGGTGGCGCCGCTCAAGGCGGGCGCCAGCTCCGAGCGGCGCGGCACGGAGGTGCATTTCCTCGCCGCCCGGGAAACATTCGGCGTGGTCGACTACCACTACGACATCCTGGCGCGGCGCCTGCGCGAGCTGTCGTTCTTGAACAATGGCGTCAAGATCATGCTGCGCGACCAGCGCACCGGCAAGGAGGAGAACTTCGCCTTTTCCGGCGGCGTGAAGGGCTTCGTCGAGTACATGAACCGCTCGAAGGCCGTGCTGCACCCCAACGTGTTCCACGGCCAGGGCGTGAAGGACGGCATCACCGTCGAGGTGGCGATGCAGTGGAACGACTCCTACCAGGAGAACGTGATCTGCTTCACCAACAACATCCCGCAGAAGGACGGCGGCACGCACCTCACCGGCCTGCGCGCGGCCATGACGCGCGTGCTCAACAAGTACATCGAGGAGCATGAGTTCGCCAAGAAGGCCAAGGTCGAGACCACCGGCGACGACATGCGCGAGGGCCTCGCCTGCGTGCTGTCGGTGAAGGTGCCCGAGCCTAAGTTCTCCTCGCAGACCAAGGAGAAGCTGGTCTCCTCCGAGGTGCGCCCGGTGGTCGAGGAGATCGTCGCCGAGCGCTTGCGCGAGTACCTCGACGAGCGCCCGCAGGATGCGCGCACCATCACGGTGAAAATCGTCGAGGCGGCCGCGGCCCGCGAAGCCGCGCGCAAGGCGCGTGAGATGACGCGCCGCAAGGGCGTGCTCGACTCGATGGGCATGCCGGGCAAGCTGGCGGACTGCCAGGAGCGCGACCCGGCCAAGTCCGAGCTCTACCTGGTCGAGGGCGACTCGGCCGGCGGCTCCGCCAAGCAGGGCCGCGACCGCAAGTTCCAGGCGATCCTGCCGCTCAAGGGCAAGATCCTGAACGTGGAGCGCGCGCGCTTCGAGAAGCTGCTGTCCTCGGCCGAGATTGCCACCCTCATCACCGCGCTCGGCTGCGGTATCGGCGCCGAGGAGTACAACCCCGACAAGCTGCGCTACCACCGCATCATCGTGATGACCGATGCCGACGTGGACGGCTCGCACATCCGCACCCTGCTGCTCACCTTCTTCTACCGGCAGATGCGCGAGTTGGTCGAACGCGGCCACATCTACATCGCCCAGCCGCCCCTCTACAAGGCGAAGCTCGGCAAGGAAGAACGCTATCTCAAGGACGAGCACGAGCTGAACGCCTTCATGCTGCGCCAGGCCCTGGTGGACGCGGCGCTGCATCCCGGCGCGGGGCGCGAGCCGATCAGCGGCGACACGCTCGCCGAGCTCGCCAAGTCCTACCTGCTCGCCGAGGCAGTGATGGAGCGCGTCTCGCGCCTGGTCGACCGCGAGGTGCTGATGGCGATGCTGAGCGGCGTGCAGGTGGACCTGTCGCGGCGCGATACCGCCGAAGCCTCCGCGGAGGCGCTGGAAGCCGCGCTCGGCGGCGAGGGCTTCGCCGTCGCGCCGCACTTCGACCAGAAGACCGAGCGCTACCAGGTGCGCGTCGAGCGCACCCGGCACGGCAACGTGCGCATGAGCACCATCGACACCGAGTTCGTGCACTCCGGCGACTACGCGCAGATCCGCCAGACCGCCGAGATGCTGCGCGGGCTGATCGGAGCGGGCGCGAGCGTGCAGCGCGGCGACAAGCGCCAGCCGGTGCGCGACTTCGGCGAGGCCATGAAATGGCTGCTCGGCGAGGTCGAGAAGTCGATGACGCTGCAGCGCTACAAGGGCCTGGGCGAGATGAACCCCGCGCAGCTCTGGGAAACCACCATGGACCCGGCCACGCGGCGCTTGCTGAAGGTGCAGATCGAGGACGGCATCGCCGCGGACGAGATCTTCACCAAGCTGATGGGCGACGAGGTCGAGCCGCGCCGCGCCTTTATCGAGTCGAACGCGCTCGGCGTTCGGAACCTCGACGTGTAGGTTTTTCCTCGGGCGCCTTTTCCTTCGGCGCACGCGGCTGGAACTCGAAGACGATCTTGCCTTCGGGGCCCTTGACGAGGAAAGCCTTGAACTTGCGGTTCTTCTTCGACACGAAGCCGGTCAGCAGATCGGTGCGGCCGCTCTCGAGAAGCTTCTTCATCTGCTCGCGCTCGATCGGCTGCTGGAGAATCAAGCGGCCGGAGCGGAAGTCGCAGGTGCGGCCGGCGCCGACCGCCTTCTCGCACACATAGGCCACGCCGTGCTCGAACACGCGTGAGCCGCACTTCGGGCAGCTGCCGAGCGGCTCCTGCGCGGAGAAGTCGGGCGGCGTCTCGTCCTCGGCGCCCTGGCCGAAGTCGAACTCCAGGCGCAGCTCGTCGGTCAGGCGGATGCCGGCGCTGAACGGCCGGCCCTGCTTGCTGCGAAAGCCGGTGAGCGGGCCGACGAAGCGCTTGGTGAAGAGCTCGGCGAGCTCTTCCGGCGCCCATTCGCGCCCGGAGATCACGCGCCACAGCGAGAAGTCGCACTTCTGGCACTGCACCTTGCGATAGTTCTCCTGCACCGTGCCGCCGCACTTGGGGCACGGCGCCGGCACCGTGGCATACACCACGTCGGGGATCTCGCCGTGCTTGATGGTGCTCACCACGTTTTTCACGAGGCTGGTGATCTGCTTCATGAACTCTTCGCGCGTCAGCTTGCCGGCCTCGATCAGCTTCAGCTTGTGCTCCCACTCGCCGGTCAGCTCCGGGGAGCTGAGCTCGATGATGTTCAGCATGTGCAGCGCGAACATGAGCGAGAACGCCTTGGGCGTCGGCACCAGCTCGCGGCCTTCGCGGTGCACGTAATCCTCGCGGATCAGCCCCTCGATGATCGCCGCGCGCGTGGCCGGCGTGCCGAGGCCCTTCGCCTCCATCGCCTCGCGCAGCTCGTCGTCCTCGACCAGCTTGCCCGCGCCTTCCATGGCCGAGAGCAGCGTAGCCTCGGTGTAGCGCGGCGGCGGCTTGGTCTGGTTCGCGTGCGCGGCGATCTCGCGCACCGCGACCTTCTCGCCCTGCGTGATGGCCGGCAGGTTCTCGCTTTCCTCGCCGCCGGCCCGCCCGTACACCGCGAGCCAGCCCGGCGCCTGCAGCACCTTGCCATCGGTGCGGAAGTGATGCTCGCTGACGCGCGTGATGCGCGTGGTCTGCAGATACTCGGCGGCCGGATAGAACACCGCCAGAAAGCGCCGCACCACCATGTCGTAGAGCTTCTGCTCCGCCTCGTTCAGCTGCTTCGGCGTCTGCAGCGTGGGGATGATGGCGAAGTGGTCCGAGATCTTGCCGTTGTCGAACACACGCTTGTTCGGCTTTACCCAGCCCTGCTTGAGGATCTGCTTCGCGAATGGCGCGAACTCGCGCGTGTCGCCGAGCGCGCCCAGCGTCTTCTTCACCGTGTCGAGGTAGTCCTCGGGAAGCGCGCGCGAGTCGGTGCGTGGATAGGTGAGCACTTTGTGGCGCTCATACAGCGCCTGCGCCAGCGACAGCGTCATGCGCGCCGGGAAGCCGAAGCGCGCGTTCGCTTCGCGCTGCAAGCTGGTCAGGTCGTAAAGCAGCGGCGAGAGTTGCGTCGAGGGCTTGCTCTCCTCGGTCACCGTGCCGCTCTTGCCTTCGCACGCGGCGACGATCGCCTCGGCGTCGCGCGCGCTCCACAGCCGCTCGGGCTTGCGCTCCGCGTCGTCGTCCTTCTTGAACTTCGGATCGAACCAGCGCCCCGGGTATTCGCCCGCCTTCGCGCCGAAGCGCGCCTGCACTTCCCAGTACGCGCGTGGCGTGAAGGCGCGGATGCGCTCCTCGCGCTCCACGAGGATCGCGAGCGTCGGCGTCTGCACGCGCCCGACCGTGGTCAGGTAGAACCCGCCTTCCTTGGAGTTGAAGGCGGTCATGGCGCGCGTGCCATTGATGCCCACCAGCCAGTCGGCCTCGGAGCGGCTCTTCGCCGCGTCGGCGAGCGGCAGCAGCTCCTTGTCGGCGCGCAGGCTGGCGAAGCCATCGCGGATCGACTGCGGCGTCATGGACTGCAGCCACAGCCGCTCGATCGGCTTCTTGTTGCGCGCGTGCTGCACGATGTAGCGGAAGATCAGCTCGCCCTCGCGACCCGCGTCGCACGCGTTCACCAGGCCGGTGACGTCCTTGCGCTTCATCAGGCGCAGCAGCACGTTGAGCCGGGATTCCGATTTCTCGATCGGCGCAAGCGCGAACTGCGGCGGGATCACCGGCAGGCGGCTGAACGACCACTTGCCGCGCTTCACGTCATGCTCCTCGGGAACCGTCAGCGCGAGCAGGTGGCCGACCGCGGAGGACAGCACGTAGTGCTCGCTCTCGTAGTAGTCGCCGCTGCGCTTGAAGCCGCCCAGCGCGCGAGCGATGTCGGCCGCGACCGACGGTTTTTCGGCGATGATGAGTTTTTTTGCCATGCGGCGCGAAAGGCCGCAGATGATAAGTGCAAAGGCGCGCGCGCTTCAACCCACCATGCCCGCGGCGTGAAAAATTGGGCTGCGCTGCCGCTTAGTTGGCGAGGCCTTAGTTGGCGAGGCGCGTGTGCGGCGCGGTGAACAGCTCTTCGGCCACCAACCGGCTGGTCGGCGTTTGCTGGTTCCACAGCACCATCAGCACCACGAGCTTGAGCTGCTCGAGGCTGAGCGCATCGCCGGACGCGGCCAGCGCGCGCTCGATGACGAGCTCGCGCGTCTCTGCGTTCAGGATGCCGGAGTGCTCGAGCGTCATGAGGAATCCGCGGCACTGCGCGTCGAGCTTCGCGAGCTCGCGTGGCGCGTAGGCGCGGAACGTGCGGCGCGCGTCGGGCAGGGGGCCGCGCACCTGTGGGATGAGCGACATGCCGGCGAGCCAGTGCAGCGCCTCGCTGATGTCGCCGTCTTCGAAGCCGGCGGCCGACAGCTTCTGCGCCACGCGGTCGCGGTCGTAGGCCAGGTCGGCTTGCTGGCAGTTCTCGAACACGAAGACCAGGACGTCGTACATGGGGTTCTCCCTTCTTATAACGCGACGTGGGCGATTGGGTTTACCTGCCTTGTCCCTTCTCCAGACGCTGGTAAAGGCCGCCGGGCAGCGCGGCGACCCTGCCGTCGAGCTCGAGCCTCAGCAGCTCGGACGAGACCTGCTCCGCGGACCACCCGGCGCGCGAGCATAGCGAATCCACGTCCACCGGGTCATGCCCCATGTGCGCGAGCAGCCCGGTATCGCCCGGGCGCGCGGCTTCGCGCGTCGAGGCAAAGCCGCTCGGCCGGAAGCCCGACAGCTCGGTGAGCACGTCCTCGGCCGACTCGACGAGCTTGACGCCCGACTTGATGAGCGCGTGGCAGCCCTTCGAAAGCGGCGAATGGATGGAGCCCGGAATTGCGAATACTTCGCGGCCCTGCTCCGCCGCCGCGCGCGCCGTGATGAGCGAGCCGGACGCAAGTGCGGCCTCGACCACCAGGCAGCCGCGCGCGAGACCGCTGATCAGCCGGTTGCGCCGGGGGAAATTCTGCGCTGCCGGGCCGGTGCCGAGCGGGAACTCGGAGAGCAGCAGGCCGCGCTCGGCGATCTCGGCCGCGAGCGGCGCGTTGCGGCCCGGGTACACCACGTCGATTCCGGTGCCGAGCACCGCGATCGTCGAGCCGGCGCCGGCCAGCCCGCCGCGATGCGCGGCGGCGTCGATGCCCAGCGCGAGCCCCGACACGATGGTCAGGCCGGCCGCGCTCAGGGCGCGCGCCAGCGACTCGGCGTTCGCCTCTCCCTGCTGCGTGGCGTTGCGACTGCCCACTACCGCGAGCGCGCCGCGCGAAAGAAGCTCGACGCGTCCGCGCGCATAGAGCAGCGGCGGCGGATCGGCGATCTCGAGCAGTAGCCGCGGATAGGTCTCGTCGGCCAGCGTGACGATCGAGTGACCGGGCTGCGCCGCCCAGGCAAGCGCGCGCTGCACGGCCTGCGCGACGCCATCGGAGTCGAGCGCTTCGAGGACCGCGGAGGTGGTGAAGCCGGAAAGCTCGCTGCGGCGGTGCTGCAGGATCGCGTGCGGCAGGCCGAACTGCCGCAGCATGCGCTGGAAGGTGGCGGGTCCGATGCCCGGGGTGAGGGCCAGCTTCAGCCAGCTCGCGAGCCCCGGGTCTGGGTTCACCGGTTTTTCGTGTTACGGCGTCTGCACCACATCGAGCGGGCTGACCGGCCTCGTGACCTGCATGACCAGCGCATAGGATATCCGGTCGAAGACCCGGAACACAAACGCAAGTCCGTTGCGTTCGTCGGGCAGCTGGATACGTGCTTCGGGAGCGTTGCGCGGCTTGGTCGCGTCGCGCACCGAGCCGCCGAGGTTATAGAGCGCGAGGACGTGGCCGACCTCGATGCCGTCGGCCTTGCCGCGGTTGATGCTGATGATCTGCTGCGGCCCGGCTTCGCCGACCTGCGCCACGCCGCCGTAAATCCCGATCACGCGGCCACGCAGCTTCGCGCTCGGCGCGCGCGGTGCATAGTTGATCGGCTGGGGCCGTCCCGCCGCCACCAGCTTGTCGCCGGCTTCGACCTCTTGCACCGAGCTGGTCAGAAGCACCGTGGCGGGGTCGCCGGGGCGCGTGAGTTGCGCGGTGCCCAGATAAATGGCCTCGTACGCGAGCGTCTTGTTGGTGTCCGGATCCACGAGCGGGCCACCGCGGCGGTACACGTACCAGGTATCGTCTTTCGACGCGCCGATGCCGCGCACGTAGGCCGAGTTGCCAGTCGCGAGCACCACACGATCGGCTTGCGTGGCAATGATGGTCGGCGCCTTCTCCAGGCCGTCGGGTTCCACCACCAGCGGTCGCGACAGCCAGGGTTCGATTGCCGACGGAGGGATGCTGGGGATTTCCTGCCGCGCGAGCGATTCGGCGCGCACGCGAGGCTCAAGCTTCACGGCTCCGGCCGCTTGCCTGCTCGAGGGACTCGAAGGTTCCCGCCCGGCGGTGCTCGGGGCAACGGGTGCCGGCCTTTCGGTCCCTGGCTTCTGCTCGGCGCCAGGTTGCTGCTCGCTGCCGGGCTGGGCGCCGGGCTGCGCGATCGACAGGCTGCCGCGCTCGCGATCGAGCAGGATCACGTACCCCGGATAGATGAGGTGCGGGTTGCGGATCTGCTCCTTGTTCATGTTCCACAACTCGGGCCAGCGCCACGGCGAGTCGGTGTAGCGCTGCGAGATGCCCCACAGCGTGTCGCCGGGCACCACCACATAGCGGTCCGGGGCGTCTGGCTTGATCGCCAGAGGCGCGCTGGGCGCCTGGCCGAGCACGCTGCCCGACACCAAGAAAACCAGCGCTATGATAGACTTACCGACTTGCTGGACCATGGCGACCCGTCCCTTTCGCGGTTCCTGGACCGGCTGGAAAATCGACTTTTCCACCCCAATGTAGCAGTAAAGGTTGGATTTCTTATACGCTGCCTGAGATTGTCCACATAATCCTTTCAATTCGCAAGTGAAATGGCTCGTTTGAATATTCTCCGCTACCCCGACGCCCGGCTCCATAAAGTGGCCGCCCCCGTGACTGTGTTCGACGACGGGCTCAAGAAGCTGGTCGCTGACATGGCCGAAACCATGTACGCGGCGCCCGGGATTGGCCTTGCGGCAATCCAGGTTGATGTGGCGAAACAAGTGATCGTCGTCGACGTCTCCGAGCGGCGCGATTCGCTGGTCGTGCTGGTGAACCCGGAAATTCTCGAGGCCACGGGCGTGTCCGACATCGAAGAGGGCTGCCTGTCGGTGCCTGGAATCTATGAGCTGGTCGAGCGCGCGGAACGCGTGAAAGTGCGCGCGCACGACCAGAACGGCAATCCGTTCACGCTCGAAGCCCAAGGCTTGCTCGCGGTGTGCATCCAGCACGAGATGGATCACCTGAAGGGCAAGGTTTTCGTCGAGCACCTCTCGCAGCTCAAGCAGCAGCGCATTCGCGCCAAGCTCGCCAAGCAGCTGCGCAAGTCGGCCTGATTCGCCGCCTTCCTGCGCCTAGTCTTCGCCGGCACGCCCGAGTTCGCTGAGCGGGTGCTGGCGGGCCTGCTGGACGCGGGGCACGAAGTTTCCCTGGTTCTTACGCAGCCCGACCGTCCGGCGGGTCGTGGCCTGCTGCCCGCGGCGAGCGCCGTCAAGCGGCTCGGCTTGGCGCGCGGTATCCCAGTGCGCCAACCTGCAAGGCTCAAGGGCGCTCCGGAGCTCGAGGAGGTTCGTGCGCTGCGACCTGGTGCGCTGGTGGTGGCTGCTTACGGACTGCTTCTGCCGCCCGCGCTTTTGCAGGCTACCCGATTCGGCGCGCTGAACGTCCACGCGTCGCTCCTGCCCCGCTGGCGCGGCGCGGCGCCCATTCAGCGCGCCCTTCTTGCCGGCGACCGCGAAACCGGTATTTCGATCATGCAGATGGATGCCGGCCTGGATACCGGGCCGGTGCTGATGCAAAAAGCGCTGCCGATCGCAGCCGACGACGACGCCGGCACGCTGCATGACAAGCTCGCGGCGCTGGGCGCGCGCGCCGTCGTCGAGGCCCTGAGCGACGTGGAAAGCGGCCGCGCGCGCGCACTGCCGCAGCCCAGCGAGGGCATCACCTATGCGCCGAAAATCGACAAGCGCGAAACGCGTCTCGACTGGTCGAAGCCCGCCATCGAGCTGGAGCGCGCGGTGCGCGCGTACCGTCCGGCGCCAGGCGCCTTCGCCATGCTGGAGGGCGAGGCGATCAAGATCTGGCGCGCGCAAGCGCTGGCGCAGGAGGGCGAGCCGGGCAGCTTGCGGGTCGACGGCGAGCAGCTGCTTGCCGGTTGCGGCGAGGGCTCGCTCGGCGTTCTCGAGTTGCAGCGCGCCGGCGGCCGGCGGCTCAGCGCGGCGGATTTTCTGCGCGGCCGCGCGCTCGCGCGCGGCGCGCGATTTTCGTGAAGGCGCTCGCCGCGGCGCTGCGCGACGCGGCACCGATCGTTGCGCGGGTAGCGGCGGGCGTCAGCCTGGCCGCGCAATTCGAGCGCTACGCGGAAGGAGAAACTGAAACGCCGCGCGCGGCGCTCATCGACCTCACGCATGGCACCTTGCGCCGCTACGGGCGCGTGCAGGCCATCGTGCGCCTGCTCTCCCGGCGCGAAACCACCGATCCCGTATTGCACGCGCTGCTCTGGTGCTCGCTGTACGCCTTGGAGTCGGGGCGTTATGCTGACTACACGGTGGTCGACCAGGCGGTGCGCGCGTGCGGCGCGCTCGAACGCTGGAGCGCGAAGGGCTATGTGAATGCCGTGCTGCGCGCGTACCTTCGCGAGCGCGCGTCGCTCGACGCGCGCGTGCAGAGCGATGCCGAGGCGCACTACCAGCATCCGCGCTGGTGGATCGAACTGCTGCGCGGCGCCTATCCCGCGCAATGGGAGGCAGTTCTCGCCGCCGGTAACGCGCATCCGCCGATGTGTCTGCGCGTCAATCGGCGGCGCCTCGGCGTGCAGGCTTACCAGGCCAAGCTCGCCGCGGCAGGCATCGCGGCGCGCGCATTGAGCGGCGAAGCCGTGCTGGTCGAGCGCCCCGTTCCGGTCGATCGGCTGCCCGGCTTTCATGAAGGCGAAGCTTCCGTGCAGGACGCCGGCGCACAGCGCGCAGCGCCGCTTCTCGATCTTGCGCCCGGACAGCGCGTGCTCGACGCCTGTGCGGCGCCGGGCGGCAAGGCGGGACATATCCTCGAGAGCGCAGACGTGGACCTGACCGCGCTCGAGGCGGACGCGAGGCGCTGCGAGCGGCTCGCGCGCAATCTCGCCCGGCTGCGGCTGGACGCGCGCGTGCGCGAGGCCGACTGCACGCAGCTCGAGCGCTGGTGGGACGGCACGCCGTTCGACCGCGTGCTTGCCGACGTGCCGTGCTCGGCGTCCGGCATCGCGCGGCGCCACCCCGACATCAAGTGGCTGCGGCGCAGCGCCGACCTCGCCGCTTTCGCCGCGCGCCAGGGCGCGATCCTCGACGCGCTTTGGCAGGTGCTGCGGCCGGATGGTAAATTGCTGTATGCCACCTGCTCGGTATTTCCGCAGGAGAACGACGCGGTGATCGAAGCGTTCATCGCGCGCCAGCGCGGCGCCGGCGCCCGGGCGGTGCGGCTCGCGTTGCCGGACGGCGCCGCCGCGCAGGGCCTGCCCGACACCGAGCGCGACGGCTTCTATTACGCGCTGATCCACAAGCAAGACTGAAACGAGAGGCGCGATGCGCCGCATCGCCTTGGTGAGCGCAATCGGCGGCTTCCTGGTGTCGCTTCTCGTCGCGGCTGCGCCGGCGCGCGCCGAGGAAATCGAGGTGCGCGAGGTGGCGCTGCGGCGCGTCGAGGAGGGCCTCGCGCTTGATGTCGACTTCGCCTTCGAGCTCACGCCGCGGCTCGCCGAAGTGGTGGCGAACGGCGTGCCGCTCTACTTCCGGGTCGAGTTCGAGCTTACCCGGCGGCGCTGGTACTGGTTCGACGAAAGCGCCGCGTCACGCAATCTGAGCCTGCGCCTGTCCTATCATGCGCTGTCGCGGCAATACCGGCTGTCCACGGGGCTGCTGCAGCAAAGCTTCGCCACGCTCGAGGAGGCGCTCAACGTGCTGATGCGCGTGCGCAATTGGCTGGTGGTGGACCGCACGATGCGCTTTGCCGACTCGGACTACGAGGCGGCGGTGCGCATGCGGCTCGACACCACGCAGCTGCCCAAGCCCTTCCAGCTCTCGGCGCTGACCGGCCGGGAGCTGCAGCTCGAGTCGCCCTGGAAGCGCTTCATCGTGCGGCCACCGCGATGAGATGGCTGGTGCTGATCGGCGGCGCGGTCGCGGCCGTCGGGCTTTTCCTCCTCGCCACGGCGAGCGCGGACACCACGCTGCTTGCACGCCAGTATCCCCTGCTGCTCGGCCTGAACGCCGCGCTCGCGATCCTGCTCGCCGCGCTGGTGGTCACGCAGCTCGTCATGCTGGCGCGCCGGCATCGCGCGCGCGTGTTCGGCGCGCGCCTCACGCTGCGGCTGCTGACGCGCTTTGCCGCGCTTGCCGTGGTGCCCGGCCTGATTGTCTACGCGGTATCGGTGCACTTCCTCACGCGCTCGATCGAATCATGGTTCGACGTCAAGGTGGACGCCGCGCTCGAGGGCGGCATCACGCTCGGCCAGCAGGTGATGGAGCAGATGAGCGTCGACCTGCAACGTAAGGCCGGTGCCATGGCGCTCGACCTGGCGGAGCGCTCGGCGTCCCAGCTGCCGACCCAGCTCGAGCGCCTGCGCAGCCAGTTCGGCGTGGACGAAGCGGTGCTCGTCACCGGCACCGGCCGCCTGCTCGCGAGCGCCGCGCAGGACGTGGCCACGCTGGTGCCCGACCTGCCGCCCAGCCACGCGCTGCGCCAGGCGCGCGCGCAGCGCGGCTACACCGCCGTGGATGCCGCGGCCGGTCGTCCGCTCGCGCTGCGCGTGCTGGTTCCGGTCGAAATGCCGGGCGAAACGCGCTACCTGCAACTCCGGCAGACCGTGCCCGCCCCGTTCGCGCAGAGCGCCGAGGCCGTCGAGGCGGCGTACCGCGATTACCGCGAGCTCGCGATCTCGCGCGACGGGCTGAAGCGCATCTATGTCGTCACGCTGAGCTTCGCCCTGCTGATGGCGCTGTTCGTCGCCGTGTCCGCGGCCGCCACGCAGTCGGGGCTCCTCGCCGAGCCGCTCGCGAATCTCGCCCAGGCCACCCAGGCGGTGGCGCGCGGCGACTTCACGCGGCGCGCGCCGGTGACCAGCCGCGACGAGCTCGGCGTGCTGACCGAGTCCTTCAATTCCATGACGCGCCAGCTCGAAGACGCACGCCGCGGCGTCGAATCGAACCGTGCGGCGCTCGAGGCGGCGAAGGCGCGCCTCGAGAGCATCCTCGCCAACCTCTCGGCGGGCGTGCTGGTGTTCGACCATGCGCAACAGCTTTCCATCTCCAACCACGGCGCCTCGACCATCCTCGGCGGCGAGCTCGCCGCGTTCGCGGCGCAGATGCGCGAGCAGTTCGCCGCGCAGGGTGAAGCCGACTGGCAGCTCGAGCTGCAGCTCAAGGGCACCGGCAAGACCCTGCATGCGCGCGGCGCGCGCCTGCCGCAGGCGACCGGCGGCGGCGCGGTGGTGGTATTCGACGACATCACGCGCCTCATCCAGGCGCAACGCGCCACTGCCTGGGCCGAGGTGGCGCGGCGCCTCGCGCACGAGATCAAGAACCCGCTCACCCCGATCCAGCTCTCCGCCGAGCGCCTGCAGATGAAGCTCGCCGAGCGCCTGCCGCGCGAGGACGCCGAGACGCTGAAGCGCTCGACCGAGACCATCGTGAACCAGGTCGCCGCGCTCAAGGCGATGGTGGACGCGTTCCGCGACTACGCGCGCCTGCCCGCGCCGGAGCCGGCGCCGCTCGACTTGAACGCGCTGGTGCGCCAGGTGCTCGCGCTGTACGAGAATTCGTCCGTGCCGATCGCGAAAAAGCTCGCCGAGCCGCTGCCGTCGGTCTGGGCGGACGGCGCCCAGATCCGCCAGGTGATCCACAACCTCGTGCAGAACGCGCAGGACGCGCTGGAGAACCAGGCCGGCCGCGCCGCCAGCCCCGCGATCGAGGTGCGCACCGAGCTCGCCGGCGACCGCGTGCGGCTCGCGGTATCGGACAATGGCGGCGGTTTCCCCGAGGAGCTGATGGCGCGCATCTTCGAGCCTTACGTCACCACCAAGCCGCGCGGCACCGGGCTCGGCCTCGCGATCGTGAAGAAGATCGTCGACGAGCACCACGGCGCGGTGACGATCGAGAACCGCCCGGCGAGCGGCGCATCGGTGAGCGTGCTGCTGCCGCTCGCCAAGGCCGCGTAGACGCATGGCGCAGATCCTAGTCGTCGACGACGAGATCGGCATCCGCGAGCTGCTGTCGGAGATCCTCGCCGACGAGGG